>JAQUEK010000005.1 GCA_028685185.1 Candidatus Altimarinota bacterium
ACCGGAAGCTCCCGAAGTAATATTGGGAATCATGGTGAAGATACTGACTGGGCTGAAGTCGTAACAAGGTATCCGTAGGAGAACCTGCGGATGGACTATCTCCTTTTATCACTGACTTTCTTTAAATCAAAACAACAATCTTTCTATATAGATTTCATCTTCTGGTGTATTGGTTATTTTGGACCAAACAATAAAAAACAAAAAAGACCTATATGCGATTAATCGCATATAGGTCTTTTTAATCGTATAATGATTTATTTATCCTTTATTATCATATCCCTGTATTCATCATCTCAATCGATCTTATTAAGATATATCCTGTATTTAGGCTTATAATATTCCTCTATCAGTTCAGGCCATTCTATGAATGAGATATTTTCCTTATCATCAAGTATCTCTTCTCATCATACATTTACGAATTCATCATACTCCTCGAATCTGTATAGGTCAAAATGATAGATATTTTCAAGATATTTCTTATAATGGACATAAGTCGGGCTTTTGATTTTTTCTTCGATTCAGAAACGGTTATTTAATATATTCTGTATGAAGGAGGTTTTTCCTGCTCAAAGATCTCAATAAAGGAATATGATATCTCATTTGTTTATCTCTAGTTCAAGGTTTTTATATTCATTTAATCCTATTTTCATATATCATTATTTTTTAATAAGTCGATTTTTTGCATTAATTATAAAACTATGATAAAATTCATTTGTAATTATTAATTCTTAATACATATACAGATGGAAAATTTAAATTCAAGTATAGAAAATTTAAATGATGCAGTCGACAACATGTCAAATCCTATCTGACAGAATTGAGCAAGGCAAGCTTCAGTTAAGTCATCAAATGCATACTTTATCGCTTCTATAATAATATTTGCTTTTTCGATATTAGCAACAGTATTTTTATATTTGAGCAATGTTAGCACAGATTGAAAGATAAGCGAAACAAATTCGAAGATAAGCGAATTCAGACAGACTATAGATGATCTTAAGAACAATAATCAGATCGTTGCATATAATATCATAAAAGATGCATTGCCAAACATTGAGAAAAGCATAAATGAATCAAAGGTTCAGAATTATGTGAATGAATTAGCTAAGATTTCAAGAAAATACAAGATAGATTATTCTTGATTCAGTTATTCTAACAAGAAAATCACAACATCTGCAATCTCAGCTTGAGGTAATAATATAGATGGAATCCAAAAGGTATCGGAATTCATTAAAGATTACAGAACCACTCCAAACAACAATATCTTTACATTGGATCCTGTAAGCTCAATCACTTGAAATTCTGCACAAAGATCTTTCCAGATAAATCTTACAGTTAAATAATATTTAATAATTAAAAAAAATCATATGTGAGCAAATTCATTTAAAAATCCAGAACAAAAAAGCATATATGCTTCTGTTTTGATAGTGCTATCATTAATTGTCCTGTTTTTTGTGACAAAGGATTCATATTATGCAAATATGGAAAAAAACACTAATCTTGAAGCTCTTACCAATCAATCGCAAGAATTGAAAGATGAGCTCAATGCTTTAAATAAAATCAAATCAGATTTAAGCTCTTCACCGCAAATGCAGAAGATCATGAATCAATATGGTTGAGAATTCAGGGAAGATAATATCATTAATAATATATTCATGGCAAACAGATGAATCAATATAAGTGATATATCAATGGATAAATGAGAAAAACTTCCTAATTGATTGACACTTGCAAATGTAAGTATAAATCTTCAGGCACAAAAAATAGAAGATCTGAATAATTACTATAATTATCTTACTTCTGAAAATTCTAATCTTAGATTTGTGATCAAAAATACGAATTTCCCATTCAATATGAAAAACACTTGAACATTGCCTGTATCTATAAGCCTATGAATGTACTACTTTTCAAAATAATAACTATTTAAAAAATGAAAACTAATAACGAGTTTAATGTATATTTTTGGAATAAGATAACAATCAAAGATAAGGCTTTGCTATATGAACATCTATCAAACCTTATAGATTGATGAGTTACCGCGACAAATGCATTGAAATGATTTTTGGATAAGACTCTGAATCCTAAGCTGTGACTTGAGATTACGAACTTGCTTCTTTTTATAGAGTCATGAGATAGCTTCAGCACTGCGATGAAGAAAATGCCTTTCGTCTTCAATAGGAAAGAGGTTGCTATCATTGAAGCTTGAGAAAGTTCTTGAACACTGCAGAAATCTTTTTTGAATCTGTCTAAGCAACTTAATGAAGAGGAAGATCTAAGAAGAAAAGTCAAATGAGCTTTGACTTATCCTACTATCATTCTTCTATTCCTTATTATAGCGGTATTCGTAATCATGACATATGTGATACCAAAAATCCAACCGCTTTTTGAATCTACATGAATAGAATTGCCTCTTTCGACCAGAGCCTTGATATTTGTCAGTGAATTCTTCATTAATGATTTCTATACGATCATAATAGGTTTGCTGATAGCCGTTTTTTCATTTAAGGCATATATTAAGACAAACTCATGAAAAAGGATGATAGATGATTTCTATATAAGCATCCCGCTTGTCTGAACTGTCTATAAGAATTATCTTCTGGCACAGATAGCATCTAATCTTTGACTTCTTATCTGAGCATGAATCCCAATAGTGAAGACTTTCGCGCTGACATGAGATTCAAGCAATAACTCTATATACAAGGAAATAATTTATAATGTGTCTAAAAGTGTCTCATCTTGAAAGAAAATCACTCAGAGCCTGGAAGACGCTGATCCGCAGCATAAATACTTCAAGAATGATTTCGTGCAGATGATTGAAGCATGAGAGAAGACATCAACTATAAATAAGGTATGTGACAAGATCGCTTACCAATATTCCAAAGAGGTGGATTCGTCATTGGCGATACTTATGAAATGGATAGAGCCTGCGGCACTGCTTATAGCATGAATCTTCGTCCTATGGTTCGCTTTCGCCATATTTTCCGCCGTTTTGAAAATTACAGAAACCGTATCCTAACAAAAATCCTCTTTGAAAAAAGAGGATTTTTTATAATTGTATTGTATTATTTTTAGTTTTTATATAATTTAAGATAAATAACAAAGAAATATGATATTAAAAAACAAGAAAGCTTTTACATTGATAGAAGTTATAATCGTGATAACGATCATATCCATTTTGACATTGCTTTGATTTGTGCCTTATGATTTCTATTCAAACGTATCTAAAGTCAGGATCAGTAAAGAGATTATCGATCAGACCTTCAATGAAGCTTTTCTGAATTCGAATTCAGTTATAGATAAGGTCAGCAAGAAAAATCTGAATATATGAATACTTATGGAGAAGCAGAGTCATGAATATAAGATATTGTCTTTTCCTTTCAATCATACATGAAGCATAAGCGAAACAGTATCTTGAGCTAAGCTTCTTAGGACTATAAAGCTTGAAGATTGAGTCAATATAAATAAGATCACTGTTGATTGAACAGAAAGCAGTTCATGAGTGATATTCTATTTCAGATCCCCAGATTGAGAAATGGATATATACAGGAATGAGACCTTAACAGGATCTAATTCAGAGATAACTGTCTGATATTGAAAATCAATCGATTGAATATTATCAAAAATCATTAAAATCCCTAATTAAAAGAAGCGATGAAAAATAGAAAATGATTTACAATTGTAGAGCTGATGATCGCGATAGTCATATTTACGATATGATTTTTAAGCGCATATCTTCTTATATATTCTGCCATAAATTCATCAGCAAGATCTAAGAATGAGATAATAGCCTCAAACATAGCAAGAGAGCAGATTGAACTTGTAAAGAATATAAGGGATACGAACTGGCTAAAGAATTGGGATTGGAACGATCTGACTGAAATACTGTGAACTTGAAATCTAGGGGATAGCACATATTATGTCATAGAGAATGATTACTCATGAGCAGTACCTATCAAAATGGCAGAATTGAATCCTCCTTTTGACTGAACCAAAGGCAAGGTTTTGGGCAACCTTAACGTCAGGCTATGTTCTGATAGCCAATGAAGATATTCTCATTGCGTGAGCTGAGAAGTAAAGACAAATTTCTATTCTTTCATAAAGGTAGAACCGCTTGTAACCAAAAACACGATCACAAATTCTGATGTGCCGGTTGTTTGAGCATTCAGGATAGAATCTGTAGTCGTGAACAATGAGAAATGATATAATGAATTTAAGATAAATACGATCATCACTGACTGGAAAAGATAGGTTAAGTTTATATTCATAATTAATCCAAATGATGTTTTTTTTAAAGAACAATAGTCCTATATCAAAAGACAGAAGCTGATTCACATTGGTGGAACTTGTAGTTGCGACTACAATCCTATCAATCATAATGCTATCCATCTTTTCTATATATTTCAATATAGTGGATACTAACAAGAAGCTTGAGCTTGCAAGGGTTTTGCAGGAAAATTCAAGGAACATAACAGAAAACATAGCAAAAGACATCAGGGAAAAATGAATTGATTACTGATTCTATACAAGCCTCACTGAAGAACTGAATTATTCATGAAGCGGGAATACCATTCTTGCGATAAAATGACCGCAATTCTACTGTCTTATGGATTCAAGCAATGTATGCAAGTCAGATTGTGAGGGAAATAGAGAATGTTTCATATGAAAAAGCTGATGAAAAAGGATAAGCGATGAAAGGGTTATAATTAACAAGCTTAGATTCTTCATATCATGAACAAATGATGATGTAACAAACCTTTCAAGAGAATGAAAAGTAACTTTAGTTTTTGAATTATGAATAATGCCATGAAAATGACTTAATGCGGATCTGGCAAAAACGACGAAATTGAATATACAGACAACGATAAGTGAAAAAATATATAAAAAATAATAGAAACACTATGAACATCAAAAACAACAAATCATGATTTTCTGTGATAGTAGCTATACTTATAACAGCATTTCTTGTAATACTGTCATCATGAGTGCTTTTTCTGGTTCTGAAGGAAAATAGCAATACAAGGATAGTCTACAACACAATCTCATCTTATGCATGAGCTGAATGAGCTTTGGAATACTGACTTCTTAAGATAAAGAACCATAAGGATTGATTTGAAGATAATATAGTGTTTACAGGTAGTCACCCTTCATATCTGTGAAGTGATCATGATTCGAAGCTTATATCGTCTGACACGGCAAATATAGTATTCTGAAAGGATGCTATGATTGAATATGAAATGGATAATTTCGGAAAAAGCTATACATGAACGATATGATCTTGATCCTATGCTATAATACCATTGTTCTGAGATTCGGGGTCACTTATGCAGATAAGATCAAAAAATCCTAATGTTGAGACAGATATCATAGATAAGACATTACACTTGAATGTCAGCTCATCCTTATGAGTAGTTTGGAATATAATCTGAAACGATTCTGTAAATTGAAATACATTCTGAATAGCAGGTTCTGGAAGCTCATTTAATGATATGTCTGATTGAGAACTTAAGACCGAAGTCAATAATGCTGCAACTACTCAGGCTATAGATTTTTCCGGATGAGTTGTCAGGATCTGAAATTTCCTAAATACATATGAATCGAACTACCTTATCCTATATAATCAGAATACAAGCGAAGTCGAATATAACATAAACAGCACTGAATGATTCAGTTACCCTGAAATAAGCATAATCTCAACTGCGAGCATATGAGATTATAAGCAGAATATAAGCTTCAAACAAGATAAATCAGAGATATTTGAGCTTTTGAAATATAGCTTTTTCAACAATTAATATTTTCACATCTTAAAGTCCCAGTTCGATATGTCGTTATTGTAATAATAGATTATTCAGAAACCGTTTTTCCCTTTTTGGAAATCTATCGGCAAATAGTCGATGTATCAGCTGTATAATAATTCATTAGCGTCGTTGGCGTGCTTTTTCCTGTCTACAAAGAATCTTTTGTCCGATTGTTCTATATATGCCATATTCATCTCACGTACAGCCTTATTCAGATATGTGGAGCAGAAATTGTCAGCATTTCCAAGTCAGGCATCAATATCTTCCTCTCAAAGCTTCTTTATGATATCTAATCTGTATGATTCCACCATGGAAAGGAATTTTCAATCAAAGGCTTTTTTATCTTTGAATGCATTGAAAAGGATATCTCATAATTCCTTTGAAAAATCATTGCAAAGCTTGGATTTCTCATCTCATACGCTTGATGCCAATGAAAGGAACATCACTATCGCGGTTTCGCGGTTTCAGGTTTTTCATTCCATTACGGCTGATATCGATCTTGCTCAGACTGGGGCATTCTCGTTCGCGGAGGTCACTTTATAATATAGGGAAGCATTTTTGGAATCGTTCAGATTCCAATAGTAGATATATGCCAGATAATAAGGGATATTCGGATCCAAACATGGATTCTTATATCTGTCCTCTGTCCAAAGCTTATTAAGATTGAATTCATTCCTTATCAGTTCGATCTTTTTCAGGTCGCAGGTGTTTTTCATTCATTTCAGTCATAGCAGTTCTGCTTGCCTGGTATTATGCTCTATCTCTTTGTTCGATAGCTTTTCATACCTATAGTTGTAATTAGGAAGAAGAAGTTCTCAGATCTCATATGGATAAGTGAAATAAGGGTTCAGGTCAGTTATAAGGTTGAGCATCTCATAAAGATATTTCTTATATGATGCTCAGATGACATTAGATCAGATATATTGGATAGCTCATAGCCAATAGAAATCTGAAATGATATTGGAGTATCATGCTCCGGATAATTTTACTGTTCTTGCAGTCGGGATGAATTCAGGATGATTTATCTGAGAGGCTTTTATCTCCTCATGTTTAGTATAGTTGATATCCTTTCAAAAATAATAAAATCAGATAATTGAAATCATCACAAAAATTGATACAAAAATCTTTTTTTGCATAGCCTAATAATGGAAATTATCTATTAAATATCAATTCAATCTATATCTATATCGATAGTCCTTGATCTTGGTGCCGGTTTGCTTGCAGGAGAGCGATCCTGATATGGTGTTTTTTGGGTACCTGATGACTGTATCTGAGGTCAGTTGTATGATATGTGCATAAACCTCTCTTTTCATTCTCATTCGCTGTGAGCCTTCAATCATTCGATATTCTTATCTGAGATATAACTGTGGATCTTCTTTCTTTCATATGGCGTAAAATTAGGAAGAACTACGCTTTTACCGTTTTTTGTTATATAATCTATCCTTCAATCAATGTATCTGTAAAGCTTTTCGTCTTTAAGCTTTAGATAATCATTCACTTCAACGTGAATCGTGAAATTCTTTCATACTGAGCTTTCGATCATCCTATTTAAAAGATGTTTTATGTTATCCAAAGTCTGTCCATGTGTTCAGATTATAAGCTTGGAATCAGGTGTTTCCAGCTTTATGAAGAATATATTCTTATCCTGATCCTCACATGATACTGTCAATGCATCAACCTTTATTCAGCTTAGGGTGAAGAATTTCTCGCACAGCTCCTGTATTTTTTCTTTCATATTTATTTAGGTTTATTTTTAACGCAAAAATTATATGAATTTTTTTAAAAAAACAAAAATTTAGTTTAAATTTTACAAATCATTTTTTTTAACTAAAATCTCAGAACTCGATTAATCGTGAATATCTGGAGAGGTCGCATAGTTGGTCTAGTGCGCACCCTTGGAAAGGGTGTGTGTCGTAAGGCACCGAGAGTTCGAATCTCTTCCTCTCCTCCAATAGCCAATAGAAAGAACCGTTACAGATTTATCTGTAACGGTTCTTTTAATACTTATACCTTGAAAACCTTTTTCGTCTCTGGTTTGAATACAGGTAGCAGAGCTTCGAAGAACTTATATTCTTTGATCTTCTTCAGAAGCTCGAATGGATGATGATTTACGAGATTTCATCATCTGATCATCTTAAGTTTTCCACCATATCAATGTAAAGCTTTTTCTATTGCTTTTGTCATATATTGAGGGGAGAACAGATATAGCGAATCAAGTTCCTCTTTTTCATCCAATAGGTTTATCCTATCTTTTAGCATGTTGAGAAATATATTCTGTGTGTTCTGCTTCTGAAGTTCATATACTCATCATGAGATCGAACTTCAGTTAGAGAATTTTCATTCTTTTATGTCCGTGAAATCAGGTTTTTCAACCATGAATGAATCAGCCAATATGACGTCACCCTTATTTGCAACATATAAAAAAGCCTTATGCTCTCAAGTCGCTATGATCAGTGCTTTTTCCTTGTCGAAATGAGGTAAATCCTTGTTTATTCTCATAAGATTCATATTAAGATATAAATTTTGTTACAGAAGCAACATATAATTATATCCAATTCCTTATGATAATCAATTTTTGGCATCATTTATATGGGTTAGTTTGTTAAGGTAACCCTTCCGTCCTGTCGGACATCTTCCCTTTATAAAGGCAGGAGGTGCGGAAGATATGAATTTTGATATCTACTTCTTTTTTATGAATTTTGTATATGACTTGTGGGAATTTATATGGAACATCAGTTTCTCCTTGAACATATCTATGCATCTTTCCATCCTATCAGGGGTCAGAGCAATCCTTAGTCTGTCAAGATCTTTCCTGAAAGGATTGTTCAGGATAACCTTTACGAATTCAGAATTGCTGTAATTCATAAATTCCAAAAATTCTTCCTCTTTTATAAGATGATATTTGAACTTATCTATAAGATTCCTATATGCTTCAAGCTTCTTATCATAGGGAACATCCATTTCTATAGTCACAAGAAAGTCATTGAATGAATTCATGACTATCTTATGGGCGCCATCAAATATTTCGTTTCAAACTTCGTGTTCTGTTTTAAATTCAAATTTTGACATCTAAAGATAAATATTCCAATTAAAAAAATTGGATATTTTATACTGAAAATATATATAAATGCAAATTTATTGTATCCTCGGATATAGAGGCTCTCACTTTTCTTTTATGGTGAATATTTCTTTTTTGGATAGCAATTCTTTCATCTTTCAATCAGCAAGCTCTTCGGGATATTCTTCCATTCATAATCTTGTCAGCATCTCTGACATCTTAGCGGTGAAGAACGGATATAGGAATATTCATACGATTCTGAGTCACTCTCATAGATTATAAAGAATCTCTTCAATCCTGTCTTTTTCTGTTTCAGAATCCAGGTTCCATGGTTTCTCATTGTCTATGAATTTGTTTAGCTTGTCACAAAATTCAAATATAGAGGATAATGCTCAATTAGGATTATATTCATCCATGGTTTCCATATATTTATTTGAAATCGAATCTATTTCATTTCTTATTTCATCATTGATAATTCATCAGATTTTTCATCATATCTTAAGAGATAGGACCAAAAACCTGTTCAATAGGTTTCATAGGTTATTAGCAAGCTTTGCGTTGTACATCAATACGGCCTGTTCTTCTGAAAAATCTCAATCCTGTCAGATAGGGAATGATGTCAGAAGATACAGGAGCATAAGGTCACGGGAATATTTCTGGCTGAATTCGACAGGGTCGATGACATTTCATATGCTTTTCGATATTTTCTGTGAATCTACTGTTATGAATCATGTCACAAGTATATTCTTCGGTTTTTCATATCATGCAGCTTCAAGCATCGCAGGCCAATATATTACATGGAACCTTGCTATCTCTTTTCATACTATATGTAGGTCTGCAGGCCAGAAATCTTCATCTCAATCCTGGCAAACCGTAAGATAATTGAAGAGCGCATCATACCATACATAGGTAACCTGTTCATTATCAAGAGGGAAAGGGATTCAGAATAGCTTCTTATTTCTGGAAATCGAGAAATCCTCAAGTCATTCCTTAAGAAATGTCTTCATCTCGTTGAATCTGTTGTTCGGAATCGTGAAGTCAGGATTTTTTTCATAGAAACTTTCAAGGGTTTTCTGGAATTTTGAAAGCTCGAAGAAATAATTCTCTTCCTTTATCACCTCAGGCTTTGTCAGATGATCAGGACATAATCAGTCAGCATTAAGCTCTTCCGGTTTCTTGAATGATTCGCATCATATGCAATATAATCACTCATAGTTTCATTTTCGGATGAATCAGTTCTCATATGTTTTCTTGATGACGCTTTGCACGAATTTATGGTGCCTTGGCTCTGTAGTCCTTATATAGTCGGTATATGATATATCCAATCAATCCCAAACGGCAAGATGCTTGGATGCCATCATATCGAGATATTCCATGATATCCATTCATAGCTCTTGAGCTTTCAGAAGGGCTTTTTGGCTATTCTCATCGACTCAGGTAGTGAATTTCACCTGGAATCAGTCGATTCTTTTATATCTCGCTATGACATCTGCGATAAGGCTCGAATATGCATGTCAGATATGAGGAACTCAATTCGTATAATATATAGGTGTCGTGATATAGAATTTCGGTTTCATTTTCGGAATCGTTAAATTTTATGTGAAATCATCAGATGGAAACTACAGTTATTTCACCTATAATTTATCTATCTAATGCCAAAAGTCAAATATATTGAGATTTTTATTTGATAAAAACAGGTAAATATATATCTTTAAAACGATTTTATAATTTAAACAAAATCTATGCAGGACAATATTTTGAGACAATGAGATATAGTTGCCATAATGGATACAAGCCTGGGAGAAATAAAGATCAAGCTTTTCCCTGAATTCGCACCTCTTGCTTGCGAGAATCTTATAACGCATTCGAAAAACGGTTATTATAACTGAATAATCTTCCATAGGGTCATGGCTGATTTCATGATACAGTGATGAGATCCTACATGAACAGGAAGATGATGAAAAAGCATTTTCAAAGGGAATTTCAAGGATGAATTCACCAATGAACTAAGCCATATAAAATGAGCGCTATCAATGGCGAACGCATGAAGGAATACGAACTGAAGCCAATTCTTCATAGTTCATGCATCAGCAACACCTTGGCTTGATTGAAACCATACGATCTTCTGACAGGTTGTAGAGTGAATGGAGACAGTCGATAGCATCGCTGTCCAGAAGACAGATAGGAATGATAAACCGCTATATGACGTGGTTATAAATTGAATCCAGATAAAGAAGTTCGAAAATGATGAATTGATCGAATATTAAGAAATCAGATAATAAAAAAAACTCCCGAGATTCGGGAGTTTTTTTATTTATAATCAATTGAATGATTACTTGATGTTCAATGCTTTTGTTACAACTCTAGCAGTCTCAGCTCTAGTTATAGAATCATTTGGTTTGAAAACAGATTTTCCATCTACAGTCTGACCAGAAACAATTCAAAGCTCTTTAGCTTTTGCAATGTAAGGAATCATCCATGATACAGATACATCCTTAAATGTTGTAGTCTTTATAGTAGAATCAGTCTTGATCTTCGCAACGCTGAATAACATAGCAAGAGCTTCAGCTCTAGTTATAGTATCATTTGGTCTGAAAACAGATTTACCATTGAAAGTCTGACCCTTTATTCCGAAAGCCTTAGCAGCTTCAGCATAAGGAACTTGCCATGATACAGATACATCAGAGAAGCTAGATTTAGTAACAGTTGGAAGAGTTATCTTAAGTGTCTTCATAATTATTCCTAGGAATTCTGCTCTAGTAGCACCATTGTTTGGCTTGAAAGTTCCGTCAGCATAACCCTTAAGGATTCAAAGACCAACTAACTTAGCGATATCTTCTTTAGCGAATGAAGTGTTGATATCCTTGAAAGTAATCTTAACTCATGCTGGAGTAGAGATGGTAACCTCTCAAGTTGGGCTTGTAGTAGTAGTTACATTTGATACGGTAGTAGTTGTAGTACTAGGAGCATAGTAAGATCAACCTCCTCCACCACTATTTCTTACACAAGAATTAGAGCTTAGTGTATAACCTGCATTACAAGTGATAGCACATGAAACTGAAACAGTTCCGTTTGAAACAGTAGCAGGATTACAAGCAGTATCTCAGTAACCATATCAGTAACCGTAACCGCTAGCAGCGTCATATCAGTAACCGTAACCGTATTCTCAAGTTGGAGCACCGATTCTTAAGAAGGCACCGAAAACTCAAGTAACATTTCATAAAACGAAAAGACCAAGAACAGTTATAGCTGCGAACAACTTTGCTGTCTTATTTTCATTTTGAAAAAATTGTTTAATTTTTTCCATAAAGAATAATAAATTATAAAAATAAATAGATAACTAAAAAATCCGTTTTGGATTTGACATATATTAATAATAAATATGATAAAATCAAAATTATTTTTATTTTTATATCAAAAAAAAGTAAAATGAATGCGTATTTTAAGGTATGATGGCTTAGTTTGGTAATATTGTTCATTTTCGAAATCATCGTATCATCCATTTCTGATTTCAAGCTAGGTAAAGATATCTTGATAATCTTCACATTAATATCACTTCCTCTGTTCAATATTGTTATTCAGGAGCTCAAAAAAGATTTCTATAGCCTGCCTCTGAAATTCAGATGACATAATATATTGAAATATCTCTTTCTTTTCATCACTACAGCATATATTATAAAGAAATGATCGTTTGATCCTATGGAGTCTTTGATATTCTCATATTTCTTTTTTTCTGTAATGTTCGCATTCGAAAGCAGAGTTTCATTTCTATTGGCATTGGTATTCTTGTCATATTGCCCGATATTCTTGATATCCGATAATAGCGCAGCTGCTGAAAATTTCGCCATATTCACCTATTACTTCTTATGTATCTGAGTGGTCACGCAGATAATCGAATTAAAAACTAATAAAAAAATCGAAAATGATTAAAAAAACATTGGAAAAGATCATTCTCTCAATCGAGGATAGCATTGTAGATCTGAGCAAGATCAATCATAGGTATTTCCTATATTTCGCAGTCGCATATATCATATATGCCTTGCATCATTTCTTCCCTGAAATATATAACCTATATACTTTTGAAAATTTTACCATATTCTTCATGTTCCAGATCGTTCTCATAATCTTCTATGAGAGAGTCTATTTCATGAAGATATTGAAGATATATTTCAAGGAAATCTCAGGATATTTCAGTGTTTCGAATTTCATCCTTGCTATCATATCATTTTTCTGAATATTCTTCTTCTATATATATGGTCAGGATATATCTATTCTGAACTGACTTCTTGTCATACTTGCAATCTGATACTGATTCAATTCATTCTATAGGAATGATGATCCTGAAATCATAGGGAAAACAGATCTCAATAAAACGCTTATATTATCGCTTGTCATAACAAATGTGCTTCTATATCTTTATATGGATAAGTTTCTGACCTTCAACTGAGTTGTCTCGTATGTAATGCAGATGAAGGTCGCAGTTCTTATCATATTCGATTGCTCGTTTATATATCTTTTTTCAAATATGCCGGAAACCGCAAAGGAAAAATCTGTGCAAAAGATAAATTCGTTGCCAAGGAAAACACACAAGGCATTGAGGATTTATTGAAATGTAGCTTTCGTTGCAGTGATGATAATTATAGTATGAACATGATCATACTACCTTTATGATTCTTATCTGAAATCCGACGGTATCATTAAAAAATCGGAAGTATTGCCTTCTATAAAAGAAGAGCCTGTGCCAATCGAATCAAATGAGATAGAAACATCAGAATGAATCACTGACAGCTGAGCATTGAACCAAAGCTGAGAAAATAATACATGAAGCCTAATACCAGGCTGAACGGTCGAGGAAGAAACGATCATAGCTAAGAAGAAGATAGCAGATCTGTATGTTTTTCCTAGATATATATGAGTAGGGGATAGCTGAAAGGATATAACACAGCTTCAGCAGCTTCTGAAAAACCAATGATATTACACCTGAGCGATAAGCTGAAAATACGATGCAGCGCTATGAGATTCGGTGGTAAGGTTCATAAGGATGAAGACTTGAACAAGAGTCAATTATATACAGCTCTGACCTAAAGCCATGGCGATATTCAAGAATATAGAAATAGAATAATAGTCCGATTACAAACAAAAAAAGGCTTGAGAGCCTTTTTTTGTTTGTTGAGTTTTTCAATTTTTTCTTTAGATGATGGGGTAGAGTTATCTTTCTAAATAACCCTTCCGCCTTGGTAGGCACCTTCCCTTTATAAGGGAAGGGAGAATCAATTTATATATCATAATTAGCTTTCTGAGTTGCTCTGCATGTAGCTGTCCCAGGTTGTTTTGAGGGTTCATCATTGCTTCATGAGTCAGTCAAATGTGCCTGATTCAATTATCTCTCCGTTATCGAAAAGATATATCTTATCGAACATAGGAAGAAGATGTAGCTTATGGATGGATGAGATGATGCATTTATCATTGAATTCACTGAAAATATTCTTATATATCGCAAGCTCATTTACAGAATCCACGCTGCTTGTTGGTTCATCCAATATTATAATACTTCTTCATTGCGCTGAGAATATTCATCGCGCTAGTGCCAATCTTTGTTTCTCTCATCATGATAGGTTCACTCATTTCTCCTTTATGTTAGTTTCGAGTCATCTCTTGAGTCTCTTGAGGACATTGTCGAACCTTGCCAGCGCAATGCTTCTGTTTATCTCATTCTCATCAGCCTCTATTCAGAAAGTCACATTGTATCATAGTGTATTCTCGAATATCTCAGGATCCTGGGGAATCAGCGTGGTGATGTTCGAAAGTATGTTAGAATTAGCATAAATCTTTCAGTCTACGGAAATACTCAGATCATCGGTTTCATATAGTCATTTTATGATCGAGAGCATCGTGCTTTTTCAGCTTCAGCTCTCTCATACGAATGCTATCTTCTCTCATTTACGTATGCTCAGGCTTATGTTTTTCAATGTCTGGCTTTTCTGCTTGGTATCATATTTGAAATTAAGACCTTCGATCCTTATCTCCTGCCAATCCTCTACCTGATGAGCCTTATCTATGGCATGCAGCTTCAAATAGTCATTCACGATGTACTCTGATGTCAGAAGCTCGGAATTCAGCTTTACGATGGTCTCATACTGCCAGGCGAAATTGAAGAATGTTCATGTGAACTTGTCGAGATATTGGAAAAGTATAACAAGGTTTCATATGAGAATCGCTCATTCCTTTCAGAATGTATAGTATCCGTAGGCGAATATGGCTCAGAATTCTAACGCTGATATGAACATGTTCACAGAGAACCATTTGAACTCATTCAGGATGAAATTCTTTTTCTTGACCGGAAACATATCGAAAATCTTTCTGACGAGCTCATTTTTCGCAAGATTCTCAAAATGAAGGGTTATGACTGTCCTTATGTTCGAAACATAATCATGGAGAAGGGAAGCGACCTTGTGCTCTTTTTTGAATATCTCGTCATATTGCTTGACGAGCTTGGAATCGAACATGAGGATTATGATAACTACGAAAACTGTGCTTATGGCAAGGTATATGCTCAGATAATATGATATCACAGCTATTCAGACAAGGGATCAGAAGAATCTTATGATGGTTTCAATGTATACGAACTGTTCATCGCTGAATCTCTCAAGAGCATTAGTTGCTTTGTTTATCTTATTTATCGTCTCTCAGGAATGGTTGTCTGCATGCCATTTGAACGGCATCTTGGTGACAGTCTCGAAGATATATTCCTTGAAGTTCTTGGAAATATGGAAAGCGGTCAGTCTCTCCATGATCCTTCAGTTTCAGTGGAATATCCAGAAGAAGAATGGGATGACACTGTAAAGCAATAGCATCACCGTGAAATCATGAAACATATCAGGTCATCATTTCTGTATGATGTTCAGAAGCTGTCAGAACAAAAACGGCTGCAGCAGATAAATGGCATTCGCTATGACGAAGAATATTATGCAGAGCACGAAGTATTTCCTCTTATCCTTGGCGAATCTATAACTATTCATTATCAGGTTTATGTATGGGTTTCTCATGGAATTCTCTTTTATATCGGATATTATGACGGATTATAGTCAAACCGTGATATCAATCAAATATTTATCTGTCATTTTGCTGAGTAACCCTTCCGCCCTGTTGGGCACCTTCCCTTTATGAGGGCAGGAAAAAATAGGGGGAGATGTGATTATTGATTTGAATTAAACGGATTATGTTGCATTTTTAGTATATTATGTTGCATTTTCTGCAACATAATATATAATTATTTACATATTTCTGCAACATAATAAATATATTTATGAAAAAACATGAAAAAATCAGTAAAATAATATCTTATTTTGATTGAAAAAATGTCATAACGGCATCAGAAATAGCAGATTTATTCAGCATTGAAAGGACTACAGCGTATAGATATATAAAAGAACTGATAGAATCAAATCTGGTAGTTGAAATTTCAAAATGAAAATATAGCATAAAGATGAATCCATCGGAATATCTGAAAATGGATTTTTTTGACAGAAAAAAAGCAAGCTATAATTTTCTCTTCTTAGAAGAATATATTCCGAATATAACAAGTTTTTTATGAAAAAGATATGAAGATATAAAGGAATTATACCAAGATAAAGATACATTATCAACATATGATTATCTCATAAATATGAGATGAATAGAAAATCTTTTGATTGATATAAGCTATACATCCAGCAGACTTGAATGAAATACATACAGCTATCTTGATACGGAGGTTCTGATAAAATATAATGAGGAAGCTGAATGAAAGACTAAATCTGAAACACAAATGATATTGAATCATAAGAATGCCATAAAATATATTGTTGATAACAGAAAAAATATCAGCTATTCAAAATCTGATTTCTTCAATCTACATAAGATTTTATGAAAATGACTTCTTTCCGATGAATTTTTATGAAATATAAGGAATAAGGAAGTAAAAATATGATGATCTACGTATTTACCTTTAGATAATAGATTTCAATTGGAGTGAGAGTTTGAAAAATTCCTATCTAAGCTTAATCAGATAAGAAATCCTTTCGAACAATCCATTTTTATACTTGTTTTTATTCCATATTTTCAACTGTTCATGGATATAAATAAGAGAACTTCAAGATTATGATCAAACATACCGCTAATAAAAAACTGATTAGCACCACTAAGCTTATTGCAGATAAATGAAAGAGATTATATAAATGCAATGCTTTCAATCTATGAACTAAATGATGTTAGTTTATTATCAGAAATATTTACCGATAATTATATAAAGAATTTCGACAGGTATAATTAGATTTTCTAGTTGATATTTAAATAAATAAAGTAACCCTTCCGCCTTGGCAGGCACCTTCCCTTTATAAGGGTAGGGATTATAATGAATTTGTCATTTCGAGAGTAGTGAAACGGAACCGAGAAATCCCTTTGATGTACAGATGGTCTGATTAAGGGATTTCTCCGCTTCGGTCGAAATGACAGATGGGCAGAGCGGTCGAAATGACAGATGGTGGTAGTTTTGCTGAGGTAACCCTTCCGCCCTGTCGGGCACCTTGCCTTTATAGGGGAAGGGAAAAATGGGGTGAGGATTTAAGATTCGGTTAATTCAGATTAATAAAATTTGATTTATGGAAAAAAATGGCTATAAATGAGCGACAAATAAACATGAATTCAACATGGAAAACAAGAAACTCATATCAATAGTCCTTCCTGCATATAGGGAGGAGAAAAACGTACCGTTCATCTATAAGGAGCTGCAAAATGTCATAAAGACAATCTCTGACAGATACGATTACGAGATAATATACGTAAATGACTGAAGTCCTGACAATACTTGGCTAGAGATTTCGAAGCTTTGTGCAGCGGATAGCCATGTTAAATGAGTCAATCTGAGCAGGAATTTCTGAAAGGAGATAGCACTGACGGCATGAGTCGAGAAATCGAATTGAGATGCGGTGATAACCATAGATGTCGACTGACAGCATCCTGTGAAGTACATACCTGATTTCATAGAGAAATGGGAACAATGATTCGATATCGTATATAACGTAAGACCTAAGATAAAATGAGCCTCCATGATCAAGAAGGTTTCATCTTGGCTTTTCTATAAGCTTTTCAATGCTATATCTGAAGTTAGGATAGAATCCGGGACAACGGACTATAGGCTCATAGACAAGAAAGTCGTGAAGATATTCCTTAGCTTCACAGAGAAGAATAGACTCTACAGATGAATCGTGGATATGATCTGACTGAATAAATGTCCGCTCGTATTCGATGCGCTGCCTAATCCGGAATGAAGAAGACCTAGCTATAACTACATCAAACTTTATCACCTCGCTATAAATAGCCTTACCTCTTTCTCTGTCTTTCCACTGAAGCTGGTTTGATACATGTGACTTCTGATAACTATTTTCAGCAGTCTCCTGTTTATAATTATGTTGTTCGATAAGATCTGAATAGTGCATCTAGGTTTCACTAATCTGGCTATCGTCGTGGTAATAAACACTATACTTATATGAGTGGTTCTTATGAGCCTTTGATTGATGGCTTTATATATTGCCAGAATCCATGAGGAAGTCATATGAAGGCCGCTTTATATAGTGAGGGATGAAATTAATTTTTAAGAGATAAGATGAAGGTATTACATATTTCCATATTTCCACCAAAGTGAGAAAGACACGCTGAAACCTGAGGTGTTGCAAGTTATACAAAAAATCTTATAACTAATATTCCTTATAATGAAAGCGATAATATTTTTATTTTATGCAATAAGATAAACTGAAAAAAAGATTCTTATTATGAAGATTGAATAAATGTCATACGTTGTTTTGATAAAAATCCATTTTTCTTTTTTCAATTAATCAAACAAATAATAAAGATTAAACCTGATATTATTCATATACAACAAGAATTATCATTGTATGGGAATATTATAACAGCATACATTTTACAGTGGTTGATCTTATTTATGAGAAAATATAAAGTTTTAATAACATTACATTGAGTTGTCCCAATTAAAAAAATCACTAAAGATTTTATCAAAGAAAATAATTCTAAATTACCTATATGGATCGTAAAAACAGTATTTAGAATTATATATGTTCCCATATGTTTATGGGCTGAAAAAATTATAGTGCATGAAAAAATCTTTAAAAATGCATTAATAGAAGATTATAAGATAAGTAAAGATAAAATTGATGTTATAAATCATTGAATAGAGGATCTTAAATTGAAAAATAGGGAAGAATCATGTAAAAAACTTGAATTGGATTCAAATAAGGATTTAGTATTATTCATGTGATATGCTACATGATATAAATGAATTGATTTATTGATTGATTGATTTTCTGAATATTCTAAAATCAATTCAAATGCTTTTTTAATCATCTGAGCAGGAAAACATCCGAAATTATTCAATGATAAAGCTTATTTAGAAGAGTATGAAAGACTTCAGAATAAAGCAGAATCTTTAATTAAAGAAAATAATTTTAAATGGATATGATTTATTGAAGAAAAAAGCATAGTTGATTATTATAGTGCAGCAGATGTATCTATATATCCTTATACAATCCAAATGTCCAGTTCATGACCAATGGCGATATCAATCTGATATAACAAACCTTTTTTAGCGAGTGACGTATTTAAAGAAAGTATAGACGATAATATATTGCTTTTTGAAAGAAACTCTAAGTCAATGTCTGATAAATTGGATTTTTTCTTTAAAAATAGAGAAGAATATAATGATGTTATCAAAAATATGAGAGAAGAAAAGCTTTGGAATAAAGTATGAGAATCAACTTATTATTTTTATAAAAATTAGAAATGAAAAAGTTTGCAATTATAGTTGTTAATTATAATTCATCTAATGATTTATTGGAAACAATGGAATCTCTTGATAAATTCAGCGATGAAATTTTTGACGCTTATATAGTCGACAATGCTTCAGATAAGGATGATTTAATGAATTTAGAAAATAATTTAAATAAAAAACATTTTTTAATTAAATTAGAAAAAAACTTATGATTTGCTTGATGAAATAATGTAGCAATAAAAGAATGTCTAAATAAATGATATGATTACTTATTTTTACTGAACCCGGATACGATAATTGAAGATAAAAATTTCTTTGAAATAATCGAAGAACAAATAATAAAAGAAAAGGCAGATATTATATGACCTTTAATAAAATTTTATCCTGAAAAGGATAAAATTTATTTTGCATGATGAGAGGTTAATAAATATACAGCTTTTACTAAGATGGTTTGAAAAAAAGAAATTGATGTTTGACAATTCAAAGAAAATATAGAATATGATTTTATAACTGGCTGTGCTATGGTTATAAGAAAAGAAGTATTTGAAAGGATATGATTATTACCCGAAGAATATTTTTTATATTTTGAAGAAACTGATTTTTGTATGAATGCAAAGAATGAAGGTTTTAAAATTATATTCACACCAAAAACATATTTATATCACAAAGTTTCTACTAGTATAAAATATTTATCTAATACTTATTTGTATTATATGATAAGGAATTATAGGATATTTGCCAGCAAACATGTGAAGCATTTTTATTTGCCAATATTCTGGCTTTATTATTTGTTTGTATGGTGTTTAGGTTATTTAGTATTATCTATCGTCAAAAAAAATTATTGATGATATAGATATATTTTAAAGTGATTATTTAATGAACAAATTTAAAATGAAAACTCTAAATATTATCACAGTTTGATACAATGAAGAACTGAATTTATCTAAGCTTTACGAATCTTTAAAATTCCTTGATGATAGTTTTTTTAAGCTTAAAAAAATATATATAGATCAATCAAGCAAAGATAAATCCGTTGAAATTGCTAAAAAATATAATGCCGAGATATTTATTCATGAAAACAAATGATATGCTGATCCTGATAAAAAATGGGCAGTGGAGAATCTTTGTGAAAAATCCGAATGGTGTTTAATATTAGATGCTGATGAGGAAATTACTCAGGAATTATCAGAAGAAATAAAAAAAGCATTATTGGATGAAAAATTTT
The DNA here is from genome assembly GCA_028685185.1 of Candidatus Altimarinota bacterium. GTDB lineage: Bacteria > Patescibacteriota > Gracilibacteria > BD1-5 > UBA2023 > JAQUEK01. Next base: position 20,898 of record JAQUEK010000005.1, read on the forward strand.
CAGTTTATAGAATATCAATACATACTTTGTTTCTCAATATAACATCTTGAGTATTTCTGCAACCTCGTTTATTTAAAGCTTCATCAGTTGAGATGAAAAATAATATTCATAATTATATAAAAATCATATCAAATGAAGTTTGATCATTAAAGGGAATAATATTAAATAAAGATTTAAAGAATAATTTATCTGAAATATATAGTATTATTGAAAAAAACAATCGATATACAGAAAAAGAAATTGAATGAGTTAAAATACCTAGATATAAAATTATTTTATATATGTTTTTAATGCCTATTATTTGGTTCTTCTGATTTTGAATTAAATATAGATTATTTTTTAAATGAATGAAATGATTTATATACTGTGCTTATATGTGAATATATCAATTTAACAAATATACAAAATTATATGAAAAAAACTGTAATAATTAATTTTTTAATCTGATTATTTTTATCCTTACTTGCATACTGGATCATCTTTAGACCTGATATTGCAATAAATATTGTTCAATGAGACCTTACTCCTTATTTTATTGACCCTTTTAGATCATTTAAAGAAACTATAAGTTTTAACCTTAATTCTATAATATTTACAATAGAAAAAGCTCCAAATTTTTGATCTGCATTTATATCGTTAATTTTTATATTTCTTAGTCCATTTAAAGAATTTTCACAACAAATATATTATTTTATTTCAATATATTCTACATTTTTTCTAATAAATAAATTTATAAATAATAAATATAGTTATTTTATATCATTTTTTATAACATTAATTTTATTCAAAAACGTTTTTTGACAATATCTATTATCTCCGCCTTTATTCCATATAGTTTTTGTTCCTTTCATTATACTATTAATGAATTTTAAAGATAAATTTAAGAACATATATTTATATTATATTTTATTATTAATATTAACTATTGTTGTATCAGCAAATCTGACTTTTTTATTTTTAATAATACTTTTTCAGACAATAAAAAAAATATTTGATTGAAATAAGATATTATTTGAAAAAGATTTCATACTAATAATTTTAATATTTTTGATACCAGCAAGTTTATTATTCTTTAATAAAGAATCTGCAGGTGATTCAGAAATACAAATTAGAGTTAATAATGAATTAGAATCATATAAAATAAGTTGATATGATATGATTAATTCATTTTGATTAATTGATAAATCTATAACAAAGGCAAAAACTAAATGAGTTAATAATTATAATTGATTATTAACGATATTTGGTGAATTTTATGGTTCTATTTTTATTTCAATATTATTGATAATTTTTTGCATAAAATATAAAGAATTATATCTTTTGGTAATCTATTTAATTTCCATAGCAATAAACTTTTCTTTTAAATTTCCATTGGCTGATTTTTCTGAATTATATTTTAATTCACCAATATTTTCTTTACTTAGAGATTACAAAAAAATCTGATTTATTTTTATAGTATATTTGGTATTGGTTATAATAAAATATATAAATAAAAAGGAGATAAAGCCAATTTTCATCTTACTTATTATATTATTTATATATTTTGATCTTAGTTTTTTTCGTCCGATTTATAATCCATCTATGAAGGTTTCAATACCTTATGATTACAAAAAATACGATGATATTATAGACGATAATAAATCTTTATTATTTTTACCAATTTCAACTAATAATTCTAGCATGTCTCAATTGGAAATGACTAAATGGTGATTTAGTTGATATAATATTTTACATTATTTTCATACAAATTATTTAGATACAGCCAGATTACAAACTATTTCAATAGATGAATTTAATCGAATTAAGGTATTTGATAAATGTAATATTAAATGGATAAATCTTTCAAAATTTGATTTTATTATTTTTAGAAAGGATTTGAATATTAGTGATGAGTATAGATGTCAAATATCAAATTTTGATAGAAAGAAATATTATGAAGATGATTATATTATAATGTATCAAAAATAAGTATGTTAAGAAAAATTATTTTGTTTTTTAATAAAAAACACAGTATAAATTTTATTTTTAGGAGATGACAATGGTTCTTTGACTGAGTATATTGGATATATGATTTATCAATTCTGTGAATAAAATTTTCTGCAATATATAATTATAAAATAAATGAATGGAAATTTAATTTTTTCTATAAACTTATTTTTTATACAATAAATACAACATATTCGAAAATTGATCTTATTAATATTACAAATCATTTGTTCTATATAAAAAATTGATATTTGACTCTAAATGGTATCCTTTTAAATAATTGAACTCAAAATATTATTATAATTTGACCAAGTTGAAATTGAAAAAGTACATATGTAAAAGAAGAATTATCTGATAATTCTATTAGAATTTTAGATGACGATATTGTTGTTTTTGACCCAAAAAATTTAATTGCATTGCATGGAAATCAAAAAATTAGTGTCAATAAAATTATTTTTTATTATAATTCAATAAAAGATGATATTGATCTTAATTTCTCTAATAAAGATATATTTTCCATTTCGCTAGCTGTTCCAATTTTGTGAAATGAACTTTCGAGGAATATAATAGCAGTTGAAAAGTTACAAGAAAAAATTGATGTGTTATATCAGGAATTTTTAAAATTAAAAATAATTTATTTTAATATAATTAACTATAATTATGAAGAAATCAGCAGAAATATTTGACTGGAATAATATATGAAAAAGTTATTCTAACGACTGGAATGAAATTAAATCTTTTTTTAGTAAAAAAGAGATAGATTTTGTTCAAAAAAATATTTCTAATAATGCTAAAATTTTAGAATATTGAATATGAACCTGAAGAATTTTGGAATATACCTTAAAGAATCGAGGTGTAAATTCTTCTGTTTATTGTGTAGATATAGCTGAGTCTATGTTAAATCATTGCAAATCAAGATTTTCATCTGAAGAAAATCTCAACTTTTTTTTATATAATTGAGTTGATTCTTTGGATAGTATTGAAGAATGATTTGATTATATTTATGCAATTAGGTCTATAAAATATGATCCTGAATGGAATATTATTATTGAAAAATTATCGTCGAAGATAAAAAAATGATGATTGTTTACCATTTCAATGCCGAATATAAGATCTTTTAATTATTTCTATAAGACAAAATTATTTTATAAAAAGGTGTATATTAATGAGCTGATATCCTTATTTGATAATTTATGATTTACATTAAAAGAAGCAGATAGTTTCAGTAAATTACCAAATATTCTATATAGCACAAAATTCTTGTCATTCAAAAAAATAATATATTTCTTTGAATGACTATTATATAAGATTTTTTGATGACCGATTTTTGGAAGAGAAGTTTTCTATTCTTTTGTAAAGAGATAATTAAATTTATATAGATAATAATTTAGGATATAAAAAACATGAAAAAATACTCACACATCATCATATTCCTATCATTATCCATTTTAACACTACCTTTTTATCAGAAATGATATTTCCTATTGCTCGATAACACTTTCTTCCCGAAAATAGATTTCACTCTAAATATGTTTTTCGAAAGCAATTTCTTCCTTTTTGCAGCGATATTTAAAGCTCTAAGCTATATCATACCATCTTGGCTCATACAGAGATTATTCTATATATGAACATTGTTCCTGCTATGATTCTGATGATATAAACTGCTTGAAAACAGGACAAAGATATGAGCATATTTCGCCTGAATACTCATGATTTTCAATCCATATGTATATGCCCATATGCTTGATGGGCAGATATGAATAACCGCTGGAATCTCGACGATACTGTTCTTCTATCTGTTTCTCATAAGATACTTGGATTCGAGAAGATATAAGGATATTCTGTTAAGCTCATTATTCTGAGCTTTTTCCATGATGTGGATGTCACATAGTATGTTTTTCATATTCTCTGGTTTAGGGATATTCCTTATCTTCGATTATATCAGGAATAAGGATATCAGATTCAGCCTGAAGTCATCCTTTATTCCATTTGTAATCATATTGGCACTGAATTCTAACTGGATACTTTGAAATATATTATGAAACTGATGACTGAATCAAACTGTATGACAAATAGGATCAGAGCATTTTCAGGCATTCGCAACTGGCTCATGAAAGATAAATCTGTATTTCAATACACTATCGCTTCATGGATTCTGGTGAGAGAGACAGTGAAGATATATACAGACATATTTCGATAATGATAATTGGAAGATATTATTCAGTGTCTTATTTCTTATAGTAATATTCTGAGCTTATTCCAGACTTAGGAATAAAGCTAATATAGACAAGAGGATAGATCATGCATTTCTTGCGATATGAACAGTTGCTTATATATTAGCGCTTTGAATATCCGGTGATAACATATTTGCACCGATCACGCAGTTTTTGTATGATCATATGCCATTTTATAAGTGACTCAGGGAACCGCAGAAATGGGTATGAATATTGCTTATAGTATATGCATATTTCTGATGATATTGAGTAGACAGGATATATAGGAGCAGTTTCGTGCAGAAATGATATCCTAAGATTATCGCAGCCTGATTATTATCCGTTCCTATCCTGTACACACCTACGATGCTCTTATGATTCAACTGACAGCTATTCGTGACAGATTATCCGAAGGAATGGTATTCATTAAATGAAGATTTCAAGATAAGATTTCAGGATAATGGAAAACAAGAGAAGTGCGGATATCTGGACAAATGAACCTCTCTGAAGTGCTATGATGTCTTGGTTCTGCCTTGGCATCAGTATATCTGATTGAAATTCGCAAAAAGGACAATAGCAAACCCTTCGGAATGATTTTTCCATAATGCTTCGATATTGCAATGAGATAATATGGAGATGGGGAATATATACACTCAGACTTTAAGACCAGAAAGCAGGATAATAGAGAAATACATATGACCGAAGTGAATATTCAAGGATTCCGTGGAAGATAGTGAAATGGAATCATTCATACAAGACCTCAGGTGACTCGGCATAAGTGAAATCCTGATATTGAAGGAATCGGATTATAAGAAATATATGGATATAATGGATATAATCGAAAAGAAATGAAAGATAAGGGCTATAAAGGACAATGACAGACTGAAGCTGTTCAGGGTGAATAAGTAGGATAAAGTAACCCATCCGCCTTGGCAGGCACCTTCCCTTTATAAGGGCAGGAAAGACAGATGAATCAATAAACCCTTCCCTAATATAGGGAAGGTGACGAAGTCGGATGGGTTAGAATCAACAAAATTGTTTTTGTAGAAATCCCTTTGATGGACCAATAGAGTAATTAAGGGATTTCTCCGCTGCGGTCGAAATGACAGATGGAGGAATGGTTGAAATGACAGATGGAGGGGAATGGAAGGGTTACTTACAAGATTATTCCCATTAACAAAACAGAGACAAATTATTTAAAGAAACCAAGAAAAAAATGAAAAATCTTTTCTATGTCGTATTGTTATGATTATCAACGATAATCGGTTGAGTGATAAGTTATTTCTATCACCCTCTGATGATAAGATATCTTAGCATAAACGAATTTGCTGAGTTCGAGAGCCTTGTGGGAATGTTTAATATACTATGAGTCCTGACTTCAGGAATCGGATTATTTTTGGTGAAGGAGATATCAAAGAATTCAAAAAGCCTTGAGAAGGTGAAATCGATATTTTTGCTCTCGAACAAATTCCTTTCTATTGCTTGAATTTTAATTTATCTGATATTCTGCCTATTTTCACCATTGATAAGGGATTTTTTGAAATTCGACAGTACGCTTCCGATAATCCTTACATGAATCATAATAATATTTTCATTTCAAGGAACGGTTGTAGGTGCGACATTGCAGTGACTTAAAAGATTCAAATTCATATCTGCGATGTGAATAATAGGGCAGGCAATCAAATTAGGATTCTGACTTCTTTTTGTCATATTAGGATTCAAGCTTTACTGAGCTATAGGATGATTCCTGGCTTCAGGATTGGTAGGATTTCTCATAAATTTCTTCTATGTATACCGTCTGCTCAAGGATGAGAAGCATGATGAGGATATGGAGGGGATAAAGAAAGATTTCAAGAAGGAATTCACTCATGTCTTCAATTTCTTCCTTCTGGTTTTCCTGCTTTCCATATTCATGAACATAGATCTTATATTCGCAAAGAGCTTCTTCGATTGAAACACTGCCTGAATATATGCATGACTTTCCATAATCGCGAAATTCCTGATATTCCTATGATGAGCGGTCGAGACGGTTTATTATCCTCAGATCATGGAATATAAGAAAGAAGATTCCCCTAAACATTTTTTCGTGAATTCATTCCTGATGCTTCTGATACTGCTCGCTTCTGCTCTGATCTTCAGCTATTTCTTCGCTCCTTTCATACTGGATCTGATGAAGGAATGATTCGGAGCTTATCTGAAGCTATTCCTTATGATAATGACATATTGCGGAATATATAATTTCATAAATCTCTATTCCAAGATACTGATCTGATGGAAGAATTATCTTGTGAATTATCTGCTTTCAGCTGTTCTCGTGCTTATGATTTGAAGCCTTTTTATATTCACGAATGGCAATATAAATACCTTTATCAGTATTTTTATCATCTCATGAGCAGTGACCTTCATTTGAATATTCGCATTATTCCTGCATGCTAAAAAAAGGATAAAGTAACCCATCCGCCTTGGCAGGTACCTTCCCTTTATAAGGGCAGGAATTAATTTAATTAATAAATCAAACTCTCCCCTTCCCGCTACGGCGGGATTAGGGGAGATGTCCGAAGGACAGAGGGGTTATTCAGATAAAAAAATATACGAAAAATAGTTCTCATTTTTTAGTATTTTTTTATATGATTCTCTAAGTTTTTGTTTGTATTATAGGTTATTATCATTATAATATCCTCATAAGTATGATTAAATCTGATTATGAACGAGATAACTTTACAAACATATATTAAAGATAAGAAATATATTTTCTGGTATATCAGGGACATTTCAGAATTATCAGATGAGGCGATTGTCGAGTGAATAATCAAGTATTGAACTTGGGAAGATATGAAAATGCTCATAAAGGATAAAAGAGAGATTTTAGACAAGAATTACAAGAATATCATCTCTAAATCTAGATGTAATCTAAATAAAAGAGAAATCAACTTTATAAATAATATTTTATCGCATGTATAATATTGTTCTCGATAAGAATCAGATCTCTTTATTACCACTGCTGAAAACATTTCAAAAAGACTTTTATCTAGTATGATGAACTGCTATGGCTTTGAATCTATATCATAGGAAAAGCATAGATTTTGACCTGTTCTCAAAAAAGGAAATCAAGCAGAATTCCATAATTAATAATATAATCAAGCTTTGATACAAGATAGAACATACTTTGGTTAATAATAAAGATGAACTCACTGTTATAATATCTTGAGTTAAAGTAACTTTTTTATATTTCCCTTTTGAGATAGACTCATCTGATTTTTTGATTGATGAAATCATTAAAGCTCCTGATTTGCTTACGCTCGCAAGTATGAAAGCATATGCAATCTGAAGAAGAAGCAAGTGGAAAGACTATGTTGATATGTATTTTTTATTGAAAAATTGATATAGCATTGAGAATATCTCTGAAAAAGCGAATAGTATATTTGGTTGAGCATTTGAAGAAAAATTGTTTAGGCAGCAATTATGTTATTTCGATGATATCGATTACACTGAACAAGTAGAATATATATGAGAAAATATAGATGATACTGAAATAAAAAAATATTTATATGATATTGCAGTAAGCCTATAAAGATATTAATCTTAAATAAGTTTTTTATAAAATATAATTGACTTTTTTTCTAATCTGGATAAATTACCTACCAATTGGTAGGTAATTTTAATTTTAGAGAAATATGTTTGAGAAATTCACCAGATTCTTTCTGGAAAATGAGAAGATAACGATCGTGCTCATCACTATAATAGCTTTTTTCGGTACAGGGGCTTATATTATGCTTCCGAAGCAATATAATCCTTCGATAGTCGCGCCTGCATTTAATATCCAGATTCCTATAAACTGATATTCATCGATTGATGCCAGCCAGTTCGTGGCAAAAGAATTGGAGAACAAGATAAAGGAACTTGAATGAGTCGATAAGATCATGTCCTATTCAAGCGACGATTTCACTTCGACCATGGTCAGCTTCAAGGTTTGACTTTCTCAGGAGATAGCGAAGACCAGGCTTTATGATAAGCTGTATTGAAATTATGACCTAAAGCCTTTCTGAGTTTCTGATATCCAGATAAAATCCATAGACCCTGAAGAGCTTCCACAGGTCAGCTTTGCTATGACTTATCTCTGAAAGGATCTCGATGAGATTTCTGAATGAAAATATCTCAGGAATATCGCATTGCAGATAAAAGAAGAGATAAAACAGGTTCCTGATACCACTACGCTTGATATAATCGGCTGATATAAGAATGTATTGAGCATAAAGCTAGATAAGATAAAGATAGAGAGTTTCAATCTTGATATATGACAGGTCATCCAGACCATAAAAGCAAGCGGAGCCTATAAGACAGTATGAAATGCTGATGATTCGAAAACTAAGACCCTTTTGGTAATGGATTGAGATCTCAATGATATCAAAAACCTGGAAAATCTAATCGTTTCAAATGCAACTTGAGCGAATATCTATCTTAAGGATATATCTGAGATAAAGAAAGGACCGGTGAATATACAGAGCTATTACAGGTTTTCAGATAAGTGATTCTCCAAGAATACGGTTTTCTTATGAATAGCAAAAGTGAAATGATCGAATGCTGTCAATGTCGTCGAAGGCGTTTTGAAGAAGATCGATGAGATAAAGGAAAAATTACCTAAGAATGTTGAGATATCAGTGATGCAGAATGAATGAGACACTGCGAAGAAAGCCACTAATGAGCTGATGTTCCATCTTTTTGTGAGCATATTCATAGTGCTTGTCATCCTTATAATATTCCTGTGATTGAAGAATGCCCTCAATGCGGCTTTCTGCATACCTATGGTTCTAGGGATAGTATTCATGGTATGATTGATATTCGGACTTGATATAAACAGAATAACGCTTTTTGCGCTGATACTTTCTCTTTGAATATTGGTCGATGATTCGATAGTGGTCGTCGAGAACAATGCAAGGCATCTATCAATGATGGCGAGAACATGAAAAAGCAAGAAGGAAGCCGTCATAGATTCCATAAAGGAAGTATGATTGAGCATCGTCATGTCGACAGTGACAAGGGTCATGTCATTCGTTGCTATGTTTGCAGTCACAGGAATGATGGGCGATTATATGAAGCCTATTCCGATTTTCGCTTCCATAGCCCTTATAGCTTCCATGTTCGTGGCATTCAGCATAAACCCTTATCTTGCTACAAAATTCTGCAGATGAGATAGCTGCGGATGACATGAAGAACATAAGGAATCGAAACTATTGAATTTTTATGCAAGGACAATCTGAAGATTCATAGATGATACCATAAAGACAAAATCAAGCAGGAAAAGATTGAAGCTGATATTCTGGGCTAGCCTTATGATAGTTATAATACTGCCAATAATGCTATGAATATTCAAAGCCCGTATGCTTCCTAAGGCCGATAAGGATCAGGTTTATGTTTGGATCGATGCACCAAGGGATTATTCCATAGAGAAAACTAAGGAGATAGAGGATAAGGTATCTGCATTCCTTCTTAATAAGACTAAATGAATCCCAAAGGATCTTGATATCGTAGAAAATGTAAGCTCAACTGTTGGAGATAGGTTTTTGGCTGATTTCGCAAATCTGTTTCGATGATGATCGAACCGTATGATGCAGAATCAGATAAGCATGAGAGTGAATCTGCTTTCAAACGAAGAAAGGGAAATCAAGTCAGAGGAGTTCGTGATAAGGATCCGACCGATACTGAAGAATTACATATATAAGCTCTACCCTGATATAAAGTTCAGGCTTCTTGAGGATCCTCCAGGTCCTCCTACGATGGCAACCTTCCATATGAAGATCAAATGACAGGAAGATCTGAGCAATGATGAACTGATGAGATTCTCAGAATCGGTCAAAGCCACAGTAAGAAAGATAGAGAAGCAGGAAAAGCTTGTTGATCTGTCTGATACGATATCATCACCATATAGGAAAATCGGGATAAAGCTGAATCATGACGATATCCTGTCCAGATGATTAAGCGTAGATCAGGTATATAACACCCTTTGAGCCGTATATAATCCTGTTTCTGTTTCATTCATCCATAACTTGGAAAGGACATTGGAGCCGTCAAATATCATGATAAGCTTTGATAAGAAAGAGATATGAAAGGAAGAATTCATGAAAAGCATATATTTCACCAATCCTAAATGAGAGAAGGTCTATCTTGATGAGATAGCTTCCATAAGCAAGGGTTTTGCGAATCCTGAAATATATACAGACAACAGATCCAATACTATAAACATATATTCAGAGCTTTGAAATAATTCTGTGGTCTATCCTGTTCTCAAGCTTTACGATATGTTCTGAGCTGATGAATTCAAGAAAATGTGATATGAGAAAGTTTCATCAGGTCCATACAGTATAGGATTCAAATGAATAAAAGACTGAAAGGATTACAGGATCGAGTGGTGATGAGAATGGGAGATAACGATGGATACCTTTAGAGATCTCTGAATTGCCATGATAATATCCCTTCTATGAATATATTTCCTTATAGTCGCTCAATTCAAGAGCTTCAAGGTATGAGGAATAGTAATGACAACTTTTCTGCTCTCGTTTTTTGGAATTTTCCCAGGTTTCAGTATATTGTACATGCTCTGATGAGAATATTTCACAGCGACTGCGATGATATGAGCGATAGCTCTATGATGAATAGTCGTATGAAATGCAATCATTCTTCTGGATTATATAGATCAGCTTGTCAAAGAATGAAAATGACTTGCATATGCGGTCATAGAATGATCCAAGAAAAGATTTGTTCCAGTTATGCTTACTAGCATAGCGGCTGTTTTCTGAAGCTTCATAATAACATCCGATCCTGTCTGGAGCTGACTTGCATGGTCCATAATCTGGTGACTTTCAGCCTCTGCCATCCTTACGCTGTTTTTTATTCCGATATTCTATTATGATTATCTTATAAGGTATTTCAGGATAGAAAGCCATGATATCCAGGAGAAGAACATATTGGAGCATTCAAAGGAGACATTCAAATAACATTTAATATAAATATATGAAATCGAAGATATTGCAGAAAATAGAGAACCTTTTTTTCGAAAATGCATTCGCTGAGCTCTCAATGGATGAGATAGCAGCAAACCTTTGAATGAAAAAGGCTTCGCTTTATTATCACTTCCCATCAAAGGAAATGATGTTCATTGAGGTTTTAAATTATTCATATGAAAAATATAAGATTTTTCTTACTAAGATTTTTAAAGAAGAAGATCTTAGCAAGATGCTTAAATCCATGATAACCTTTCCGTTTGAGAACAAGAATCTATATTCCATAGTTCTTCAGAGATGATATTGCAAGATCGATTCGATAAAGGAATTCATCTCTACTAAGGTTTCTGATAACCAGAAGATATTTTCAACATGAATCTGAGATAGATATGGAATAAGTCATGAAACCCTTTTGATATTCGGATGCGTCATAGATGACCTTTCCAAGAAATACTGCATATTGGGCTGTCCGAGCAATATTGATTTCGAAAACATAACAGAAGAGATCATAAGATTATTTTTTAAGAAATAGAACATGAAAAAATTAATATCAATAGCGCTTATATCAAGCATATTCCTGATAAGCTGTTCAAGCTGAGAAATCGAGGAAAAGAAATATTTCAAGACATATGACGTTGTTCCTTGAATCATCTCATCCAAGGATTCGATGCTTGTAACGTTGGAGTGAAAGAATTCTGCACAATTGTCATTTAAGAATCCATGAAGGATAAAAGATATTTCCGTCAAGCAGTGAGATATAGTCAAGCAAGGCCAGATTCTTGCAACACTCGGAAATGAGGAAGCGAACATAAGCCTTGAGTGAAGTTCACAGATTCTTGGTGATATCCAGATGATGTGAGTGGATATAGCATGAATGTGAAATGATACTGCAAAGATAAGGAATGCTTTGGATAAGTTATATGATGAAAAGATAAAGCTTCTTGAAAGCGGTTATGAGAAAGCTAAGCTTGCAACTAAAATGGCCGAGAAGGATCTAGAGCTGGCAAAGTCCGTATTCAAGGATACGACATCCATTCTTTCTTGAACACTATTGAATTCATGACAGAAGATCAGACAAGCCGAAAACGCTTATAATATGGCAAAAAGCAATCTTGATAATAGCAGGAAGCTTCTTGATCTGGAGCGTATGAATATGGAGAAGAACGCTGTGAATTCCCTTACCAATGCATATATCATCGCAAGGAACGCAAGGGAGTATATAGATACTTTGCTTTGAATCACTGATCTTAAGAAAAATGGGAATGATTCCTATGAAGTATATCTGTGAGCCAGAAAGATAAATTCTAAGCTGACAGCGGAGAAATCCTTCAATGTTTTCAATGCGCAATATGGAAAAACATACCAGTCGTATCAGGATAACATAGTGAATAAGTCAGATATCCCGAAAGAGACTTTGCTTGATGTTCTCTCAAGTGCGCTTCTTACATTGGACAGCTTGAGAAATGCTTTGCATGATACCATGGATATGCTTGATAATTCGATAACATCTTCGAATTTCGATGATAACACATTGAACTGATTGAAGCTGCAAGCGTCAGCATTAGTCTGAAATCTTGAGCAAGCGATACTTAGCCCGACCTCAGCATGAATGTCAGGTGTGAAATGAAGCATTGAAGCGTTAGACTCATTTGAGAATAACTATGATCTTAAGATAAAGCAGCTTGAAGATGCTTTGAATATTTCTCAGGAAGACTTAAATATGGCAAAGACAGGAAAAGATATAACAAGCTATGACAATTCGAAGAATATCTCAAGTTTAGAGACCAATGTATCCATAAAATCAGATAGTCTGAATCTGTCTAAGATCTGAGAGCAGGAAGCTATAAGAGGAATAGAGCTTGCCAAACAGGAGAAATTATCAAAGATTTCTGAGCTGGATGCGAAATCAGGAGAGATACAATCCAAGCTTAACGAGGTATCGAGCAAGAAATCAGAAGTCCGAATGAATGAGAATCTGGCTGTAAACGGAATAGAATCTTGAATAATAAGAGCACCCTTCGATGGTGTGATAATGAAAAAGATGTCTGATATAGGTGCGGTAATAGGAGCTTGAATGCCGATTCTTTCAATCACTTCGACAGACTGAAGGTTTCTGAAGACTTATGTAGATAATGATATATATGGACTTATCGGATGATCGGTTATTCAGATCATAAGTGAAAAAGATAGGATGACATACACTTGAGCAGTCGATTTCTTAAGCGATACGAAAGATATGACCAATAAGAAAAACCGCATTGAGGTAAGGATAGATAATGATAAGCTGAAATATTGAGATAGATTCATATTGAATATAGGTTCCCAGAAAAAAGATAAGCAGATCATCATTCCTTTAAATTCCATAGTGAACAAATATACGGAACCTTGAGTTTTCATCATTTCAGATTGAAAAGCAAAATTCAAGATGATAAAAATCAAGGAAAGCGATACTGATTTCGTAGCTGTAGAATGATTAAAAGTGTGAGATAAGATAATAACACAAGGGAAAGATAATATCATAGACTGAGAGGATCTCAGATAATCAATAAAGTAACCCTTTCACCCTGTCTGGCACCTTCCCTAAGATTAGGGAAGGAATTGATTCAATAGATAAATCAGTTCTCTCCTAATTTTAGGGGGAGATATCCGAAGGACAGAAAGGTTACTTCAATAAAACATACCCTATTAAACCACTCATCATTTTTCAGAATAGGTAATTTCAATTCTCTGAATAACTTTTTCAATTTTTGCGTATAATATCATAGAACTTAATTTGATACCATGAATGATAACGATATAGCTTCAAGGATATCGGAAAACCAGGAAGTTTTCTGAGAGGTCATAGATGCTTATGAAGAAAAGCTTATGAGATATATGTTGCGTATTTCAGATATGCCTTACGAGGATGCTGAGAATCTGCTGCAGGAAGTTTTTATAAAGGTATATAGATATATCCATGAATATGATCCGAGGTATAGCTTTTCAAGCTGGATATATCGTATCGCGCATAATATGGTTATAGACCATTTCAGGAAAAATGAAAGGAAATCACAGAACATATCTCTCGATGATGAGGAGTATTCGAATATAGTGAATTCCTTGTCAGACTGAAATAATCCGCATTTCGACCTCCAGAGAAACGATATCAGAAAATGCGTACAAAAAGCCATATCATCATTGAATTCCAGCTATAGGGAAATCATTGTCCTGAAGTGCATCGAATGATATAGCTATGAGGATATTTCAGATATATTGAAAATCCCTGTAGGTACTGCAAGCACGCTCGTAAACAGGGCCAGAAAGCAATTGAGGGAGAATCTTGAGAAATTGAACTGTAATTCTTAACAAACATATTTATGAAAAAAGATTTTAAGGAGCAGATCCTGAATAAGATAGAGAAGGAGAATATCGAACCGATACCTGAGTCCTATTTCGAGAGGAGGCATAAGATCCTGCTTATAGTGATTTTCGCTGTAATTATCTTAGCTATAACATTCGGATGATTCCTTATAGATGATTCAAGCGAGATGATATCATCAGGATTCGGTTATGGAAGATGATTATCTTGAGTCATGTTTTTGCCGAATATACTATGGATCATAGTCCTCTCTTTTTTATGAATCATATGAATAAGAAGCTTAAGGGAAACTCCCGTCTGATATAGGAATTCATATATGAAAGATATCCTATTGGCATTTTCCATAATAGTGATATGAACTTTCATATTCAGATGAACATGAATATGACCTAACATGCATTCATATATGGTTGACCATATACCTGCCATTTCCGGATACATATATAATGAATCATCTTGGAACGATCCTTCCGGATGAAGATTGGCCTGAGAGATAATCTGACAAGATAAGGATATCATCAAGATCAAAAGCCTTGATTGAAAAATATGGGATATAGATATGAAAGATTCCTTCATCTCACCTATGGCTGAATTGGAAATATCTGAGAAGATAAGGATATCATGAAAGAAAATAGGTTCATGATCGATCTTCAAGGCTGATAAGATCATGCCATGGTTCTGAAGATGAATGTGAAACTGATGAATGATATGATGATGATTCTGAAATTGACGATGAATGATGAGATAATCGTATTCGTTGAGATACTTTAAAAAAGCCAAAAGCATAAAGTTTTTGGCTTTTTTTTGATTTTTTTGAATAAATTTCTCAACGTTTTCCGTAACAGTTTATGAGGACCTCAGACAAAACCTTAAAAATTATTTATCTAATAAAACATTATTATGAAAAAAACAACATTATTATCTGGAGCGGTTATCATCACATGATTGACTTTACTTGCTTCTTCAGCTTTCGCTTCTTTCTGACAAGGAACTTCCACATGATCTTTCCGTGGAATGGGTCAATGATCAGGAAAATCAAATTCTTGAGCTGTAAGCCAAAATTACCAGACATTTTGAGTCAATATGACAAGAGAAGTGAAAAATATAACTAATTGAGTTGAGATATCAATGACTTCGTCTGACACTGCTACTATAGAGCATATGAAGGCTATGTTTACAAAAAACAGCACTAAGACACCTTGAAATACTTTGATTAAAATTGAGAGATCACAATTAACCAACTGAATGAAGATGACAGTTACTTCGACAGATCCTGCAACAATCAAGCAGATCCAAGATAATGCTGCATCAGCAAAATCTGGAATATTCGGAAAAGGATGACAGGGTAGAGGATGAATGATGTGAGCTTGACAATGAAGATGAATGAGATGATGAAATAATTCTCAGACAAGATGAAATTGCCTTTCAAACCAATAGTAATTTTCGAGAAGACCGGTCTCCATATGGAGACCGGTCTTCTCCTATAATATATTGTTTTTTAGTTTAAAAAGACATCGGATAAGACTAATCTGATGTCTTTTTAAAATTGATTTGATTTTCAGGAAACTTTGTATAGACTTATAGATGATTATCTATAAGTTAAATTTTATGATCGATAGCATATATAAAGCGCTTTCTGATAAGAACAGAAGGAGAATGATAGAGCTTCTTAAAGAAAAAGACATGTCGGTATCAGAGATTGTCACACATTTTGATATCACACAAGCATCTGTCTCACATCATCTTGATATCCTCAAAAGGGCGAATCTGGTTATAGATGAACGGAAATGACAGTTCGTATTCTATTCGCTGAATGTTTCCATATTCGAGGAATTCATGAATTCAATCTTAAACGTATTTAATATTAACAAATAAAACATGAAGAAATATTTTTACATAAAGCTTATCATAATAGCTCTGATGGTTTTGGTATGATTATATTTTTACGGAAAGCTTCCTGATATAATTCCGCATCATTGGAATTATAAAGGTGTTGCCGATGCATTCTGACCTAAAATATATACCATGGTCATGATGCCTTCACTTGGTATTCTTCTGCTTGCGCTTTTCCATTTTATTCCGAAGATCGATCCGAATAAATATAAATACGATCAATTCCGTGATGCATGGGAAAAGATGCAGATAACCATATTGGCTTATTTCGCATATATATACTTCGTAATTATCTATGTGATACTGAATCCTGGGTCATCGATAAATTTCTTCATGTTCCTATGAATATGAACATTTTTCATGATACTGTGAAATTATATGTGAAAGGTCAGGAAGAATTATTTCGTATGAGTCAGAACGCCTTGGACTCTTGCAAATGAAGAAGTTTGGAACAGGACACAGAGATTCACATGAAAGATGTTTTTCCTGAGCTGACTATTGCTGTTTTTAGATGCTTTTTTGAACGTTTTCGTCGTGGGTATCTTCATATTCATGATTGTAACATGCATATTCTGACCGTTCATCTATTCTTATATAGAATTTAAGAGAATAACCGATGCTAAAAAATCTTAAAGAAGAGATATTATTATTGAAGGATATCTCAAAAGCGAAGATCCTATCAGGATTTTTTAAGACATGAATCTGAGAATACTGATATTGAGATGTATTTTTCTGACTAAACGTACCTCAAGAAAGGAATATCGCGAAAAAATATTCGCTTCTCTGATATGATTCATTGAAGGAACTTATATCAAGCCCTATTCATGATGAAAGGATGATTGCAGTATTCATACTTTTGGAGAAGCTCAAGAAAGCATCTTCAACAGAGAAAAAGACCATATTCGATTTCTATATTGAAAATATGGAATTCATAAATAACTGGGATCTTGTCGACCTTTCAGCTCCGAAAATCGTCTGAGAATTCCTTTATGATAAGGACAGGAAACTTCTTTATGATCTGGCAGCATCAGAAAACCTTTGGGAAAAGAGAATCGCTATAATATCGACATTCTGCTTCATACGCAATGAGGATTTCAAAGACACGATAGATATAACGAAAATCCTCATGAACGATCCCCATGACCTCATACATAAAGCTTGCTGATGGATGCTCCGTGAGATAGGGAAGAGAAATATCAGTGTTCTAAGGGGATTTCTGGATGTGCATAAGAATCATATGCCCAGGACGATGCTCCGATATTCCATAGAGAAGATGGATGAGGATGAAAGGAAAAGATACATGAAGAAGGATTAATATTGTAATCAGCCCGAAAATATATAATATCTGAAAGAATATCATATAATCAAAACACCATGCAAAATTCACCTGGTTCAAGCTATGAGAGGGAAGATGATCTGAATGAGAGATTCAGGAAAAGGCTTAATGTGATAAAAGCTTATTTTCTTGATGCAAAGCAAAGATATTGAATTGATTTCGTATTATCAAAAGAGCTTGAAAGGATAGATTTCAGAAAGGTCGAGATAGTTCTTGTCTGAGATAATCCGGGAAAGGATGAATTGAAGAACAATGAATTCTTCTCTATGCAATGAAGCGCATGAGTGATGGCGAGAAAGCTTTTCAATACGATATATTGAGAAGAATCCTTTGAGAGGAATGTGCTTGTCCTGAATAAGACCCTTTTTCATACGAACAGGACAGCTCAGCTGAAATGAAGCAATTGAGCTGATCTTCTGGAGGAATCCCAGACATTGATGGCTGATTTCCTGATAGATTTCCTTAAAGAGAAAAAAGTTCCTGTTATAGTCGTATGATTCGCAGAGATGGAATGATTCTTCAAAACTTATTTTTCGCTTCTAAAAGAAAAATGAGCTTCGATGAATATGCTTGATTCCATTTTTGTGACTCCGCATTTCAGCCTGTCCAAAATATTCTGCAAACATAAGAACGAACATTGGAACTGATTGATAGATGCGTTTCTGGCTAAATACCCGTACCTTGCAACAGATAAATGAAACATCTCTTCCAAGGCATTCTACGCTTCGCAAGATGAAAGGATATTCAAGGATTTCCTGAATTGAGTGCTTATGAAGCAGACAATACTTGATTATTAAAGAGAAAAAAAGACCTCATCCTGAGGTCTTTTTTTTTGATGGATTATCCTGCAATATGCGTATGCTCTTCAGGTTTGATTATATATGATGCGATTATAGACATGGCAAGGAAACAGATGATGATAAGAAGTGAGGACAAGATAGGTACTACATAATATCCTGATATGAGCATTTTCACTCAAACGAAAGATAATACTCATGCGAGTCAATATTTCAGATATACGAATTTTCACATTATTCCGGAAAGCGCGAAATATAGGGATCTCAGTCATAATATCGCGAATATGTTGGAAGTGTAGACTATGAACATATTGTTTGAAATTGCCAGTATCGCAGGTATCGAATCTACTGCGAACACCAAGTCGGTGAATTCTATCATCACCAATGCTACGAACAATGGAGTCGCATATCTCTTTCAGTTTTCAACCGTGAAGAATTTTCAATCATCCTTATGTTTTGATATCGGAAATAGTTTCTTGATGAACTTGACGATGATCTTCTCCTCGAAATCAATCTCTTCCTTGCTCTCGAAAAGCATCTTGATTCAAGTGAAGATCAAGAATGCTCAGAATATGTATATCACGAAATGGAAGGATTCGATTATCTTGATTCATGCGAATATGAAGACAGCTCTCATAAGAAGAGCTCAGATTATTCACCAGAAAAGTATCTTATGCTGAAAAGCCTTCTTTATATGGAAATATGAGAAAATCATTATGAATATGAACAGATTGTCGACGCTCAGGGATTTCTCTATGACATAACCCGTCAGGAATTCAAGGGCTTTCTGATGTCATAACCCGACGTATATGAGAGAGCTGAAAATCAGTGAAAGGCATATCCATACCACACTCCAAGTTATAGCTTCCTTAACTTTTATCTCATGTGCTTCCTTATTGAAAACTCACAGATCCAGAATAAGCATGAATATTATGAATACGAAGAATCACACCCAAAATATCGATTGCATGTCCATATTGTTTTTTATAAATGATAAAGTTTTTCACCGTATAACTCGCTTATATTAAAGATGTTGATGAAAAAAGCAATTCAAGATTATATTTCAGTTTTGCATATGAAAAATCCCTTAATCTGCTGATTGCTTGATTAAGGGATTTATAGATTTGATTTTGCATAAACCTATATGATTATCTCAACATGATTCATGGATCAGTCGCTGATAGCAGATCCTTAACAATAGGAACAATTATCCTTTTAGGGAAATATTCTCAATCCTTCGGAGTATCCAATACGGGGAATATCAGAGCAGGAACCATATATTCGCTATTCTTTCAGTCCTTATAATCGAATATATGTGCGAATGATAACTCAGGCTCTCAGATCTTCACTTCTATCGTAACAACATTTCAGCTTTCTTGTGCGAATTGTGCTGCAATCGGATTGAATCTTCCTCATTTTTCAGCTATCTTCAATATATTATTGATATCCGTCTCGACAGCATAGTTAGATTTCTCGAATTCAAGCTTCTCGATTCAATTCACGTCTGAAACCATACCGCTTTTGACATCTATTCATATGCTTATTCACTTCTGCTGTCAGTATTCTTCATAGACTTTTCTTGAATCTATGATAAGAGGTAAGATGACATTCACAGTATCTGGAACATATGCCTCATCTTTATTTGCTGATCTATCATATTCATCTTTCCAATCCTTGTTTACAAATGGCTCTCAGTATGATGATGTATCGATCTTATATCAGCTAATGAATGCAGATGCGATTTCCAGAAGCTTTTCATCATTCGGCATATCGCTTATCTTGACCCTTTCATTCCTGAAGCAGTCTTCGCTGCTGCATTTTGATTGAGGCCAGAAAGTCCAGTTTTTGGAAACGTAGATGTTTCACTCGTTCATATCTATGTTTATATTTAGTCATTTATCGGAATCTTGTGAAAGGTTCAGGCTATTGAGCCTTAAACTTCAGAATTTGGAGATATCCAGACTTGAAATCTTGAAATTACCTAGAAATGATGAAACTTCTTCGCTCCTCATGGAATTCTTCTTCCTCAGAAGGACTCACATCTCTTTTTCATCTACACTGAATCATGTTCCGGAATAAACATATTTGTATATCTTTTGTTCGAATTGAGGCATCATAGCATCTGACGATACTCTCATCTTCGATTCTCAAACCATCATCTTCGATGATTCTCAGCTAAGGCCTTTAGAGGCTATATCACTCGCCATTCATAGTCATCATCATTGTCATCCTGCAGATGTCTCTGAGAATGTCAGCTTTCAGAATGCATTGCTCGATCTGATATCTTCCTTGTATGTGAAATCCACTTTGTTGCTTCATAAGAATTGCAGTCATGGTATGAATTGGAAAGCTGCGTAAGCGGCAAATCATATTGATCATGCTCAAAGCAGGATTGAAGCTATGAATCTTTTCATGCTGCTTGATTTCGTATCTTTGATTGACTTTCTGGAAATCTCTTCAAGTATCTTATTCTTAAGCTCGATCCTGAAATTTTCATCGAATCATGTGTCAGGCTTATTCAAAGCCATTTTCTCGAGGATAATAATGATTTCCTTCTCTTTATCCTTAAACGAGGAATCTATCGAGTAAAGCTCCTCGAGAATATTTTTAATATCTGTTTTCATATATCTGTTAGTTAAAGGAAATAAAATGGATAAGCAGCATCAATGCGATGTTTGATTGTATTTGGGAAATCGTCCTCGAAACTATCTTCTTGCAGTTATCCACGCTTTTTCAGGTGATTTCAGAGATCTCCTTATATGACAGCCCGTCCCATAGCCTCATTATGACAATATCCTTATTCGCCTTTCATAGGTAATCCAGAAATGTCATGATCTCATCGACTTTATCATTGTTATCTATGTTGACTCAGAATTTCTCGACATATGAGAATTCTTCTGTGTTTTCATCCATTTCCTGGATTTGTTTGTTTGTCCTGAGATAATCTATGTAATTATTGTATGCGATGGTGTATATCCATGAGGAAAATTCTCATTTGCTTGCGCCATGGAACGAATCGATCTTTTTAAGCGCTTTGAGGAAGGTTTCCTGTGTCAGGTCCTCGGCAAGTTCCTTATCGAATGTCTTATAGAAGAGAAAATCATATATCTTTCTCACAAATGTCTCATATAGGCCTTCAAATTGTGAAAGATCTCATTTTCTCAAACCATCGAAATCTGTTTCGTACATATATAAAGAATTAATTTTAAGAAGCTTCTGAATATTACAACGGAAAAAAGGAATTAAAGTGACAAAAAACCGAAGGATCATATTTTTCTGATTATATCCATTCTCATTTAAAAAAAAGAAGTTTAACACTTAATCATGAAAATTTCATATATCTTTTTATATAAGGTCATGCATATTGTATAATCTGAAATTTGGATATAATATATGCAAATATCATTAATCCATAACATATGAATGATAAAGTCGTGCTTATAACATGAGCTTCAAGCTGAATATGAGCTCGAACAGCCTTAGTGTTCGCGAAGGAGGGTGCGAAGATCGCAATCACATATAAGGGAAACAGATCATGAGTCGAAGAGACTGCAAAGGGGATAGAAGACCTTTGAGGCGACGTACTTATAATACAAGCAGACCTTACAAGTGAATCAGATGCGAAAGATGCGATTGAAAGGGTAATGGAAAGATATGGGAGATTGGATATCCTTGTGAACAATGCAGGAAGATATATAGATGGGGATGAATGGGATGGGGACTCTGAAATTTGGGTAAGAAGCCTTAATCAGAACCTTGTTTCGGTGATGAACATATCAAAGCATGCCATACCACATTTCCAAAAGCAGAAATCCTGAATCATAGTAAACATCTCAAGCAGATATTCTGATTATGGGCAATATGATGCATTGGCATATTCAGCTGCAAAAGCCTGAATAGTGAACCTGACTCAATCATATGCGAAGTTATTAGCTCCGCTTTGAAGGGCGAATGCGATTTCTCCTTGAGCTGTCAATACCTGATATTGGCTGAGAGCACCTGAAGAAGAGCTTGAGAAAACTCTTTCGGAAATCCCTCTTTGAATGCTTGCAGAACCGGATGATATCGCTCAGATGGCATTGTTCCTATCTTCCGATAAGGCAAAATACATTACAGGGCAGAATATTTTCGTTGATGGAGGATTCTGACTTAAATAAGGATTCATATCTTTTTTCGAAAAAGGCCGGCATGATGCCGGCCTTTTATATTGTTATGGTTTTGAAACCGTTAATTTAGCTTATGATAATAATTTAATGGAATTTATAAAATTATATTCATTACGAAAGATATTTATTTATATTACCAGGTAAAATCCTAGATAGATGTAAGATAAATATTTATATGATTCTTAGGTTATATTTTAAATACAAGAGGCTTTCTTACTATATTTTTTCTTTTGATAATGAAAAAATACAATATCGATCAGATAATACTCAAAAATATCATAAGGATGATCCAGAGAGATTTATCATCAAACTCTCTTTTTATACAATCAATCAACATCCAAAGCCAGAACATGAATAATAAAATCAACACAGGTCAAGCATAGGTGTATATTTTTTTAAAAATATCGAAAACATAATCTGTTCCTAATTTTTTATGAAAATCCGTATCAGCTATCATCCATTTGTTATCTTGTTTTTGAAAAGTGAAGTAAGTTCATAGCCCATTTATATTCCATCAAGGGCCAGCAGCTGCAAATTTTGCATTCACCCTTACTTCATCTGCACTTAATATATCAATATTCTCATCAAATGGAGCATAATCAAGCTCATATGCAATACCGCCAATCACTTGTTCTTGTATTTCTGATTTTAGAGCCTGTTGTGCAGGTAATATGAGTTCTGAAATTTTTTGAATATCTCAAGTATTTATAGACTGAACCAAATTTTTTAAACTGTGTTTAATTTTAATCTTATCGATAGATGATATTGAAAAGGCGAAAACATTCGCATTGAATAAAAATGTGCTTATTATGGATAATATTATAATTTTTATTTTCATAGATTTATTTATTACTGTATTTAGAAACAACTACTGTCTTTGCTAACCTGTCTCAGATTCTTTGTTTAGTTTTGGAATTCCAAATTGAAATTGACCCAGCAAGATAAAAAAATGGCAAAAAATCAATAATCCTCATAATATTCCTTATTAATGAGTCTTTAAGATCCAATGGTTCACCTGTTGATTTCATAACTCTCATACCGGTTATAAGCTTACCTATTGTTCCACCAAATTTCCATTCAAACAAAACATAATAAGTAAAGATAACCAAAAAATATAATTGTGCAGAGAATCCGCATAATCCATAAAATGTCTTATTTCACATAACTGTAATACTAGAACCTATTGATGCGCTAGAACTACAACCGCCAATATAAGATGCTCAAAACAGTTTCATAAATTGTGAGAAGAGAATACCGAATAATATCGTATCGATAATAAGTGCTAAAAATCTTATACCAACACCTTTGTATTCTAAAGCCATTATCACTGGCTTATTTGCGATTTCTAAAGCAGCATCAAATTCTTCTTCACTTGTTCATCCTTCAAGAGCTGATTGTCTGATTTCTTCAGCTGGGTAATTCTTATTGGCTTTAATCCAATTCGCGATTTTATTTATTCTATCTTCATCCATAGTCGTTTTTATCGGAATAATTTATTTTGCTTCAAATTATATGTATATAATATATTTTTCAAATATTAAAAAATAATATAATCTCAGATATGATGATTACTGAAACATTTATTAAGCCTTGATCTGGGTATTTTGAAAATGGTGAAATATAATTTTTTTGGAAGTTAGATAACTTTTAAACCTCTCTTATTATTTATTTTAAGTGATATTATTATACAATTTTGTAAATAATTCTTTATATCTTATCACTTTATTTTCATCAATAATTATCTCATCCTTATTGAATTTTTGTCCTATTTCCGACATGAAATCAACACAGAATATCAAGGTGTATAGATTCATGATGGTGATATCATCTTTGGTCAGATTCAGATATCTTATCAAGCAGACAATATAATATTCTCTGTTTAAGAAAATAAATGCCATATTGCACAATCAAAGCCAATATAATCTATCACCAAAAGTCATCGTATCAAAATCAACAACTCATGAAAGCTTACCATTCTCTACAATTATATTTTTTGAGGTAATGTCATCAAAAAATGGTATTGGCTTAACTTTTCATAAATAGCCATCATATTTTTTTATAACTTCTTCCACTTTTGTTATATATGAAGCATCAAAAACATTAGCTTTAATCAGATTAATTTTAACGCTGTCGATTTTTTCAGAAATGAAATCTTTCCAGTTGCTTTTCAAATTATAATCTTCATGATTTGTTGCTTCTCAAAATCAATTTCAGATATTTATTGTTGAGATCTTCTCTTGAATCTGAATAATCTCTTTTGCGATACTATCAAGATTTTCATCAGTCAATGAATCTATCATATTTCAGATATCATCTCATTTAAGCCTTTCTGAAACAGTAAAAGGTTTTTCATATTCGTTACAACTCGAATCTGCATAAAGTAATTTTGGGACTTTGATTCATAAATCATATAGATACTTGTACCAATAAATTGATCCTTCAATTTTGTCTTTATTACTAAGGAAATATCCAATTCTAAAAACTATATTATCTCAAGTTTCTAAGAATATATCATAAACAAAATGACAGGAACCGGTCTCAAAGCGTTTAATGCTTTTTAATTCAGTATTAAAAAACTTATTTATTACCGGTATAATGATTTTATTTAGGTTATTTATATCTATTTCACTTGTTAAATTAAAGTTGTTGTTCATATTTTCATCTAGTTTATAAGATAATTTCTCTAATTTTGAAACTATTTTTTATTATTAAATAAATCATCAAAAAGTTTTTTGCCTATTTCAAATTTAATTAAATCAGGATTAGAATTGAACTTTTCCATGAAATATCTTAACAAAGTTACTCATTTAAATCATCTTTCTTTTGATTTGGATAAGAAAGCCTTCTTGAGATCATTATTTACTCTTATTGAAAAAGCAGTGTTCCTAAGTTTATGTATTACATTGTAACACAATTATTATGTGTTTAATTTTAAAAAATCAATTTATTTACTATATCAAATGAAAACAATTTGAATTCTTTGCTATACCACCACAAAGTCGAATTTTCCAATACAATCATCCATCAAATATCAAAACCAAAAACAGAGTTCTATCTGAAAATTCATTCCATTCGGGCTAAAAAGTAGTATTTCTAAACAAATATTTTGTAGATCGAACTAGTTTGATGGCTTAATAATAGGAATAATCAATGTTTTGAAAATGAGATTCTAAGCGGGCAGGCCACTTGATGTACTAGGCGAACTATGGCGTAATTGTTGGCTTCAGGTAACCGTTTCTATGGTTTCTTTAAGGAAAATCTTATATAAATAACCTAAAATACTTAGAAAAAACCATTGTTAAGCCTAGAAACCACTACCATGGTACCACTTGATGTAGTAAGCGAACTAAAGGTGAGTTCTATCGACCAAATAGCCATGTATTTTAAGAAGATTGTATGAAAATGGGTGGTTTTTGGAGGTTTTGGAAATTGAGATTTTTGGAGTCTCTGTGAACCAGTTTTTGGGTGAAAATTTGGGGATGTCAAATGGAAGGATAATTTTAAGTTTTTCTAAGTAATTTTGTCTATTTGCAATTTATCAATAAAAATATATACTCAATGCTATCTATTATTTACAAAAATTTAATAATTATGAACATTAAAGAACTTCAAAAATTAGTAATAGATTTTAGAAATGATAGAGATTGGAAACAATTTCATAATCCAAAGGATATTGCAACAGCTATCTCAATTGAAGCATGAGAATTACAAGAAAAATTTTTATGGAAATCACAAGCTGATTCTTATGAAATTTGAAATAATGATGTGGAAGTATGAGAAGAAATTGCAGATATTTTTAATTATCTTTTGCTATTATCAGATGCTTGCTGAGTTGATCTTGAACAAGTATTTTTAAATAAAATTGAAAAGAATAACATGAAATACTCTGTTGAAAAATCAAAAGGTAAAAGTGATAAATATACTAAATTATAAAATATAACATGCTCATATATAACTCAACAAAATCTAATTTTCTAAATGATATATCTACAAATAATATTGAAGATATTTTACAAGAGAGATTTATAAGAATCCTCAATAGAAATATTTGAAAAAATGAGTATATGTCATGGCAAAATTCAATTAAAGAAATGTATTTTATCATAAATGAGTCAAAAATTCCTAATGACGCTAGTATATGTTTAGAATATAATATCCCCTGATCCAGTAAGAGAATAGATTTTATAGTCACATGATTGGATGAAGATAAAAATGAAGTTGTTGTTATAATTGAATTAAAACAATGGCAAAAAGTTGATTTAACCGATAAAGATTGAGTTGTTGCGACAAGATTTGAACATTGATTAAAAGATACTTCTCACCCTAGCTATCAAGCATGGACTTATGCAATGTTTTTAAAATGATTTAATCAAGTTGTATATGAAGAAAATATACAACTTCAACCTTGTGCCTTCCTTCATAATTATAAAGATGATTGAATAATAAATAATAACTTTTACAGGTATCATATTGATAAAGCACCTTTATTTTTAAAGTGAGACAAAAAGAAGCTATCAGATTTCATATCAAGTTATATAAAATATTGAGATGTGAATAAAGTTATGTATAGGATTGAAAATTGAAAAATTAGACCTTCAAAAGCTTTAGCAGATAGCTTAGCTTCAATGATAAAATGAAATCAAGAGTTTATAATGATTGATGACCAAAAGATTGTTTATGAAACAGCTAATAACTTAGCAAAAAAATCATCTGAATTAAATAAAAATGTTTTAATAGTAGAATGATGACCATGAACTTGAAAATCAGTTGTAGCAATTAATTTACTTGTTAATTTAACTAAATTTTGATTATTAGTTCATTATGTCACTAAAAATTCAGCTCCTAGAGCAGTTTATGAAAGTAAATTAACTTGAACCTTAAGAAAAACTGAGTTTTGTAATCTTTTTAAATGATCAGGTTCTTATATAAATACAGAAGAAAACCAATTTGATGCACTAATTGTAGATGAAGCACACAGGTTAAATGAAAAATCATGAATGTTCTCAAATTTATGAGAAAATCAAATAAAGGAAATTATCAAATCTTCAAAATTTTCAATATTTTTTGTAGATGAAAATCAAAAAGTGACATTTAAAGATATTTGAGAAAAGGATGAAATTATTAAATGGGCTAAAAGCTTGTGAGCAAAAGTGCATGAACTAGAATTATCTTCTCAGTTTAGATGTAATTGATCTGATTGATATTTATCATGGCTTGATAACACTTTACAAATTAGAGAAACTGCAAATGATGATCTTAAAGATATTGAATATGATTTTAGGGTTTTTGATAATCCTAATAAGTTAAGAGATGAAATATTTGAAAAAAATAAAATCAATAATAAAGCGAGGTTAGTTGCATGATATTGCTGGGATTGGCAAAGTAGAAAAGATAAAAATATAAATGATATTTCATTTCCTGAATATAAATTTTGAATGAAGTGGAATCTTTCTACTGATTGAATGTTATGGATATTATCACCTGAATCTGTTAATGAAATTTGATGTATACATACTTGTCAATGATTAGAAGTAGACTATGTTTGAGTAATAATTTGAAATGATTTAATTATAAGGAATTGAGAAGTATTAGTTGACCCATCTAAAAGGGCAAAATCTGATGCTTCATTGAAATGATATATATCTGAAATGAAAAAAAATCCTGAAGAAACAAAATTATTTATTAAAGGTTTGATTAAAAATACTTACAGGACTTTGATGACAAGATGAATGAAATGATGTTATATTTATTGTACAGATAAAGAAACTAATGAATATTTTAAATTATATAATAAATGAACTTATTAAATCCAAACATAGTTTCAGAGTACAAAAGCAATTCTCAAAAAGCAAGAGTAATGACTGAGTTTTGGACATGAGAAAATATTTTTTGCCCCAGCTGTTGAAGTGCTATTTGCCATTATAATAACAACAAGCCAGTAGCAGATTTTTATTGTGATAGTTGTAATGAGGATTATGAACTTAAATCTTGAAAATCATTATGAACAAAAATAGCCGATTGAGCATATGATACAATGATTTCTAGGCTACAAGATTATAACAATCCAAATTTTTTCTTTTTAAATTATAAAATAAATCATCAGATAACTAATTTTGTTGTAATACCAAAGCATTATTTCACTCCAGAGATAATAGAAAAAAGAAAACCATTATTAGAAACAGCAAAAAGAGCTTGATGGGTTTGATGTAATGTTTTGCTTTCTTGAATACCTGAAAGTTGAAAAATATTTTATATAAAGAATTGAGAAAATAGAGATAAAAATGATGTATTAAATGACTGGAATAAAACATTATTCTTGAGGGAGAAGAAACTTGAATCAAAAGGTTGGATTCTTGATATAATGAAATGTATTGAAATGTTAAAAAAGAAAGAATTTACACTTCAAGAAGTATATAACTTTGAACCTATTTTAAAGCAAAAATATCCAAATAACAACTTTATCAAAGATAAAATTAGACAACAGTTACAGTTTTTGAGAGATAAAGAGTATTTAGAGTTTGTAAGTAATGGTAAATATAGAGTTTTATAAAATATAATTTGCTTTTTTCTAAAAAATTGTTAGATCATGATCTATTATTATCTAACAATTTTTTTATGAAAATATTTCCAAAAATACTTGTAGTAAGATATTATGAGTTAGATGGTATTGAAGTTACATTTTCAAATATTTGAACTGAAAGGTACTTGAATTATATATACAGTAAACTTGAAAATGAATTTAATAATAATAAACATTTAGAAAGTTATGAGATCTATTATGATTGAGAAAAAAT
The DNA here is from genome assembly GCA_028685185.1 of Candidatus Altimarinota bacterium. Taxonomy (GTDB): domain Bacteria; phylum Patescibacteriota; class Gracilibacteria; order BD1-5; family UBA2023; genus JAQUEK01. The sequence goes on from JAQUEK010000005.1 coordinate 50,439, forward strand.
TTGAAAAGAGAAAAATAAAAAATATTTCTTTAATTTAAAATTATGAAAAAATACATATATTTAACCTTTGAGGGTTTTACTCAAGAACCAAATTGAAAAGATACAGAAAATGTTCAAATGTTATGAATTTGAGAATGAAATACAAAGCATGAATGATTTGAAGATTTAAAAGAGAAAAATGAATGGTTATTAGATACAAGTTTTGAAGAGTTATATTGTCATGAATTGAAAGATGATAGATTTGAATATTTCAATTTAAAAAAATAATCCATTATCTCACCAAATTCTCAACCAAAACATTCAAAAATTTAGCAATCTTAACTATTATATAAACAGATGGGTCTTTAATTGCTCAAATCTCAATTTTGGTAAGAGTTGTATATGGAATTTTAACTTTCCTTGCAAAAGCTTCTTGGGTAAGTCCCAATTCCTTTCTTTTTGCTTGAATATTTTGTCATAATTTATTATCTTTTTTTTCTTGCATATTATACTTGAATTAAAAATTAGATTATTATTCTAGCTATAATAGCGAATTAAGAAAAATTTACAAATTTTTTATATACTATTGGCTTAAAAATGAGTACTATTGCTCATTGACTATACCGAATCAAGTAGAACTATTTTATCAAACACTAATGTCTATTTTTAGCTATTTTATCGGTTCTATCTGGTTAGTTCATTCAAATAAAAACAGGTACAATTTACAAAAGTTAATTTGTCAAAAGAAACTTTTTCACGACCACATTAACAGCAAGAAGACGCCATCTCTGGCGTCTCTTGACAATTTTCATTTTTTATGGCAGCCCCGCAGAGAATCGAACTCTGACCGCAGGATTTGGAATCCTGAATTCTGACCGTTGAACTACAGGGCTAAATACAAAGTCTTTGGGAAGACTTTGTATGTTTGGGGTTGTGTATTATATAGCGAATCTCTTGAAGCTTACTATGCTGTCAGCTCAGATGAAATCTTGAACCTTGATATCTGGATTGATTACGAACTGTTGTGTAAGAAGAGCGTTCTCTTCCTTGAACTTGTTCATCTTTCCGTCTATTATCTTTTCAAGTATTTCAGCAGGTTTTCCTGCATTCTTTGGATCTTGTTGCATAAGTTCAAGTTGAATCTCTTTTTCCTTTGCTATGACTTCTTGAGTTATTTCAGTAGGACTAAGAACTTCAGGATTTGTAGCAGTTATATGCATAGCAACCTGTTTAAGATTGTCAGAATCAGTTCAAGCTTTTGCTACAACTATCGCAGCAACTTTGTTATTTGAATGAACGTAGCTTTCTACAACATCTCAGCTTACCTTTGTAAGGGCAAGTATTCTCATGTTCTCTCACATCTTCAATTGGTATTCTGTAGATTTCAATTCATCAGCGATAACAATCGCTTCTTCATCAGTTGCAGCGTTTTTTCTGATTTCAACGAACTTGTTAAGCATTTCGTCGAATGTCTCGTTTATTGCAACGAAGTCAGTCTCACATGAAACAGCAACGATATATTTTACGTTTCATTCAGTTATGATTTTGATTTTACCTTCTTTTGTTTCGTTTTCTGCTCTTTTAGCAGCTTTTGCGATTCATTTCTTTCTAAGGATTTCGATAGCGAGCTCGATATCTCCGTCTGCTTCGACTAATGCATTCTTGCAATCAGCCATTCAGACTCAAGTTCTGTCTCTCAATTCCTTTACTTGTTGTGCAGTTATCATATTAATGATTATGATTAAGATATAAAAATATTATTTTCAATTTAGTTTATCTTTGATTTTCTTGATGATCGTGAATTCGAACATTTCTCAGTTATATGCCTTCATCGCTCAGTATACGGCAAGTCAGATATATAGCATAGTGAATACTCAGAAGAATATGAAGAATCTGAATATCAAAGTCGAAACGAAATATGTTCAGAAGATGATTCATCATTGTTTCGTGTGGAATGCGACGAAAGGGGATTTCTTATCCATGAATAACGGAAGCAGAAATCAAAACGGTCAATAACTTATAGCTCATAAAACTCTCTCCTCTTTTGTTGGTCATTCGTTTTCTCATTCGAATTGATCAAGATCTTGATTATTTTCTAACATAAATTAGCGGTTATCAATTATTTTGACTCTTCTATGCTTTCTGTTTTCTTAACGAAAGGTTTTTTGAATTCAGGTTTCTTGAAATCGTTCTTATTGTCTTGTGCAGAGAAAAGCTTTTCAGTCTTTTTCTTTGTAAGAACTGGTTTCAAATAATCTAAGATGTATTTTATTGATTTGATTGAGTTAACATTACAAGGTATGAAATTTGTACATGAATCTATATCTCAAGTTGATCCAAGAAGTGCGTAAGATGGGATTTTCAATTTCCTTGATTCTACCAATGATAGGTTTTCATAATGTCAGTCAACTATAACCAATAGATCTGGTGTTCTTTTAAGTTCTTTTAATCATTCGTATGCTTTCTTCAATTTCTCGAATTCCTTTATTCTCTCTGATTTCTCTTTTTTGCTTATCATAGTATCAAGGACTCAAGTCTCAAGATCCTTTTCAAGTTTGTTGAAAGTTGTGATTCTCTTCTTAAGAGTAGAGAAGTTTGTCAATAATCCAGGAACCCATTTGTCTATAACATAGTGGTGTCCGGTTTCGATAGCCAAAGCCTTAACCAAATCTCTTGATTGTATCTTTGTACCTACGAAAAGGATTTCTTTTCATTTCTCAGAATAATCTTTCAATATAGCCTTAACTTCTTCAAGTTTATCTACTGTCTTGTAAAGATCGAAAACGTGTATACCATTTTGTACTCCATGAATGTAATTCTTCATCTTAGGAGACCAAAATTGTCTTTTGTATCCGATATGCACTGCATTATCAAGCATATCTTTTATAATTTCAGGTGTAGCCATAAAAATAGTTAATTAAAAAATAATCCTTAAATCCCTTCTGTTATGATATATGTTATTCCGCATTCGGAACAGGAAATATACCTTTTAAAAATGTAACAAAAGAAAGACATTTTTTCATTTTCCGAAAAAAGTCCTGTTTATTATATGGAAAAAAGTTAATTTGCAAGTAAAAAAGTCATTGAAATCGAATTATTTTACCTGATTGAAATTATATGTCATTATTTTATTGAAATATCCGTATTTGATAAGTGCCATAAGCGCTTTCAGAGCATCGAATTTTGTCTTCGCTTTTGCTAAGCTCAAGTATTCAGGACTTTCCTTATTCATGCTCTTTATGCTTAATGCAGCTCATTTTCAGTTAGGCATGCATGCTATGTCGAATTCAGAGCCTTTCCTGTTTATCTCTATATAGAAGCTTATCTCTTTTTTTGTTTCTTTCTCTGTTATTATTATGGAATTGCTTCATTCTCATGCTCTTATCGACAGATCAAGTATCTTATCGGTAAGATCTGTGATAGGCTCATGTCAATCGGTTCAGTTATTGTTATCTGAGAAAAGTGTCAGATTCGTATATCATGTATCGTCATCCAGAAGACTGCTTACATTTCCTTGTACCAATCATATTCTTGCATTTGATAATGCATGAAGTATTTCACAAGGGCTTTCCTTGTCCATATGGACCATCTGATCATTATCGCTTGGATCTGCAATTATAGCAGGTTTATTCTTGGAACCATGTACAGTTATATGTCATCAGGCTTTCCTTATAGCTTCCATAAGATCTGCTCAAGACGATGAAAGAGCCATGATGATCTCTCAGCTGAACCTCTGTTTAGGGGACTCCAGAATAACTCTTTTTACAGTATTGCTATCAGGAAGTCTCTTTTCTATTTTTCTTTCACCGGTTTCATCCAGCCAGTCAATTTTTCCTGTTTTTGTCCGCATCTTAAAGGAAGCTTAAATTTTATTGATTATCTGGATTCTAAATATAAATGTTATTATGTCAAGAATTTATGGTGCAATTTATAATTTTATTTGCGAAAAATGAGTTTTTTTATAAACTTACGGATAATCGTTGCCGCTTAAGTTCTGTTCCAATATCAGAACTGCTGATTTATTAATATATAATTGTTTTTTACCTATGTACGACAAATATGAAATCGTGATGTGACTTGAGACCCATGTGAGAGTGAAATCCAAGACAAAGATGTTCTGCAGCTGTAAGAATGCTTTAGCGCTTGCTTTAGAACCGAATGAGAGCACTTGTCCTGTCTGCATGTGATTTCCTGGAATGCTTCCTGTATTGAACGAGGAAGTCGTGAATCTTGCCGTAAGGGCATGACATGCCATGAGATGTACTATAAATGAAAGATCCCAATTCGACAGGAAATCATATTTCTATCCTGATCTTCCGAACTGATTTCAGACAACTCAGCTTTATCATCCGATAGTCGAGAATTGAGAAGTAAAGACTTTCGTGAACGGTGAGCTTAAGATATTCCACATACATCACATGCATATAGAAAACGATGCCTGAAAGCTGGTTCATGCAGGATCCAAGACATTGTGCGATTATAATAGGGCAGGTTGACCGCTTATGGAGATAGTGACCGAACCTGATTTCAGATCGAAGGATGATGTGATCGCATATCTTGAAGAGCTTCAGAAAATCATGAGATTCTGCGGTGCATCAGATGCTGACATGGAAAAATGACAGCTAAGATGTGATGTGAATATTTCAATAAGGCTTAAATGAGAGAATATATTGAATAATAGGGTAGAGATAAAGAACATGAATTCGTTCGCTGCGATAGCGAGAGCTATAGATGCTGAATTCAAGAGGCAGGTGAAGATATATGAGAAATGAGAAAGGCTTGATCAGGAGACAAGATGATGGAACGATGAGAAATGAACAAGCTCTTCATTGAGAAGCAAGGAAGATGCGAATGATTACAGATATTTCCCAGAACCAGACCTTCCTACATTAGTACTTACAAAGGAATATATAGAGGAAAGGAAGATAGAGGAACTTCCTATAGATAGAAGGCTTAAATATCTGAATGAGTACAAGCTACAGGAAGATGATGCGAGAATCCTTTCAAATGAGCGTTTCATTTCCGACTATTTCGAAAAGCTTGTAGAATTGACTAAAGATCCGAAAAAATCATGTTCATACATAACATCGGTTCTTCTTGCACATTTCAAATGATCTCTTGAGGATGTCTGATTCGCAGACCTGAAATTCGATGTTTCCGAACTTGCGGAAGTCATAAATCTTTTTAACAAAGATATCCTTTCATCTACGAATTCGAAGATAGTTGTCGAAGAGCTTTTTCTGAACTGATGAAAGACAGATGAGATAATAGATAGGCTTTGACTAAGACAGACAAATGATACATGAGCTTTGGAAGAGATAGTGAATAAAGTCATAGGAAGCAATCCTACACAAGTAGAGCAATACAGATGATGAAACGAGAAGATCTTCGGTTTCCTTGTCGGGCAATGCATGAAGGAAAGCGCATGACAGTGAAATCCTAAGATATTCAATGATCTTCTAAAGAAACTATTGGGTTAATATTTCCTATTTACAGAATCATGATGATTAATTTCAAAGCATTATATGAGATGATATTCAGCTCTTTCGATGTTTCAGCAGATACGAAGCTTGTTGAGGAATTCGAGAGGGATTGAGTGGAAAAGATTATGATAATAAAGAGATCTTGGATATTCTGATTATTCATTTCTTGGATGTTCCTTTTCATATTCGTACTTATGGTTGCGAATAGCTACCTCATATTCCTGAATTTCTCGAATGAGCTGATGGTGGCATATATACTTGTAGGTTTTCTGGCATTCAATATAATTTATTGGATAGTCAGTGTAATAATATATTTCAAGAAATTCAAGAAGATATACGGTGATATGCATAAGATAGTCGATATCTGATCGCTTAAACTTGAGCTTGTAGAATGAGATGCTGCTTTCACGAAATTCTTCAATCAGACGATCTTCAATTATTTCATATTGATCTGAGTTGCAATTTATATCGTGTATGATATAGTTTTCATGCAATGACTTGTGAATTTCTGATATTGAATATCAAATATAGTTCTTTTGATTATTCAGATAGTGATGTCATCAAGGTTCAAGAAGAGAATGTGTGACCTAGAGATGGATTTCAGCCTTATTATTCCAGGAAAGATAATCTTCTATAACCAAAGCTGAATATTAAGAAGCATAATCACTATAAATTCCGATAAGGTAAAGACCATAACAAGCAATTTCGCGCATTTCATAGGTTCTGTATTCAACTATTGAGATATAGTCGTACTGACAGAATGAGATGCTGCAAACATATGAGAGATGAGGCTCTCCTTTATTTCACATCCAACAGAAATTGTTCATGAGATAAATGAGCTTCTATGAGTTGAAAGCAAAGAGAATCCGAATATTACAAAATAAGAGCTTAATATAATGAAGAATATAGAAGTGGAATTAAGGAGTTTCATAACTGAAGATAAATATAAGGAACTTCTGAATTTTTTTGATCTGAATTGAGAATTCAAGAGCAAGAACAATCAGGAAACCTTTTATTTCGATTGCAAGGAGGATTTGAGGATTCAGAAAAACGATGATTATGCGAAAGTCTGGATGAAGAAATGAAATATGCATGATGAAGCAAGGGAAGAGATAGAGATAAGATTCGAAAAAGAAGATTTCAACAAGATGGAAAAACTTTTCTTATCTCTTTGATATGATGTCGATATAAAATGGTTCAGGACAAGATATTCATATTCTTGGCAAGGAATAGATGTCAGTGTGGATGATACAAGATGATACTGATATATAATAGAGCTGGAAATTCTGAGCGATGAGAAGGATAAGGATAAGAATTTAGATTATCTTAAGTCTAAAATGTCAGAATTATGAGTGATATCTTCATCTAAAGATGAATTCGTAAGCAAATTTGATATTTATAAGAATTTTTGGAAGGATCTTATAAAATAAATGAATTTTGCAGAAAAAGAAAAATGGTTATAATAATCGCAATCGTAGTTGCAAATCAAACCATATGGTATTGTCTTAAACTTTAAAACATAATTAATCATTGATGAAAAAACTCATACTGAAATATCTGCAGAAGACTGCGAAAGGAATAATCGAAAAACATAAACCTTTCATAATCTGAATCACCTGAACGGTATGAAAGACAACAACAACTCACTTCGTATTCGAATTCTTGCAATCGATATATTGAGAAGAGGTCTATATGTCTCCTTATGATTATAATTGAGAATATTGATTACCTCTTACTATCCTTCAATCCAAATCGCCTAATAAGAATATCTTTTGATGGATAAATGTTTTCCTGAAGGGATTTTTTTTGAGATTCACATCAAAATATCCGAAATATCTCGTATTGGAATATTGAATAGATCATAAATGAGAGATGGATACCATAATTGATGTTGCTTCCCCTGATATCTGAATAATCCTGAACATCCATAAGAATCATGTTGAGCAATTCCCTGATTTTCAGGATTATGTTGAAGAGAAGATAAAATTGGCCAGAAAATCCAAAAAGATCATCTATAATATCGATGATGAGAACATTAGATCCCGTATTTCTGAAATAACCGACAGGTCTATCATGTCTTATTGAATCAAGAATCAGGATATAGATATAATAGCGAAAAACATCAAATCAGACGTTAATAAGCTTTCTTTTGATTTCTGCTACAAGAATAATTGTCATATGTTGGAGTTCGGTCTGATATGAGAATTCCAGGCATATAACATATTACCGGTTTTCGCATTATGAATAACGCTCTGAGTTGAAATCGAGAACATCATAGATATAATAAAGAACGTAAATCCTCAGAAATGAAGATGAACACTTATCCAAGGTATGAATAAATCCATAATAATCGATTGAAGCTATAATTGATGAATCACGTCGATTTCGGCTTGAGTTGATTACATGAGCTCTCTGAATAATGATTATAATAAGATCCTTTTCCTATGAGATATGCGTGAATTATGAGAAGAATCAAAAAAGATCCACATGGAGCTTGCAGAAAAGATCATGCTTTCAAATGTAGATAAGGTTATTCTTGTATGAGAAGAGATGAAGAAATATATATATGAGAAAATGGTGAAACACTTTTGAGAGCAGAATGTCTATTGGTTTGCAAGTTCAAGGCAAGCTTGATTGAAGATCAGATCAGATATCCAGAAATCAGAAAGACAAAGCGTAATTTTCGTTAAATGAAGCCAAAACACAATCTTTCTTGAAGAATGAATAAAAGAATTTATATACGATATAAGGGATATCTCAAAACTATGCAGGCAATCTGTCCATTGGATGAAGATAAAAGAGAATTTCTTCAATAACGTCTTATAATTTATACCATTAACTTTTCGAATATGTTTCTTTTCTTAACCTGAATATTTACTATTTTCATGATATTGGTATGGTGATTTTTTATCATTGCCAAGATCAATTTCTATAAGTTCAGGGATTATAGCGCATATATCGTGCCATCAACAAAGATACTTACGGTTATCCTTATAATCCTGACGTTTTTCTGATACTATGAGGTATATAGGTATTCTCAAACTAACGAGAAAACCAAGACAGTCCAGGAATCAGCTGTCAATGAGGTATACTAGGAATTTATGATTCGAATTCCACTAAAAGATGAATATTTAAAATAGAATGTAACTTTAATAAAATGAAAGTCTGAATTGTCTGATTGCCTAATGTAGGTAAATCCACCTTATTTAATGCCCTTACGAAATCATACGCAGCTGAGGCTGCGAACTTTCCGTTCTGTACGATCGAGCCTAATTCTGGAATAGTGAATGTAAATGATGAAAGGATGGATATACTGCAGAAAACGGTCAACTGATCGAAAACAGTCCCTGCTAATGTCGAATTCGTCGATATAGCCGGAATCGTGGAATGAGCGAGCAAATGAGAATGATTATGAAACAAATTTCTGGCTAATATCAGAGAGGCTGATGCCATACTTCAAGTGGTCAGGATCTTCGAGGATTCGAATGTTCATCATGTCAGCTGAAACGTAAATCCGAAAAGGGACGTCGAGATAATCAATGCAGAATTGATATTGGCGGATCTTGAGACACTAGAGAAGAGAATGTGAGAGAATATCAAAAAATCCAGAAGCTGAGATAAGGAAGCGAAAGCCAAGGAAGAAATATATGAAAAGCTTAAGCCGCACTTAGAATCAGGAAAGCTTGCCATAACCCTTGATCTCGATGAAGAGGAGAAGAATCTTATAAAAGACCTGTTCCTTCTTACTAACAAGCCTTTCATATATGCGTGCAATGTTTCTGAAAACCAATTGGATATGGACCAGAGCAAATTAAGGGAATTGACATGAATCACTGATGCGAGCATACCTATTATCGCTATAAGTGTTAAGATGGAGCTTGATATGATGGAATTCTCACCACAAGACAGAAAGGAATATCTTTCTGAAATGTGAATCACCTCAAATCCTACCGATGAGCTTATAAAGACATGTTTCGATTCCTTATGACTGCAATATTATTTCACAGCATGAGAGATAGAAGTCAGGGCTTGGACCATACATAAATGATGGAAAGCGCCGCAAGCCGCAGGAAGGATACATACGGATTTCGAAAAGAAGTTCATCAAGGCTGATGTCGTCAACTGGAAGGATCTTGTAGATGCCTGATGATGGGCGAAGGCTAGAGAGCAATGAAAAGTGAAGATGGAATGAAAAGAATATGTAGTGCAAGACTGAGATGTTATGCTGTTTAAATTTTGAGGATAATTATTATGTCAATTCTATCAAAGCTGCTGACATTCAAGAGGAGACTTGAAACCCCTTTTGAGACACTGAACAAGATATACATCTCGAAAGAGGCTATCTTGAATAATTTTGACCTTTTTCAGGATCTGAATCCAGATTATTCTATTTTTCCAGTATTAAAATCAAACGCATACGGACATTGAATCAAAGAGATAGCAAAGATACTCAAAGAAAGAAAATTGGATTATATAGTAGTAGATAGCTATTATGAAGCATTGAAGGTCAGAGAGGTTAATAAGACACCGCTTCTTCTTATCTGATATACCTTGCCGAGAAACCTATCGAATATGGATTTTTCATTCGTAAGCTTAGTGGTCTATGATTTTGAGACCTTATCAGAATTGGTGAGGATATGAAAAAGAATAAAGATTCATTTGAAGGTTGATACCTGAATGAATAGACAATGAATCTATCTTGAACAGGTGATGGATTTCGTGCAGGAAGTCAAAAAGCATGAGAATATCATACTTGAATGAATCTGTACACATCTTGCCGATGCAGACAGTAAGGATAACGATTATTCCCAGATGCAGATTGTGAAATTCAAAAACGCTATTGAGATAATAGAATCAGCTTGAATAAAACTAAGGCATAAGCATCTTTCGAATTCAGCATGAGCAGTGAAATTCAAGGATCCTTGTTTCAGTGCTCTGAGGCTTTGAATTTCGCTTTATTGAGTCAATCCTCTAGAGAAGTCAGATTCCAGCCATGATGATCTTAATTATCTGAAACTCGCACTTAGCTTCGAATCGACTGTAATCCTTATCAAGGATCTGAAGAAATGAGAAAAGGTTAGCTATAACTGAACTTATGAAGCGACTGATGATATGAAGATTGCTATAATCCCTGTCGGTTATTATGAAGCGCTATCAAGAAAACTCTCAAACAATTATTTCTATAATTTTTCAGGGAAGAATCTCCCTATAATATGAAGGATATGCATGAATCTGACCGTCATAGATGTCACATGAACTGATATCAAGGTGTGAGATAAGGTTGAGATAATCTCTGCGAAACATGATAATAATATCTATGAGATAGCTTCAAGATCTGAAACCATAACCTATGAATGCTTCACAAGACTTGCCGAAAGCATAAGAAGGAAAATAATATAAAATATTTTGACATTAGGTCTTTTAAAGTTATAAATTAATAAATCTATAACTTTTTTATTATGGTCTCAGATTAGATTTCGATTATTACAATTGTGAGATATTGGAAAAATTCAACAAGGTATCTGAATATCTCTGCTTGCTTCTGTCAAAATATCTCGATGCTTTTTTCCCTTATCTGATAAGCTTTTCGAATGATATCTGACTTTTCGATGAATCTCCGGAGGAGGAATAATATGCAATAAATAAAACCAATAACTTAAAATATGGATTCAGAAACAAATTTGAAGAAAGTCGCTTATCTTTCTGATAGGCCGGTTAAAATGCAAAAACCCAGGGAAGCCATTACAGGTTTGACCTGAAAGGTTATCTCAGCTTATGTGAATGCATTCAAGGATAAGTCTATTTTCACTGAAATCACCAAGGATAGATGGGTTGATGAATTTGTCGAATCTGTAAAGCTTGAGTGTCCTGGATGACTGGAGACTTTCAAGGATGATGAGACATTGCTCAGATTCGAGAAAACATGTCATTATGTCTGAGGACTTATCCATGATCTTGAAAGTGATTCCGAAAGATGAAGGATACTCAGAGATACGAAGATAATAGATCTGCCATCATTTCATATGAAATTCGAAAAATGCATATATGTCTTCCTGAAATATCCGTTTGATGATTCTGTAATCACAAACATGAACGAATATCTTTATGATTGGTATACTGAATTGGAATCAAAGGAGGAAGAGGATGATACCATCCATATTGTTACGATATTACAGGAACATGTGAATAACATATTGTCTGCAGTATGAAGATTAAGGGAAGTTGAGGAGGAATAACCATCAAGGCTATTATATATTAACCTATGATAATATGTGAGATAAAGTTGTAGCTTTCGACCAATCCAGAAGGAAGGAAAGGTCCCAGGAAAAATCTAGTGAAATGCCCCATAGACCTTTTTATAAGCCAGAGACTATAACTGATACTACTGATACGAACGCTTTGAAAGTCACCTCAATACTTTGATCCATAGAACACAGAGCATATGATTTCGAGAATCCGAACAAGGATTTCTTCAATGTATGGAAAGATAAGTTCATGACATTCTATTCATGAGTCGCGATATCCTATATCAGCAATGTTCAAGATGATATCTGAGAAAATGAAGAATTGGACAGATATCTTAGGAACTATCTTGAATCAGTTGGGGAATATTTCCTTTGATTCTATGAAAGCATATTTTTCATGAATGAAAGATGAACAAGGATATCTAACCATAATTTTCTTGACTCTCCGAAATCAGACAAACTTCTGAAAGCTGAGATATTGCTTTATAAATTCCTTCTGAAATGAGATTATAATCTTTCAATCGAAGATTTCCTTGAAGATGACGGTTGCATAGATGATTTGAATGACCTTCTGATCGCCTACTCAAAAGTACATATGAAATGAAGGGAGAACCAATTGGTTTTCGATACCATAACATTGCATTGAAGCTACATAATGGCAAGTTTCCTGTATTTCGATTGATCCATAGATCTCATTGAGCTTTCAAATAGGTTTTCACTTCTTAAAAATCACAAAGACTGCAATTTAAATAGGGTATAATCTTTGCATTAAACAAAAAAATATGGTAAAGTTATTGTGAATTACAAAAATAAAAATAAATAAATTATGAGCAAATTCAAAATTATCTGAGCGATAAAGGCTGTATGGATTTTCAATCTGGTACTTGCATTATATTACGTTTCGACCTTCTATTGACTTCAATTCATAAAATCATCAGTGCTGGAATACAGCAATATCACTTCAGATCCTTTCGACTGAACAGTTTCACCTATCTCATATGTACCTAATTGGCTTAAGGCTAAGAATACAAACAAATCGCTCAATTTTCAAGATGAGCAATTCGATGTGACTGATTTCGTAGAGCTTCCGAAATATGATCTGAGCCTTCTTCAGGATGCATCTTGAAAGAATCAGAATTCGATAATGGCAAGATATACATATCCGGTTGTCTATATGTGAAGCTATAGGCTTAACTATGAGGAATATGAATGAAGCCATCCTTGAGTCGATATCAGGGCTCCTATCTGAACACCTATCTTATCGATTGCAAATTGAGTCGTGACTAAAGTCAAAGATACCGAAACTTGAGATTGAAAATATGTGGTGATCAGGCATGATAATGTCAATGTCGCATGAATAACAGAAACCTTATATTCATGATATGAGCATCTGTCATCCATCGTTGCAGTAGAATGAACAAAGATCAGAAAATGAGAAGTGCTTTGATATGTCTGAATGACATGAATAACCACAACACCGCATCTGCATTTTCAGGTCGATAAGAAAGCAGCTGATTTCCATCCTTACTGGCCGTATACATTCAAGGATGCATCAACCATATGACTCGATTTCTTCAGTGCTGTCAACGTATGACTTGGTAAGGAGAACGCGATGGCAAAGACAATCAATCCTATGGAATTCGTCCAAGGCAGCATTTCACAATCGCAGGTTCTCAATTCTGCACCTGATCTGAATCAGATAAATGCAGTGAACGAATCTCCGAAGAATCTTTCAGCTGATACAACACAAAACACTAAGATCTCAGATACAAATAACAGCATCGATAGTAATTTAACGCAAACCCAGACTACCGTAGTCACAGCTCAGGATATCTCCAAAAGCAATGCGATGGTTCAGGAAAATGTCTGAACAGATGTTTCTGTCAACCTGGATTCTCCTCTTGTGATACCTGATTCCAAAATAGAGGAAACAATCCCTGCTCCGATAAAAAAATTAGAATCCTGACAGGTCTTCTATGATATCGCATTGAACTCAAAATATTATAAGGCAACGAAATTCCTATATGAAGCTTGAATAACAAAATGATATTCAGACTGAAATTTCTGAAAAGATAATTGAATCTCAAGATGAGAAGCATTGATCTTCATATTCAAGACATACAAGATAAATCTCGATTCTAAAACCAAGCTAAGTTTTGCTGATATAAAATCCGGAACATTTTTGGTTCCATATCTTCAGAAAGCTTTGGATCTATGATATATCTCAAGGAATAAGAATTTCAGGCAGGATGATAAGGTGACGAGAGCTGAATTCATAACTATGCTTATCAAGGCATCTTGAAAAAGCATTGCAAGCAGAAGCGACTCATCATTTACTGATGTTTCGGCAACTGATTGGTATTTTCCATATGTAAATACATTCGCAAACATGTTCCCATCTTCATCAAACCTTAATTTCTACCCGAATTCCATATTTAATCGTTGACAGATAGCCCTGATACTATATTCTATCACAAAGAAATAACAGTAAAAAATAACAATTAACTTAAACGGGAAATAATGAGTTCTTACGGCAACAATTGAATGTCTTCCAATATGTCCAGCGAGTCTATCAGATGAGTTCAAAACCCAATAATCAGAACAAGGCTCGATAATGCAAAAGGCCTTATCGAGAAATGGAAAAGGGAAAATAGTCTGTATTTCACAATAAGAAGGAACCTTTCACAGATGGTAAAGATAGATAGCTGAAATCTGGTAATCTGACAGATTTGCTGGAATCTTGATTATATTATGTACGATTTTTTTGAGAACTGAATGAAAGATATGGATAAAGCCGGATTAAGGCTGCCATCGATAGAAGATATACACGATAGTTCGGATTATCTGCCATGAGATACTATCACAGAAAGGACTTCCAATCTTCTTTCACTTCTTTGATTCGAATTCAATAATGATCAAGCTATTTGGCTTAATGATATCGAGGATAAGAATATCGGCTCATGAAAAAAGCCTTATGATTCAGTCATAAAGAAAGTATCAGGAAAAATAAAGAGACTGACATGAAAGCATGATAAGAAGAAAGATTATAATGATGTCCTGAATATAGGACATGAAAAAATCGATAATCCTGAATCTGCTGCAGATCCTGAATACAGGATAAAAATGAGAAGATGAATCCAAAGCACGGATAAGATATGATATTTCGTGCCTATCATGAGAAGATAGATTATTTTTCAGAATCATTTCAATTTCAGATATTTTTGGATATAATTCCATAAGACATTCCGGGACTAAGTTCCGGATTATTTAATTTAAGGAATTATGCTGAATACTGAACAAGAAAAAGCCGTAAGGCATATAGAATGACCGCTTCTCATCCTGGCTTGAGCATGAGCAGGGAAGACACATACGCTTACGCAAAGGGTTGCATATCTGATAAAGGATATCTGAATAAAGCCTGAATCAGTCCTTTGTGTGACTTTTACGAACAAAGCCTCCAAAGAGATGAAGGAAAGGATATGAAGCTTTCTTTGAGTCGAGACTGAAAAGATGTCATTCTATAAGACAAGGAATTTTCCTCTGATATGAACTTTCCATTCGATCTGAGTCTATTTCCTTAGGCTTTTCATAGATAAGATATGATATGAGAAGAACTTCATAATATATGATGAGGATGATAAGATAAAGCTTGTTAAAGATATATTGGAAGCGAAGAATATCGATACGAAAGAATTTCCTGCACGAAAGGTTGCTTATGCGATATGATGAGCGAAAAACCTCTGAGTCAATGCAATGGTTTATTCAGCGTCTGTATGAAATTATTTCCAGCAGGTGGTAAGCGATGTTTTCGGTGAATATGAGAAACGCCTTAAAGCTTATAATGCGCTTGATTTCGATGATATACTTCTGAAGACTTTCGAAATATTGAACATAAAGGAAGTTCTGGATTATTTCCATGAAAGATTCCAATATTTCCTTGTAGATGAGTATCAGGATACCAATGAGATGCAATATAGGATAGTGAATCTTCTTGCTTCGAAAACCAGGAATATCTGCGTGGTCTGAGATGATTGGCAGGGGATATACAGCTGGCGTTGAGCGAACATACAGAATATTTTCCATTTCCAAAGGGATTATAAGGATTGCCATGTCGTAAAGCTCGAGCAGAACTACAGATCTACAAAAAATATAATCCATTGCGCGAATTGCGTTATCAAGAACAATTCATGAATACTCGATAAGACACTATGGACCGATAATGAGCAAGGTAGTAGTATAAAGGTCATAGAGGCATATAATGAGAAGAATGAAGCAGAATCCGTTGCTGAAAACATAAAGGTAAACATAGATAGCGGAGAGAATTTCGCTGTGTTATATAGGACAAACTGACAATCAAGGCTTATAGAGGAGGCTTTATTGAACAAATGAATCCCGTACAAGGTTTACTGATGAGTCAAATTCTACGAAAGAAAGGAAATCAAGGATATTTTGGCTTATATCAGGCTTATTGCAAACAGGAACGATATAATCAGCCTTAAGAGGATAATAAATGTACCATCAAGGAAAATCTGACAGAAATCAGTCGAGGTATTGATGGAATATGCCTATAATTACTGATTGAGTCCGATAGACGTTATGGATAATATCGATGAGGTCACAGAACTCTGACCACAAGCGAGAAATTCGATAAGATGGTTTAAGGAGATGTATGTGGAATTCTCAGATTTCATTGAGAAAAATTCCATAGAATCCCTGATGCGTGAAATAATAAAGAAAACATGATATGAAGAATATCTCCTCGATGAATATTGAAAGGATGAATGTGAATGAAAATTGGATAATCTGAAAGAATTCGAGAATATGGCATCAAGATATGCATGACTTGAATCAAGGGAAGCATTGAACATGTTTCTTGAAGATATCGCTCTTATTACCGATGCAGACAGGGAAGAGAACTCAAATATCAAGGTATCTCTCATGACCGTTCATCTTTCAAAATGACTTGAATTTGATAACGTATTTATAGTCTGATCCGAGGAATGAATATTCCCGCATTCCAGATCGCTTCTTGAGGCGAAGGAGCTTGAAGAGGAAAGAAGACTAATGTATGTCGCCATGACAAGAGCGAAGAAGAATCTTTATATTTCAAGAGCATTCGAACGCTATACCTTCTGAAATTATTCTGCAAATCCTCCTTCAAGGTTCCTTAAGGAAATACCGGAAGAATATATGGAGAAGCTGGAAACAAAAAAGAACAGTTTCTGAAGTTTCTTCTCCGATTCTAAGACTTCTGTCTCATTCGATTCAATAAAGGATTTCTCATTCGAACCAAAGGTCAGGACGATAATCCATAATGATGTATCGGCATTCTCACTATGAGATAGGGTTAACCATGCTAAATTCTGAATATGAACCATAGTTTCGATAAAGGAAAATCTGGCTGATATAGCATTTACATGATGAGTCTGAATAAAGAAGATGAACATCGAGCTTGCACCTATCGAGAAGATTTAAGATATACAAAAACAAAAAAACGAGCTAGCTCGTTTTTTTGTTTTTGTGGATGTGAGATTTTATAGGAATGATATTCTTTCTCCTTTGTATTATCTGATGTGCCAATCAGAAAAGGAAAAGTCATCATATCATCATAAGGATCAACACAGTATTGGAATTCACTTTTGTCTCGTTCACTGAAAGCTTAAGGTTGTCATTCATAGTATTTCATCATTCATTCGGATCTGCTAAATCTGTGCTTGCCGGCGATATGATTTTTTCCATGCTTCATGAATTTCCATCTTCTGTATCGGAAACTATGGCATTTTCAGATCCTGTATTGCTATCTTCTTTATCTGATGTGATCTGTTCAGCTTTTACTTCTGATTCAGTCGGTTTAATTTCCTCTTTTGCCGTATCAGCTACGGTTTGAGTTTTTCTCTTATATATCTTTTTTACAGATGGCTTAATATCATTCTTGATTTCTGGAATGGTGTCGGTTTCAACTATCTCTATGAAATCCTTTTTCTCAAGATTGGGGCTGAAAAGTGAAATATATCAGCTTCATGAGAATATGTTATCAAGCGGAAAAGTCTGTCCTGCATTAAGAGTTGTTCAGTCAGGTACAGTATATATAGTTTCATCTTTCCTTAGTTCCCAATAGCTTATATCCATTGTTTTCTCATCATTATTGACCAGGAAAACTCAGCTTATCCTGTCTCAGCTTGTCTCTGTAGCTCCTGATAGGTTAATGGTATTAGGATAGATTATGGTGTAATCGTTTTGCTTTATCTTCGATTCGACTTGCGTATTCAGGAAACTGAAGAAAATCAGGGGAGTTGAGGATTTCAATAAGATAGCTCAGGTGTACAATAAAGCGTCATTTGGGGTTCAATTCGGATTGAAACTGTAGAATGTCTTAGTATTATCGATTGTCGGAACCAATTCTATCTTGAGGACATGATCATAGCTTCAAGAAGGCAGATTGGAATTCACATCCATACCATCTGCAAAGCTCAATGAAATATTAAGAAAGAACATTGCAATAATTGCATAGCTTAGGAATTTATATCTGTCTTTTATTTTCATATTCCGTTTTGGTTTAAATATTAGATTATAATATAGGATTATTCCATAAAATCAAAAATATTTTGAAATATTTGTTTTTCTCAGTATAATGCCAGTCTAGAATGTAACCCATCCGCCCTTCGGGCACCCTCCCTTTATAAGGGAAAGGAAGGGAAAGGAAAGGAAGGGAATAGGGAATTCTAGAATATTTTTCGGGGATGCTAGGATTCTATTAGGAGACCTAAGTTATTCTTATATGCTATCCGGGAGATGCTTGTGGCTTCCGTAATCAATACAAGCGAAAACAAACGCAAACAACAGAGTTGCAAGAGGTTTAGCTGCTTTTAGAAGCGCTTTTTCTCCAGTTTACGCGTAATAGCATAAACTGATAATATAGCCTTTCCTACGGGGATGTGTGCCAAATGGCCTGCTATGAAAATAATGCGGTTTTAACCTTAGGGTCGCATTATCACAAATAAGGTCTTATCTCTGATTTCATGAATATCTTTCAGGAGAATAAGTATCAAAGATATTTCTCGTAGAAGCTTTTTGCCGGCTTTTAACTTCCATGAGTATTAAAACACGGATATGATAGTAGAAATATTTGGGTAACCTTCTAAGACAGGAGTTCAATTCTCCTCATCTCCACCATTTTTAAATTTTGAAGTAAAAATTGAATTAAAGAATTGCCTTAAATGAGGTGATTTTTTTTATTGTGAAGTTGGTTTTTATACTTCAAAATCAACTTTTTAAATCACTGTTAAATTTGTTAAATTATTGATTTTAGGATAAAATGTAAGTAAATAAATGAAACATAAAAAATGAATTTAACGTCATCAAATCCTCCAGAAAAAATACAAGATAAATCTTGGCCGATTTCTGTATGGGTAAATGATAAAGATTTTCTTGAAGAATTAACCGTGAAACATATAAATGAAATCGTATCGAAATGAACAGTTCTTCATTTCGACGGTAGAATCGTCCAAAAATATGTAAGAGCCAGTAAAGAGTCAGAAGATATTGTTGCTATTGTGGCTCCCGGTTCAATAGTAAAATGAGAATGAAAACATTATTATATTATGTCTGATGTTTCAGAAGATGATAAATATTCGCTAGATTATAGGAATTGCACTTGAGTTATCATGACATGAATTGATAAGGTTTCTTGAAATAATATATCATTTATGACCCATCAGGATCCAGTATTCTTTTTACAAAATCAGTTGATGTTTGAGAAAGACCTAAAACAAAAAATAGATGAAATTAAAAATAGAGCAAAGCCTTGAAGTATAGATGTAATATTATTTTGATGATGGGAATGAGGTTATCTTGAATTTGATGAATATGAAAGTTCAATTGGTTTATTAGATAAAATTATAACAAAAGAACTAGGTAAATCACCAATGGTAAAACCTTGACCTGCAATCAATTCAGCAGTACCTACAAATGCTTATTATGAAACAAAAAACAGACAATTATATATCACCAGAAAAGAGTCTGATTTTCCCGAAACAGATGAATCCTTTGTAGCTAAAAATGTTAAGGAATTTTTAGGGAAAATCAAGGATATCATTGAAAATTGTGATGATTAAAAGTTTTCAATCTATTTAACAGAGCCTATTTTTTCGTATAATTTATTCTCACTACTATTTTCATCTTCACCAAATTGTCTTATATAAAGGTTTGCAGATTAATCTGCAAACCTTTATTTTGTATAAAAAAATAATGTATTGTACTTGTGAGATATTTAGGTAGAATAGAAAAGTCAGAGATATTTATATTTTTCTGTCAGAGATATTACATTATTAATTAAAATTCGATTTAATATGGATTACAATAGAGATAGAAATAGCAGCAGATCTTGAGGTGGTGGCTATGGTTGAGGTGGTAGAGGTTGAAGAGATTCAGGTAGGAGAGACGGGTGAAGGGCTGAAATGTTCAGAACTGTCTGTGCTGATTGCGGTAACTGATGTGAAGTTCCTTTTAAGCCTACAGGAGACAGACCTGTTTTCTGTAGCGATTGCTTCAGAAGAGAGGAAAACTGATGAGGTTGAAGAGATTTTGATAGAGACGATAGAGGTTGAAGAGATAGGAATGATAGAGGAAGAAGAGATAGTTATGATTCTTGAGATAGGATGATGTTCGAAGCTGTTTGCGATGAATGCGGAAGCAACTGTGAACTTCCATTTAAGCCATCAAGCGATAAACCAGTTTACTGCAGCGATTGTTTCAGTAAAGTCGATAAGTCTAAATCAAAGAGGCCTGATGACAGCAAGATCGAGTTCGAGAAATTGAATGAAAAGCTTGATATGATAATCAGATTCCTTAATATAACTGATGTTAAAACGGAAAAAGCTAAACCTGTAAAAGCTATGAAAAATGAGATTTTAGAGGATATATTTCTTGAAGCAGAAGATGAAATCATAGAATCTGAAACTCCTGTAAAAGAAAAAGCTGTAAGAAAAACTACAAAGAAGGAATCTATATAATCAATTCTATTCTTACGATTTAAAAATTCCCCGGACCAAAGTCCGGAGAATTTTTCTTGTTTCGCATCAGAACATTATTTCTAGGATCTGATGTCGCTGCTTACTTTTTTTGTTTTCAGGCTTTGGATGAATGATTCGAACGATCTTGCGGCTTTCACTATTATCATGCCAGCATCGATCAACGTACAGAAGCTTTTTTTCATTTCTTCAGCATTTTCCGGTGTAACCAAATTATTTATTTTTGTTCTCATATCGTTTCTCCTTTTTGTTTTTTCTGATTCTTCAGATAGGTTTCTGATGAGTTTTTTGTATTTGTCCGTTGCTTCGCTATAGAACTCTTGTTTTGTAAGATCTATTATCGGGAGAAGCTCGGAGTAAATCTTCTTTGCTGCTTTGACTGGATCTTCGGAATCATGGATGTCAGATATAATACCTTCTGAAAGTACCCTGTAATCCTCGAAAAGTGTTTTGCCTTCAGGAAGATTCAATACATAATGATCACGAAGGTGACGCAGGGTCTGAAGCTCATCGCAATCATCCGCTTTGCCGAGAATTTCACAGACAGCTGTCGTTACGAAACAACCTCCACTGCTTGGTCCGGTCCCGTCATAATGCCAATCTCCATCTCTGAAAACATATGTAACCTCTTCTTTTCCGCTGCCTTTTTTGAAGTCGTCATTGACATGTTTCGATGACCAGATATTTGCACCATGATCGGTGTATTTACGTCCGCCTCCGCCGCAGCTGCTGCATCCGGAATAATCATCAGAATAGCATGATTGATCTTCCCAATGCTGTCCTTCATTGTTTGAGTGATACCCCTGGCCGTTACAGCTACTACATGTCCTTGTTTCTGTTTTTGTTCTTGACATGGTTTTTCTCCTTTCATTGTTTGATGTTTGAAAACATTGAAAAATTTCCGGATCCACCCTTTTTTATTTTTCCTGCTTATATCATTTTAATGAGCATTTTTTTTTGTAATCGCATACTAAGATTTATCAAAAGGAAAAAAACGGAAAAATTTATGAAAATATTTTTTTAAAGTAAAAAATATAGAAAATATTAATTGATGCTATTCTAAAATAATAGCAATTGAGCTTATAAATATGTTGATTTAAATGTAAAATACATTAGAATCCGACCTATAATCTAACTGTATGAAAATGAGTAAAATCAAAAGGAAGTCAGATCTTCTTATTTCAAAAGAAAAGCGTGAAAAAGCCATAAGGGAAACTGTCGATTATTTCAATAATGAGCAAGATCAGGATATCTGAATGATTGCAGCCGAGGATATTCTGGATTTCTTTCTGAATGAGATAGGGGATGAAATATATAATAAAGCTATAGAAGATTCAAAGGCTTTATTGAAGTTATCATCTGAAAATCTGGAAATAAATCTCGATGCCTTGTCAAAAAGATAATAATTCATAGGTTTGAGACCGGTCTTCTAATATAAGTAAATATACACTCTTTCTTAAAATTGCCTTTTAAAAATAAGTTTTTTAAAGGCAATTTTTTACAATAAATTTACATTGATATTGTAACATTGCATTGCTTCTGATGAAACTTATTTTTTAATTTAATACGTATGAAAAACACAAAAAAAATTATCATATGAGGTATAATGACAGCAACGCTATTCGGAACAGCGGTTTTCGCAGACGCTACGGAAACTAAGGCAACAAAGGCAAAGCAATACAGGGAATGGTCGAATTCATGAACGATAGCAAAGAAAAAAGCTCAAATGGAAACATTTAAGTCTAAGGTAACAACAACAGTCACAGATATAATTGACTGAATCCAGATAACCCAAACAACATCTGATTCAGGTGCTTTAGCTAAGCTTAATGATATGTTCGTGAAATCCCAGAAATTCAAATCAAAAGATGCTAAAGCTCCCATAAAGATGTTTACATCACAGATAAGCAATTGAATAATAACCACCATAACTTCCGATAATGCATCAATGATCAAGCAGATACAATCGCAAAAAAATATGCAATCACCCTGAATGACCAAAGATTATCAGAAGTGAAATGGAAAAATCAAAAAAGTTACAACACAGACTAAAAATGATAAAGTTGTAAAGATTACAAAGAAGGATATGAAGAATTCTTCCAAAAAAACTGCCGAATAACGGTCAAAGCTTTTATTTATATGTTTTAAAAAAATCCCATATCTCTATGGGATTTTTTTTATCTGTTACCTTTATATCTCTTTCAATCGAATCCTGATTCTGATGAGCTGAATCTAGATCTGTTCGGATTAGGACGAGACCTTTGCTGTTGTCTTTGTGGTTGAACCGCTTTTGGCTGAGGAACATTATTTCAAGGCATTGTTATTCATGTCCTTAGGGAATACGGATGTTTTTCAACGACCGGAATCTTTTTGCTTATAAGCTTTTGGATATCTCTCAGATAGAATTTTTCCTCTTCATCGCAGAATGATATTGCCATTCAGCTGGCTCATGCACGTCCGGTACGACCTATCCTATGAACGTAAGTCTCAGTTTCATTCGGAAGATCATAATTGAATACATGTGTAAGATCATCTATATCTATTCATCTTGCTGCAATATCGGTAGCAATAAGGACACGGGTCTTTCAGGTCTTGAAATTCGTCAGAGCTCTTTGTCTGGCATTTTGCGATTTATTTCCATGGATGGCTTCAGCTATGATTCATTTCACTGCAAGCTCTTTCACGACCCTATCGGCTCAATGTTTGGTTTTTGTGAATACAAGAGCGGATTCTATTGACTTATCTTGCAGAAGATGAGCCAGAAGATGTTTCTTATCAGACTTTCATACAAAGTAAACTGATTGAGTTATGGTATCTGCCGTTGAAGATACAGGAGTAACTTCGACCTTTACTGGATTTGTAAGGATGGAATCTGCCAATTTCCTTATTTCAGTCGGCATAGTAGCAGAGAAAAATAGTGATTGTCTTTTTACTGGAATCTTTGCTATGACTTTCTTGACATCATTTATGAATCACATATTAAGCATCCTATCAGCTTCATCAAGGATGAAGATCTCAAGATGCCTGAGGTTCACATGTCATTGGTTCATTAGATCAAGAAGTCTTCAAGGCGTTGCAACCAATATATCGATACCTTTTTTCAGCTTATCGACCTGAGATCATTGTGATACTCAACCGAATATGACAGCATGTTTAAGACTCATATATCTTCAATATGCAGTGAAACTCTCTTCGATCTGTATCGCAAGCTCTCGAGTTGGCGTAAGTATAAGAGTTTTTATTATCCTTGGTTTTGATAAGTCCTGAGAAGCGCTTAATATCTGCAATGTAGGAATTGCAAAAGCAGCTGTTTTTCATGTACCTGTCTGTGCACATCAGATAAGATCCTTGCGGGCAAGTATAAGGGGGATTGATTGTTCTTGGATAGGTGTCGGATTTTCATATCACTCTGTTTTCAGAGCCTTAAGAATCGGATCGATAAGTCCGAGTGTATTAAATGTCATTGAATTGATAATTTAAATATTAAAAATATAGTAAATAGAAAAATATATTTATATGTCTCTTGAAATAAAATAAGATGCTTCGAAGCATCTTATTTTGAATAATTACTTTCTTAGAGTATATTCATTTCTTATGAAAAGTAAAGGAAGAACAAAATTATTTGCTTCCAAGATCAAGCTCATCGTCTATTCTTATCTGCCATACGAATTCCTGTACGTGAGAAACCAGAATCATCGCTCATTCATACTTATCAAGCGCTTCTGCGATAACTGGGATATGACGGAAATTTATATGGTTCGTAGGCTCATCAAGAATCAATAATCATGGTTTCTGAAGTACAAGCCTTGCAAATGCAACCAATCATTTCTGACCTTCTGAAAGCCTTCATATCTGGGTTTTCATTACATCTCATGTGATCAGGAATCAGGCAGCCATAGAACGAAGATCCTGTTCCAGGATTTTCTCATCGGATGCTTCCATAAGACATTGATAGACAGTCTGATCGAAATTAAGGTTTGAGAAGTCTTGTCTGTAATAACCGATTTTGACTCATGGAGTGATTATCGCTCATTCTGATTTCCCTAATGCTATAGATTCAAGAAGAGTGCTTTTTCAGATTCCGTTTGGTCCTGATAATAAGAGATGCTGTTTTCTTCTCAATGATACTTCGACAGGAACAGTTGTTGCTTCATGGTCTCTGATTATCTTCACTGAATTTATCTTCAGAAGCTCTCATCAGATTCATTCCTGTAATGGTATCGTGAAATCACGGATCGTTCTATCTTCTTTACGTACGTCAACAGCAGCTTCTTCCAGCTCTTCAGCTTTTTCACGCATCTTTTTTGCTACAAGACGAAGCTTTCATCATTTGTGCGCGAAAACATTTGCTTGTTCCTTATTTGCCTGAGCTTCTTTTGCAAGCTGGGCATTCTTCATATTCTCTTTTTTTATACGGGCAGCAATCTCATCAGTCACATTGTAATAATTACCGACATATTGCTCTATTTTCTTTGTGAATACATCAAGATATATGACTCAATCCGTAAATGAGTTCAGGAATTCAGCATCATGTGAAATAACCATGCAAGTTTTCTTATAGCTTATAAGAAAATCGGTAAGATGGGCTATCCCATCAACATCAAGATTATTAGTAGGCTCATCAAGAAGAAGTATATCAGGGTCTTGGATAAGAGCTGAAGCGAGAAGCAATCTTGCTTGCTGTCAACCTGAAAATGATTTTATGAAGCGATCAAGAGGAGCTTTAAGATTGACGACTTCAAGTATGTTTGCAATTTTTGCATCGACATTGAATCAGGCTTCCTTATAATATTTCTGGAAAAAAGCTCTGACCGTAAGCTCTCTGTCTGCTAAAGGTATAACCTGTTGAGCTATTGCTATGGAAGTATCCTTATCTATATGTATCTTTCCTCTTTTTGGTTTTAATTCTCATGTGATAAGTTTGAAGATTGTTGTCTTTCATCAACCGTTCTGTCACATCAAAGTGATTTTCGTACCTTTTCTCACATTGAAGCTCACATCATCTAAAATAGGTTTGAATTCTGCAAACTCGAAAGATACACCATCAAATCGTACAACTGTTTCATTGGAAGCCATAAAAAAAACTGAAAAAATAATAAAATAACTGTAAGAGTATATGGAAAAAATGAATTTGTAAAGGGGATGGATTTGAATTCTAGTTTTATATATCATTTTTTTCACTTGTAAAAATGCTTACTTGGATATAATCAGAACTGATTATCTTTAAAAAATCCATATAACCGAAATATGCCGATGTCTCCAACAGTTTATATTCTCAAATGTTCCGATTCAACATTTTATATCGGGTCAACTAACAACATGGAAAAGAGGCTTCATGAGCATAATAATCTGAAATCAGGCGCTCACTACACGAAAATCCGCAGACCGGTTTCTATCGTATATTCTGAAATCTGCGAAACATTGAATGAAGCGCGAAAAAGGGAATATGCACTTAAACAGCTATCAAGAAAAGAGAAAATGGAACTGATAGGATAATTATTCTATAGTATTAAATTAATTTAAGTCAAAATATATTTTATTTCATTGATATTTCATATTTTTCTAAAACCTGAAATAAAAAGGCAAAAGGATAAGCAATATCCCTATTCAGACAAGAGCCCAGATATTCTCCACAAAATATGGATATATGCATAAGATAATGCCGCATATCATCGGCATACCAGTCGATGTGCTTTTTCAATACATGAAATATCATGTTCAGAATGATCCAGCGATAATTCAGATTATCAAAATTGTAGAGTTCATAATATGATCGTTTAAATATTCGAAAATTATAATTCATATCTGATAAAAGCAAAATTATTTTGGTTGCATATAATGCGAACCCCTGATTATATCCATAAATTTTGCTTAGTGATTATTTTTGTGGTATAATGGGGATAAATCTTAACAAAGAGCAAAATGAATGTCTTAGGCAGAACACCTAGATATAAGCACATGAAGAAAGAAAAATCCGATAGTGCTAGAAACCTTGTCAAAAGCAAAAGATTGAGGGTAGGCACTCTTTTGTCTGGTGAAAAATCGGAATTGCTGGAATCCATAAGAAGATTGGAAGAAAAGAATGAAAAACTGGCAGCAGAAAATTCTGATTTGAAAAATGCCACCTTAAGCATCAAGAAAAAAGAAAAGGATGATGAACTTAAAGAGTTCATAAAATGATGTGTAAATCATGATATAAATAATATCCTTGCCCAAGTGCAAGGCTATTCGGATCTGCTGGAATCGAGTTTGGAATTTCTTTCTCCTGAAGACATTAAGAGATATCTGAGGATAATATCTTCCTGAATAAAGAAGATATGAATAATAAAAGAGAATTATCTGAAAAAGATATCGAAGATATTTGAAATGAAATATCAGTATGAGCCAGAATTTTTCGATCTTATTCCGATTTTGTGCAATATTGAGGAAATGTTTGACAACCTTAAAAATTGAAAAGATATAACCATTAATTATGATATAAAAGGAAAAATCTGAAAAATTTGCGATATCTGAGATGAAACAGTGAGTTTCATTTGAGATGAATGACTTTTCCTATGTAACATCTTTCCGAACCTCTATAAGAATGCAATAGAGGCTGCCCCTAAGTGATCCAATATCAATATCAGATTTTATACTGATGAGACAGGTAGGGATATATTTGAGATTGAAAATGAACCTGAAATGCCAAAGGATATCCTTGATAAGCTATTCAAACATAGGGTAAGCTCCAAGTGAGATCTGAAAAATAGATGATTCTGACTGGCTTTCGCAAACAAGCTTATAAAATCACAGAAATATAATCTGAGTTGCAGGACAATACCTTGAAAAACAATATTTACAGTCAAATAATTTATCCCCAATTTCGGAAATATATTTTTTGACATATCATAAACAATATATATACTTCAAAAAATACATAAAACAAAAATAAAATATCAGTTTTGTCTATCAGGACAATTTTTTTATTTTTGTAATTTTCCACTATGAAGAATAACGTTGGGCAGGATTCTGAAAATTTTGAGCTTTCAAAAATCAGAGAGCTTTTTGTGAATAAGAAAGATGAATTGGACTGATTATCCGATTCTCTTACGAATGCCATCACCAATTATTTGTGAATCAAATGAGTCAAGGCAAAGATATACAACAGATATCTCATCAAATGATTATCTGATAAGGAATTCGAGTATACCGTGCCTACTATTTTCGCTGAACTTCCTGTTGATAATATAAGCACGAAAGAACAATTCACTGATAGTGTAGTTTGAAATGACGATGTTTGAATGTCATTGAAAATAAAACTTAAAAATTGAGAATCACAATCCAAAAAATGGCTAATGCATGATTTATTTTGAGATGTAGAGTTGGAAAAATTTTTAGATAGAAAGGGGTGAGAACAAATTGAATGATCTTTTTATAATATCGGTAAAGATAAGAATATCTTGAATATAGAGGCATTGCCATGACAATATGATGCCAGGGTTGATGCTATAGGCCAATTATTGATGGTTCAGACATGAAGAAATGATCATGATGTGAGATTTCAAAATACGATTGTGATTGAATGAGATATACTTGCGGAAGATATGGATAAGATAAGGAAATGGATAATAAATCCGGTTGAAAAGCATGACAGCAAATTAGGGGATTACAAGGAAAGGATTATTCCTACTGAAGCTGAAGAAAGAGTGATAGAATGATTTACTTCCATGTCTCCTGATGAACTTAAACAACTGATAAAAGAAGAGAAATTTGCGATGAATCTTGATGATATATTATTTGTCCAGGAATATTTCAAGAATGATGAATCAAGAGACCCTACATATACGGAACTTATAGTCATAGATACTTACTGGTCTGATCATTGCAGGCATACGACATTCAATACGATAATTGAGAATGTGGAGTTCGAATGAACAAATTGACTTATCGATTCAATCAAAGAAACCGAAAGAAATTATAAGCATATCAAAGAATCACTTTGACGATGAGATAAACCTAATACATTGATGGAGATAGCAACCTTGCCTGCTAAATATCTGAAGGCAAATCCTGATTTGAATCCAGCTATAAAAGATATCGATGAATCCGAGGAAATTAATGCTTGCTCATTTGAGGTCGATATAGCGATGGAAAACTGAAGCATTGAAAGATGGAAGATAATGTATAAGAATGAAACTCACAATCATCCTACTGAAATCGAACCATTTGGTTGATCTGCAACTTGTCTTGGTTGATGTATAAGAGATCCTTTATCTGGAAGATCTTGGGTTTTCTGAGGTATCAGATTAAGCGGTTCGGCTGATCCTACAGAACCTATTTCAGACACGATTTCATGAAAGCTTTCACAATTGCTTATCTCAAGATTATCAGCTTCATGATTCTCAAGTTATTGAAATCAGATCTGAATACATACATGAGCCGTAAAGGAATATTTCCATCCTTGATACCGCGCTAAG
Organism: Candidatus Altimarinota bacterium; assembly: GCA_028685185.1. Classification (GTDB taxonomy): domain Bacteria; phylum Patescibacteriota; class Gracilibacteria; order BD1-5; family UBA2023; genus JAQUEK01. Next base: position 79,631 of record JAQUEK010000005.1, read on the forward strand.
CATTTCGAGGTTTGATATGTGATCGCATGAGTTCCAGCAGATCAGGTCAGAAGAGAAAGACCGGTTGCATGAGATATTGTTATCATGCTTTGATGAAAGACATGAACTGATTGAGTATGATGAGCGAAATGATCTTCAGTTTCACACGATGAAAGCTCTGTTACAGAATGTTGAGCTGAAGTTCAAAAAGGTAATCCTGTGACAGAAAGAGCTATTTCAATATTATTCAGAAATCCTAAATTTTCTCGTTTCATAAAGAGATGTAATGATGGTTGAGCAGGATGAATATCTGTAATGGTTGGAGAACTAGCAAGATGACTTGATATAAATCTTGATGATATTTCAGTAAAATATCCGATTTGACCTACAATAAGAGCCATATCAGAATCACAGGAAAGAATGTCTATAGTTATCGACAGAAAGGATTACGATGAGGTTATGGAAATGATAGCCGAAGCCAATCTTCTAGCCGTGAAAATAGCTGATGTCACTGATTCAGCTACAGATCAAGATGAAGATCGTCTGACAATGAATTACAGGTGAAGGAATATTCTGAATATAAGCAGGAAATTTCTTGATACCGAATGAGCGAAAAGAAAGACAAATGTAAAAGTTAAAGCCGATGAAAAGCTGAATTTCTTCGAAACCATACATGATGAGAAATTAGATTCACTCATTAAAGAAAGAAAATTTGCAGAAGCATTCCTATATAATCTTTCAAGGAAGGATGTTGCAAGTCAGAAATGAGTATGATCGATTTTCGATAATTCTGTCTGAGCTACGACTGTTCTTGCTCCATTCTGATGAAAGAATCAACTGACTCCTCAAAGCTGAATGGTTTCTAAGATTCCAACATTCAACTGAGTGGACTCTGTAACCACAACAATAGCGACATTCTGATTCAATCCTAATCTTGCATCTCATTCGCCATTCTTATGAGCCATGTATGCGATAATAGAATCTGTTTCAAAATGCATAGCGACATGATGAGATCTGAATATGATATTCTTGAGCCTGCAGGAATACTTCTGAAAATTATGAGATGATGCTGTAAGATGGTGAGAAGCATATCAATGACTTCTTTGAGCTTTCAAGGCACAAGTAGAGCTTTTCTATATAGCTCTTGGATGAAAAGATAGCATGTCATGAACATATATAGATAAAGATTGAAACAGATTAGATGTTCCACCTGGTGTCGTATCATTCGCAACTTGAATCTGAAACATCAACAAGACAATTTCAAGTGAATTCAAAGAATGATGAAACTCGGTCATATATTTTAATGTGCCGAGAAAGGAAAATTGAGTTCCAGATTTTCAAAAATACGCTGAAAATCTTGAAAAAATAAATAGATTAATTAAATTGTGAGTGGTTAGATCTTCAAGTGTCGTTGATGCTTGAGGTATTGCTGCTGCAATTTCAAAAATGTGTTTCTGAAATGATATATGATTTGAATTTGAAGAAAATGAAAATATTTTTAATGAGTGAATGTGATGAATAATATTAGAAATTGATGAGAATAAATTTTCAGAAGAGTACAGGGAAGAATATCTTGAATTATTCTGGCATCATGATATACGCATCTGAGAAACTACCAATGAACCAGTAATAAGGGTTTGAGATGAAGAGATAAATCTGTCCGATGCGAAGATATCTTGGGATTGAACTTTGGAAAGCGTATATTCTACGAGCCAGTGATGATGAAAGACTTGAATGATTGAGACTTCTGTGAAAGCAGAGACATCTTCGATTCTACTTGACCAATTTTGAAAACCATTGAATTCTAATGTAGAAGCTTCTAATATAATATTGACTCCGCCAACCGTTCTTATTCCGGTTTTTCCTGGAACGAATTCAGAGCTCGATACTGCACATATGGCGATAAAGGCTTGATTTAGTCCTGTACCTTTCTATTTCAGGACTCAGACTTCGAAGGATCTTCTTGAATCCACTCAGGAATTTATCAGATTATTGGAAACTGCTCAGATGGTGGTTTTCCCAGGATGATTTTCTGCAGGGGACGAGCCTGATGGATCAGGGAAATACACTTCAGCCGTATTCAGGATGAAAGCATTGAAGGATGCGATGAATGCATTCCTCTGAAAACCTGATACATTGACGCTTTGAATATGCAATTGATTCCAGACATTGATCAAGCTATGAGTATTCGATAATTGACAGATAACAGATCATCTGATGGAAGATGATTTCACTCTTACTTTCAATCAGCAGCATAGGCACATCACCGATAATGTCTGATTGATCGTGAATTCTGTAATGTCTCCTATGATGAGCCTATCAAAGATCTGAGAGCAATATGTGATTCCGGTTTCTCATGGAGAATGAAGATTATATATCGATCCTAGACATAAAGATAAGCTTGATAGATATATTGAGAATTGACAGGTTGTAATGCAATATGTAGATAAATTCGGTAGACCGACTTCTGAATTCAATGGATCGCTTGATTGAATAGCTGCAATATGTTCTCCAGATTGAAGGATATTATGACTTATGCCGCATCCGGAAAGATCATCGGATAAATTATTCCAGAATATCCCATGAAACCATAATCTTCCGTTATTCATGTCAGCAGGTTATGCAATGTGAATCAAACCTAAGATTTAAAGATTATTCATTAACTAACGAAATATGACAACAACTGACGAATTAAACCAAGATGATTACTATGAAAAGGTAATCAAGCCAGGTGATGATGCTTCGGAAAAATACAAAGCAGCTTGTATAGAGGCTAATAAAGACAGTTTCATCTGAAAGAAATGAATGTTGAAAAAATGAAAGATTTTTTTAGACAGTCAGGAGTTCTTTTCATTGGATGTTGAAATCGAAAACCAGATAGATTGAGTATGAACGAAAACCCATATCTATATGAAGCAGTTCGAAGGGCTTTATAGGAGTTATGAAAATGATAAATCTCCAGAAGCACTATCAAAATTACTAGAGGAATCCACTGAATTGATGAATAGGATGCTTCATGATTTCTTTGCTATGAACGCTGATGATCTGAGAGATTGAGAAATGGCATTGGCCATGACAAATATCATTGATATAAATCATCTTGACTGAGAGAAATGACAGATATTCTGAGAGGCAATGGCTCTTGCGATGAGCAAGATCATAAAAGAGACATGAATCGCTATAATAAACTGAGAAACTGCAGTCTTATGAGCAAGTCAGAATTGTGCTGAGGTCGTTTCATTGGTAAAGGATAAGATAAAGAATCTTGATATTGAGATATTCTCAAATGAAACCGGATTGAAATTTCTGCAATATCATCTGAAAAATGCTGATGCTGATGTGCTTGATATTCTTGCTTGAATGTCAAAAACCATCGAACGAATGAAAAAAGCCACAGCAGAAACTACAAAATGAATCAAGATAATAAACGATCAGATTGAGATGAACTTATGATGAGCAATCACATGAATGAAAGTCAATGATAAGCTTATTCCATTGAAGGAAGGACAGGTTATCATAGGGTTTCAAGAAATCCCTACTGAATCAGGTATAATCTGACCAAGATCAAATTGAATCAGTGCCATCAGAAAAGCAATGGAATGACTGCTATGATTTGAATGGCCTAATATGACATTCTGAGATTTCGTAGATACGGTTATGAAAAACAATGAATCCGATGAGAATTTCAAAGATTCTTTGGCTTTCAAGAGATTGGATTCGATGATGCTTGAAATAGACCTAGATACAAAGCTCTGAGATATAGCTACATGAAAGACGACAGTTTTCAATCCTTTCATAAGCGAAGAATTATTGTTATGAGTAAGCTATGATAAGCCTGAAGTATGAATTTCAAGATTGATACATGTAACAGGTAACCCTGTAAAGAAGATTGCAAGTGCTGTCTGAAAAGAGAATTTCGACATTGAATTGGATATCACTGCAATGACCGTTCCTCAAATCATAAGGATGTGCCAGATAATAACTGGAATGTCAGATGACGATGTTATGAAGAAATGGAATATGGGATTGCCTTATGCTCTTATCTGCGATGAGAAGGATGTTGATGTGATAATTGTGAAATCATGGGCAAAATGAATTAAAGCATGAGTCGTCTGACAGATCAAAAAATGTTCTTCTGATAAGCCTATGATGAACATATCATGAATCTGAGGTTCAGATGAAACGAAAAGCTATATGATAAGCGAAGCGATAAAATAAATCTATCATTAATTAAATATTATGACAGCAATGGATATGCCAGTATTAGCTTTTGCAACATGATCCAAGGATTGAGGATGAAGTTGAGTCAGAAATCTCATAGAGGCTTCTCATCTGAATTCATGACCTTGAGCATTAGGGATAACAAGATTATATGCATATGAGATCATCTGAATCATCTCAAACCATGAGAACGGGTGAGTGAGAAAGATTGCTGATAAGAATAATATACCATTCAGACATATGACTGATTTCAGCGCAGATAGCTATCTTAAATATCTGCAAGAGTTCAATCCGAATCTTGTTGCGCTTAGCTGATGGCTTAAATATGTCCTGTGAATTCCATTTAACGGATGCATAAATATACATCCAGGGCCAGTCGGCGAATATTGATGAGAATGAATGCATGGTCATCATGTACATGAAAAGATCTATACCGATTGGAAAGCCTGAAAAATAGATAGGACTTGTGTTACAATGCATTTTGTGACTTATGATAAGGATAATTCTGCAACCAAGACCAAATTGTATGATAGATGACCTGTAATTTTCCAATTACCTGTTGAAATAAATCCAGAAAACTGTGCAGATGAGAATCTGCAGATAACACCTGATTCCATAGGAAAAGCTGTAAATAGGATGGAACATGTTTATCAGCCGATAATCACAGCACTCGTCGCTTCCTGAAAAATCAGATGGAGTTGAGTAGAATGAGATCATGTTATATTTCCGGATTGATATTTCTCACATCTGGAAGTGAATCTGAAAGGGCAAATCCCTTCTTGTCCAACACTTGAAATCCTTAAAGGATTTCTGGATTAGCAACTCAAGAAAAAATAATCAGATCTTCGTCATGAAAAATGATGGAGATTTTTTGTATATGAACTGTTTTCAGCATATAATTTTGATTTTCAGACCATTTTATGATAAGATAACGGTAATATTTTTTCATGATTTTGTAATGATGCTATCTATATTGCAGCAGATTTGACTGAATGAGAATGAAGCAAAAATCTATCTTGCTTCATTGGAGCTTTGAAATACACAAGCCTGAAGGATTATAAAGCAGACGTGACTTGCAAGGGCAACGGTATATGACTGACTTGAAAGGCTTATAAAAAAATGACTTGTTATCAAATCCACAAAAAAGGATACGACAGTTTTTTCGCCTGATGATCCAGAGAAATTGGAATATTTCTTAGAGCTGCAACAGAAATCAATCAAGAAAGCCATGAATAATCTAGGTTGAATATTGCCTCAGCTTAAGAAACTGAAAAACCCATATATGCAATTGCCTTCTGTAAGGATGTATGAATGAATCGAATGAATAAAGACTATATTTGATGATTCGCTGTCAGCAAAAGAGATTATCTATACCTATGTCAATGTATATGATATGGAAAAGCATATCGATAAGGATATGCATGACGAATATCTGAAAAAAAGGAAGGAATTGAAGATATTCAAGAAATGACTTCTTATAGATACGCCATTTTCAAGGAAACATTATGAGAATTATGATAAATCCTGTTCTGAAGCGAGATTTCTTAAAAAAGAAGCGATGCCATTTCATATAGAGATGAATATCTATGATTGAAAGATCAGCTATGTTACATATAGGGATAAGAATCCTATCTGAATAATCATAGAAGATGAAGATATCTACCGTATACACAGAAGTACTTTTGAGATGATCTGGGAACAATCCGAAAAGCTATAAAAATAAATCCAAAATAAAAATAAAAATGAATCAACCGTCATCTGCATGACATAATATGAAGCGAGTAGCGAAAAAATGAATCAATGAAGTGGTAGAGACTGTCTCAATCACCAAATCTTTATTGTGAACATTGATAAGCTGATGAGCCAAAGCTGTCAGGGATTCTTTTGTTGCAGAAAAGCCTGATGAACTGACGAAAAACTGATGATTGCATAGTGTCGACATTTTCTCTAAGCATAATATAGAGGATAGCCTGGCTGTAATAGCAATATGATGAGAATCAAAGAATAAACCGAGATATCCTTCCAGTACCATTGCACAGATGGCATTATGGACTATCAGAAAACAATGAAAGAGTGAATTACCAGTTACAATCTCACTTAATATTTCACCATGACTTATCTTCAATGAGATAGATAAGGACTTGTTTTATTCTGAAAAAGAGCAGAGGGAAAGGATAATAAAGGATATGTCGCGAATGTGAGCGACTAAAGAGGAGTTCGACAGGGTAAAATTTGAATTGAGCTCTCAGAATCCTCCATACCTGAGCCTTATATGATCCATACAAAAATGATCATTGAATGATTTCCCTTTATATAAGGCATTGCATGATGCATTTTTGGAATGAGGTGAATTCTCGAAAGATATCAAAAGATGTATTCCTGAACAGGTGAAGTCAAATTGAAACAATGAAATAACATTCCATTATGCGCTTATTGAGATATACCAGATAATCGAGGACTATAAGAAATGATTGAAGATCAAGATATGATACAAGAGAGAAAAATTATATGATCAGATTTATATCAATATCCTTAATTGAAATTATCCAGAGCTTTTGAATATTTCGGATTCCATCAATCCTATCAATGAAAATGGAAGAACCAAATGAAACGAACTTTTCGGCTCAGTCCATTGGGATGAGAGGGCAGATGAGAATAGCAAGAAACTAAGATTAAAGAACATTGCACAGACAAGGTTCAAGCAATTGCTTTTTGCAACTCCTATAGTCATTTCGACTATAATATGATGATGATATTTTTACAAGGCGAGTTATGAGAAAATGAAAAAAAATGCAATCCTTGAGGTGAAGTTCTCTGAATTAAGAAAGAATTCCGATAAGTTCAGAATCATCGATGAACTTAATAAGACGGCTAAATGATTTGATTATAAACTGAAAAATTCAGAGTACACATTATCTTCAATATATGAATGAAATGATTATAAGCTCTGAAATATAATGCACATAAGTTCGAACATTGCGCTTTATATCATTGATGTGAATCAATCCATCGTAAACGATCAATGAATGATATATGATAAATATAATAAGCCAAGAGAGCGTTCTATTCAGAGCAGATGGCTCGAATTGGAAATAGCAAACATAATATCTGAGAAAGCATATGATAAATATGTTTCACATTATGATATATTGAGGGATGTGATACATAGTGATCTACTTAGTATACTTTGAAATGATGCACGATTCAGCCAGATTTTCGAAATATCGACATGAGAAAAGTGGACTAATACACAAGAACAAAAACTAGAGGTTTTCAAAGGTTTATACAAAGTCGGAGAATAACCGAATAATATTTGTAAGTCCACTTGCATAAATAAGAAACAGTCATATGTCCATTTAAATCGTCGTGACTGTACGACATATTTTTTTCTTTTAATTGAGCCAAAAACATAGATAGATAAAAAAATTCATTTTGTAAATATAAAAATATTTTTAAAGTATTGTCAATGAAACAAAAACAAATATCTATCAAACTAAAACATTAACCAATTTTTTCAAATGAAAAAGGATTTTTTTGACTCAATCGCAATTTCATCCAGTGATGAAATTTCTGAAATTAGGAAATGCAGATGGTGCAATGAAGATTTTGCTATATATTCGAAAGATCTGAAAATGCTTGATAAGTTATCGCCCATAATCGACGGTGAGAAATTTTCCTTGATAGCTCCTGATATGTGTCCTGATTGTAGACAGATGAACAGATTGATCTTCAGGAACGAAAGGAAATACTACAATGCAAAATGTGACAAATGCTGAAAAAATGAGATCAGCATAGTTTCTCCTGAATCTTGAAAAAAGATAATGTGTGTAAAATGCTGGCAAGAAGAGGATTTTTCAAAATATAGCGAGGATTATAAATGAAATTTCAATGATTCACTTAAAAATCTATTCGACAAGGTACCTTATCTTTCCAGGATGATAATAAATATGGAAAATGCAGATTATTGCAATCAGGAAACCGATGATAAGAACTGCTATCTGAATGCTGGATGACATTTCAATGAAGATAGTTTCTATAACACCTATTCGATTCATGGAAAGGATACGGTTGATAATTATTGGGTTATTGAAAATGAGATAGTATGGCAATCGATAAATATCTACAACTCAAGCAAGGTTTTCTATTCGCAATTTATAGAATGAAGCCATGATATTTATTTCAGCAATGACCTTAAATGATGTAAAAATGTAATTTTCTGACATTGACTCGTGAATGATGAATATGTCTATAAAAATGAGAGATTGGAAAAACCTGAATGGGAAATGAAAGCTAAGGAATTCAAAGATAGATTAAAAACTTATGATTGATTCTTATCCCTGATCAAGGAACATGCAGAATTCATGAATATCTTTCCAAGGAAAAACGTCTGGAACCTAAGCTCAGAAAATGTCATTTGAAATGAGAATACTCAAGTGAAGGATTGATTTTTAGTTACAGTCTGAGAGATATGAGAAAATGTGAGATATTGACATATTTACATGCAGATAAAGGATTCCATGGATATAGAGGCAAATTGATGGTCTGAAAAATCATATAATGTCTCAAGCAGCATGAAGATGAATTCAGGAATTGTCGTATCTCATAACTTCAGCGAATCAAGAAATATAAATTATAGCTATTATTCTAACTGATGAAGCGATTATTTCGGATGTTTCGGGCTTAATAACAAATCTTGCCATATCTTGAACAAAGAATATCCGAAAAAAGAATACGATGAGATGATCAAGAAAATCATAATAGATATGATAAATGAATGAAAATGGTGAAATTTCTTTGATCCGATGCTTTCTCCGTATCCGTTCAATGATTCTGTGGCTATGGAATATTTTCCTGTCAATAAGATCATCTTCATAGATGATTCAACTAAAAAAATCATAAAAGAAATCATTTCCGATGAAAGATGAAGATGAACCGTTTATGTGCTGGAACCGAAAAAATTCATATCAGATGCGATCCTTGACTTATGATGAGATGAAAAGATAAGAATAAGATGGAGAACGTCTGAAACTGAGATAAATGTTTCGAGTTCAATTGAGACAATCAAAGCTGAAGACCTGCCAAACGATATATCTGAAACAAATGAGGATATCTTGAAAAAAGCGATCATATGCGGAGCAAGCGGAAGACTATTCAGGATAATCAAGCCAGAATTCGATTTCCATAAGAAATATTGACTGCCATTGCCAAGGGTTCATCCTGATGTCAGGCATATGAATAAGATGAAGAGAAAATCATGAAGGAAAATATATCCGAGAATCTGCGATAAATGCAGCAAAGATATATTATCGGTCCATCCTGAAACATCAGATTTCAATGTTTATTGTGAGCAGTGTTATAAGAAGGAAGTCTATTAATCAATTAAAAAGCTATCATGCAACAGGAAAAAACAGTTGAAAGCAAAAAATGTTTTCATTGCCAGGAAAATTTTAAGATCACAGATTGGGACTTAGGTTTCTATGAAAAGATATCTCCGGTTTTTGCTTGAGTGAAATATGATATCCCAACCCCGAAGCTTTGTTATAGATGCCGAGAACAGAGAAGATTATCGTTCAGGAATGAAAGAAACCTATATAAGTCGAAGTGCGAATTGACCTGAAAGGAAATAATATCTATATATTTTCCGAAAAGCTGATATATTGCATATGATGAAACCGAATGGCATTCAGATAAATGGAGCCCTTTGGATTATTGAAGGGATTTTGATTTTTCAAGAGATTTTTTCAGCCAATTCTGAGAATTGCTTAAAGAAGTACCGAGAATTCCTCTTTCTGTTGTATTCAATGAAAATTCGCCATATGTGAATCAATGTTGGAATATAAAAGATTCATATTTATCCATAAATTGCTGATTCTGAGAAAATCTTCTGTATTCTGAAGTCGCATATCACTCGAAAAATATCGTGAATTGCTATTCTGTGGATTCGCTTGAATTTTGCTATGAATGCATAGATTGCCAAAAATCATATTTGCTTTTCAATTCCCAGAATTGCAGCAATTGTTCCAATTCAAGATTCTTGCATAATTGTACAGGATGCATAGATTGCTTCTGCTGCATAAACCTTTCAAACAAAAGATATTGTATATTCAATGAACAGTATTCGAAAGAGGAATACATGGAAAAATTATCGGATTTAACCGATCTGAAACATGTTAAAAACGCTTTTGAAAATCTGAAACTTAAACATCCTCAGAAAAATCTTCATATTTCATGAAGCGAAAATGTTTTATGAGATTACATCGTGGATTCAAAAAACTGCAATCAATGTTATGATGTATTTTCAACCTCTGACTCGAAATATTCTTTCAATATAGATTCGAATCTGAAAAATTGAATGGATCTGAGCTATTGCGCTGAATGAGAGCTTATATATGAAGCTATCAGTGTAGCTGGCTATAATAACCTGTTCTGTCATCTTGTAATAGGTTCCAATAATCATTACTGCAACTTATGTCTCAATAATTCTTCTAATTGTTTCTGATGTGTATGACTTAAGGATAATTCTTCCTACTGCATCCTCAACAAGCAATACACTCGCGAAGAATATGAGACTCTCGTACCAAAAATAATAGAACACATGAAAACAACATGAGAATGGTGAGAATTCTTTCCATCATCAATTTCTCCATTCTGATACAACGAGACAGTGGCAATGGAATATTATCCAATATCCAGTAGAGATGCGATCAATCGCATCGCTACTGATTGAAAACCGATCTTCAAATGGTCCACCTACGAAAACCCAAAGCCAGATGTAACAAAGATAATACCAGCATCAAAGCTTCCAGAAAACATAAAGGACATACCAGATGATATAACCAACTGGGCAATAGAATGTGAAGTAACTCAAAAACCCTTCAGGATAATAAAGCAAGAGCTTGAATTCTACAGGAAGCATGATCTGCCAATCCCAAGAAGACATCCAGACCAACGTCACCTAGACAGGATGAAGCTAAGGAATCCAAGAAAGCTATATGACAGAAACTGCGACAGATGCAACAAAGAAATAAAGACAACCTTTTCTCCAGAAAGGCCAGAGATAGTCTACTGTGAGGATTGCTACAACAAGGAAATCATTTAGGAGACCGGTCTCCTAATGATAAGGAAGTTTATTGATTATAAATCAAGTGAAATCATATGGATAAAGAAAAAAATAATGGTTATACTGAAATTTTATTAGCAAAGGAAGTTGATCTGCAATGAATCATTGATCTGCAAAGAAAAAATCTTGCTTTTATAGTTTCAGATGAAACTAAAGAAAATGATGGTTTTGTCAGCATAGAGACAAATATCGATCTTTTAAGTGATATTTCAAATGATATTTGAATCATTGTCGCAAAATATAAGAAAAAGGTAATCTGATATCTTTTTGCTGTTACTGTTTGAATATCAAAAAAGATGCCGATATTGGATAAGTTCGTTGAAGATATATGACAGTATGAATACATGTGAAAAAATGTGGATAAATATAGATATTGCATATTATGACAGATATGCATAGATAATGAACATAGAGGAATGTGAATCTTTGAGAAATTATATGCAAGCTTCATAGATAACCTGAAATGAGATTATGACATATGAATATGATGAATCTGTTCGAATAATCCAAGATCATTACATGTTCATATGAAAAAGCTGTGACTTGAGGTTGTTTCGGAATATTCTGAATGATGAAAGCAATGGTATATAGTCGTATTGGATTTCAAGAAAATTTTATTTATTTAATTTTAGATATATGTCAGATGAAATGATGATCGAGAAAAAAAACTGCAGATTATGCTCAGAAGATTTTGTAATTACAGATAAGGATCTGGAATTTCTTGATAAGATATCTCCGGTTTTCGCTTGAGAGAGATTTAATATCACATTGCCTACATTATGTCCGCGCTGCCGTGAACAAAGAAGGCTCTCATTCAGGAATGAGAGAAATATCTATAGAAGGAAATGTGATCTGACCTGAAAGGATATCTTGTCGAATTATTCGCCAGACAAGCCTTATAGAGTATTTGAATACAAGGATTGGTGGTCGGATAAATGGGATGCGATGGATTACTGAGATTCTTTTGATTTCAAAAAGACATTTTTCGAGCAGTTCAGCGAATTATCATTAAAAGTTCCTAAATATAGCTTATATAATATAGATACGGAAAATTCGGATTATAGCAATTACACGATACATAGCAGAAATAACTATTTGGTTTTCTGAGCTATGGAATCTGAAAACTGATATTTTTCAAGCAATATGATAAGAAGTAAGGATAGTCTTGATTGCAATTATCTGTTTGATAGTGAGTTGTGCTATGAATGTTCAAACGTTGAAAATAGCCATAACTGCTTTTTCTGACAGGAATCAGTAAAATGCAATGAATGCTATTTCATGTGTGATTGCAGGAATTGCGATTATTGCATAGGATGTTGGAATCTTGATTGAAAAAAATATCATATATTGAATAAGCCTGTTTCAATGGAGGAATTCAATATCATGAAAAACAAGATATTCTCTTCATATTCTGATCTTATGGATTTCAAGGAAAAATATGGAAATATTTTGAAAAATCAAGCTATACATAGATCTAACCATGGATTCAATAATGAGAACATAGAATGAGATTATATATACAATTCCAAAAATATACAAAATAGCTTCATAGTATATGATAGCGAAAATGTCAGGAATTCTACAAGATTCGCCAATCAAACGAACAGTAGTGATATTTACTGATGCTTTGAGTGATATAATCTTTATGATTCGATATCTTGCGATTTCTGAAGCAATATGAGATTCTCAAAAGACAGCGAGAAATGCAAACAATCATTTTATCTTGATATATGTGATAATTCCTCCAACCTCTTCTGATGCATCTGACTTCGCAACTCCCAATACTGCATCCTCAACAAGCAATACACCAAAGAGCAATATGAACAACTGGTACCGAAGATAATAGAACACATGAGAACAACCTGAGAATGGTGAGAATTCTTCCCATCATCAATTTCTCCATTCTGATACAATGAGACAGTAGCAATGGAATATTATCCAATATCCAGTAGAGATGCAATCAATCGCATCGCTACTGATTGAAAACCAATCTTCAGCTGGTCCACCTATGAAAATCCAATCCCAATCGTTTCAAAGACAATCCCTGCAGAAAAACTGCCGAATAATATTTCTGAAGTCCCTGATGATATATTGAACTGGGCAATACTTTGTGAAATAACTCAAAAACCCTTCAGGATAATAAAGCAAGAGCTTGAATTCTATAGAAAGTATTCACTCCCTATTCCAAGAAGACATCCTGATGTCAGGCATATGGACAGGATGAAACTGAGAAATCCAAGAAAGCTTTTTGAAAGGAGCTGTGACAAATGCAACAAGGAAATCAAGACAACATACTCTCTTGAAAGACCCGAGATAGTCTACTGTGAAGATTGTTATAACAAGGAAATCATTTAGGAGACCGGTCTCCTGATGAATAATAAGGAAATAACTTTTTTCTTAATTTTTTCAATATTTTTCTTCGACTTTAAATTTATCATTTTTTCCATATACTCAATAAATAATATTATAAAGAATAATGGGAAATCTGGAAAAAATACTGAAGGAAAAATTCAATCTTGAGAAGTTTCATGAGTGACAAAGGGAAATTATAGAAAATGTCATCAATCAGTGAGACACTCTTGTTTTCATGCCAACATGATGATGAAAATCACTTACTTATCAATTGCCGTGAGTCATTTTAGATTGACTTACCATTGTCATATCGCCACTTATTTCTTTGATGAAAGATCAGCTAGATAAGCTGAATTCATTATGAATCAGATCGGAATTGATAAATTCAACAATTTCCGCAAGCGAACAGAATATGATTCTCAGTGAATTGACTCAGACCGATCCTACAGAAAGCTGAGCGATAAAATTTCTTTATATCGCACCCGAAAGATTGAATTCACAAGAATTTCTCAGAGTGATGCAGGATGTCAAAATCAGTCTTGTTGCAATAGATGAAGCACATTGCATAAGTCAATGGTGACATGATTTCAGACCGAGCTACATGAAGATAAAGGGTTTTCTGGAGAAGCTGAAGCAAAACCAGAATTTTCCAGTTATTGCACTTACAGCGACGGCTACGAAAAAAGTAAGGCTTGATATAGTTGATAGGTTATGACTTGAAAGCTACAAGATTTTCACGAAATGATTCGATAGAAAAAACATTGTCATACTTGTAAGGGAAATAAGCAAAAAAGATGATAAGCTTGATAAGACGCTGGAAATCATAGAGAAAACTCCATGATCAGGTATAATCTATTGCTCTTCCAGAAAAATGGTAGATGAAGTCTATACTTTCCTGCAATTGAATGATATAAATGTTTGAAAATATACATGAGCCATGACGCCTGAAACAAGAGAAAATATGCAGAATAAGTTCATGGATGATGAATATAAAGTCATTGTCGCGACAAATGCTTTCGGTATGTGAATAGATAAGAAAGACATAAGGTTCGTGATACATTATAATCTTCCATGATCGATAGAGAATTATTATCAGGAAGTTTGAAGATCCTGAAGAGACGGAAAGAAATCATATTGAGTTGTTCTCGCTAGCTTCTGAGACACGAAAATCCAAGAATTCTTCATTGAAAATATCTATCCGACAAAAAAAGAGATATTAGATTTTTATGATTATCTTTATAAGGATTTCAAGATATGAGAATGAAAATGATCCCAAATAATGAAAACGTATTCTATGATGGCCTCTGAATCAAAAGTATGAAATGATATGAAAATATGAAGCATCCTTAAGGTTTTGGAAAAATATTGAATTGTGAACAGATGAGTGGATTGAGAGATTGACGAATGATTCAGATGAAGATGAATAACATTATCACAGGAAAAAAGAATACAATCATGAATTCTTATTGATTGGAAAAGACAGGAATTATTGGAGTCTGAAGCTTATTTCAAGCTTGAGCAGATAAAGAAACTCCTTTTTTATCCTAGCTGCAGGAAAAGATTCATACTTGAATATTTCTGAGATGAAGAAGATTTGGCAACTTTGGAGGAAAATTGCAAATCCTGTGATTATTGCCTTGAAAAGGATAAATTCGATAGCTGAAAATCAATCAATCTCGTAAATCTTTCTGTTTTTGAAATTGTCCTTGATGTTGTCAGAAGATTCGATAAGAAATTCTGAGCGAATGTAATAGCAGGTTTCTTGTGATGAAGCACTGAAAAGAAAATACTTGATTGGTGACTTGCAGATAATGATGAATATTGAATCCTTAAAGAATACTCAAGCAAGCTTATCTTAGCACTGATAGAATCGCTTATAAGACAAGGTTTTCTAGAGAAGACGCCTTGAATGTATCCGCTTATTTGACTTACGGATAAATGACGTATCTCAATCATAAAGGAACATCTTCTGAAAAACGAAGAAAATGAATTACAGTCATTCGTATCACTTAGAGCAAGAGATGATGTTTTCAATAAAACGAAAGAGAAAAAATGAAAATCAAAAAGCACTAAAAATGCAACCAAAACAAATTCAACTTCATCTTCAACTTTTGAGGAGACATTGAAGCTATTCAAATCATGATCCGATATAAGGGAAATCTCTGAAAGCAGAGAAATCTGACAAGTCACGATAGAATGACATATCATAAGATTATATGAGGATTGAAGGATCGATTCAGATGAATTATTGAAAATAGTTAAGATCGATAATCTTAAGTTAGTCAAAAATATAATTGATTCTCATTTCTCAAATGATACAGAAAAGCTGAAACCGATAAAAGACAAGCTCGAAGAGCTTTGAATGAAAGATATTTCTTATTTTGAAATCAAATCCTGCATTGCGATGATGAAAAAGAATGAGATATAAGATTAAAGCTTCAGATAACCTATCAACTTATCCATTCATGTGATTTCTCATTTTTCATCCTCATTAATATAATCTATGAGGTAAGCCCTAAGACTTGCGGTATTGACTTTACCGTCAAATGGTATATCTATGAGTTTAAAACCCGAAGTCCTCAGTTTCAATCTTAGATACACAGGTTTATTTTTGTTGTACATGATTGAAAATGTCTCTATTTTAGGGTAATCATAAAATGTCTCTCAGATCTGGATTCAATTCTCATCTACAAAAATATCGATCGTACTAGGTGAATTGTTTTCAACCAATATATAAACTCATGCAAATATGAATATAACAATGCTCATTATGTATAATCAGATTATGAATCACCATATTATAATCGCCAATCAAATTATGATCGCAATAGTATACCAGGAAGAGCTTTTTTCTTTTTTAGCTGAAAAATTCCAGTTGAACATTTTTTATAGATTAGAGATTATTGTATTTATGATGAACCATGCTGATACTGAGACTGTAAGACCTATGATTCACATGGTGATAGCTTCTTTTCATTTCTGTACCTGATTATTAAGTGATCATAGTGCTATCTTATAAGCACCTATTATTATCATGATCATCGCAACCGTTGCTGCGATTCATAATAACCAAGTTGTTAAAGAATTTATCACTTTAGGAAGATCATCAAATCATATATCTCACTTTCTTAGTTTATCTGAATTGACTCAAAGATAAGTCGGAGTACTTACTGGTGCAGCTGCTACAGCAGCTGGATCCTCGCTTTCCTCCTCAGACTCGAAAAGTTTAGTTACATTATCCCATGCTTCAGAAGCAGTGCTTGCAACACTATCCCATGCATCTCAAATCATTGATGTCTCTTCTCAGGCCAAGGCATTTCATTCAACAGAAGAATCTGTATCTCGAGAATCAGCAGCAGGAGCATCTCAGGCCAAGGCATTTCATTCAACAGAAGAATCTGTATCTCGAGAATCAGCAGCAGGAGCATCTCAGGCCAAGGCATTTCATTCAACAGAAGAATCTGTATCTCGAGAATCGGCAGCAGGAGCA
The DNA here is from genome assembly GCA_028685185.1 of Candidatus Altimarinota bacterium. Taxonomy (GTDB): domain Bacteria; phylum Patescibacteriota; class Gracilibacteria; order BD1-5; family UBA2023; genus JAQUEK01. The sequence continues at coordinate 96,793 of JAQUEK010000005.1, forward strand.
GTTTTTGATTCTGCTGCAGGAGTAACTTGAGGTATTGATTCTGATCAATAAACTTCGTTTACAGACTCTCAATTAGCAATTCTCTCATTTTGACTTGCTTCTATACCTGAAACGATTGCTTTATTCGAGTATGTTTCAATATCGTTTTTATAGCTATTCAATAATGCTTGCTCTTCTTTTAAATCAGTTTCTGAAAATTCTGATTTATGTTCATCAATGAATTTCTGTTGTTCTATGGCATTTTGTTCAGCAGTTTTCTGTTGTTCTGCATATATGGTCTGATTTTCTTTTGCTATTGTAATATTCTCAGATGCCCTTAATCTTGTTGTGCTAGATGAAGGTAAGGAATTTGTAGACGTAGAAGCAAAAGATAAAGTTCAATTAAATAAAATCAATGAAAATATAAATATAATTCTTATTTTTTTCATGTTGATAAATTATTTCTAAATTTTGCCTATTATATGATATTTTTCGCAGTTTCAAAAATTTTTCTTATTTTTTGATATTTTAATTTTTTTTATATAATCTTGTCCATTATTAGCACTAATTTTTTCCTATGAAAATTTCACTCAATTGGATTTCAATGTTTACAGATATAGAAGGCGTAATAAAAAATTTATGAGCTAAGGATCTTGCACATAAGTATTCAATTTATACTGCTGAAATAGAATGAATTGAATATTTCTGAAAAGAGTCTAAGGTTGTAGTGTGAAAAATCATCGAATCATTTGCACATCCTGACTCGGATCATCTTAATGTCGTTAAGGTTGATCTGTGAGATCTTTGAATCACACAGATAGTTTGCGGTGCAACCAATGTCAGGGAAGCGAAATATGTTCCGGTTGCTACAATCTGATCCGTTCTTTGAGAATGATTTGAGATAAAGGCTACAAAGCTCAGATGACAGGAAAGCAATTGAATGATCTGCAGTGAGGATGAATTAGGGTTCCAAGAAGAAAGAGCTCCTTGAATCATGATACTTGAAAATATATTCGACGAGAAGGTCTTAGAGAATCAGATATGAAAACCTTTTTTTGATTTAACCGTTTCTATCCCATGAATAGACTGAAAGGATTTTGAAATCAGATTATCAGACATTGTTTTCGAAATCGACAATAAATTCATAACAAACAGACCGGACCTGTTCAGCATATTATGAAATGCACGTGAATTCTGAGCTATTTTCGATTTGAAATTCAGTTCATATGAAAATAAGGCTGTATTTAAGAATGATTTGAATACAAAGATATTGACTGATAAGGTACTAAGCTATCATTTGTATAAAGTGAGCAATGTCAATGCAGAAGTTTCACCTTTCGCAGTTTCATATCTGCTTCATAAATCAGGACTTCCTTCAAAATTCGATTTGGTGGATATGACAAATTATATCATGACAGAATTAGGTCAGCCAATGCATGCTTTCGATGCTGATAAGATAGAATGAGATATCTGTGTAAGGCAAGCTTTTGATTGAGAGAAGATTGAAGCTCTGAACTGAGAGACCTATGAATTGAAGATATCAGATATCGTAATTGCTGATGATAAGAAGGTTCTTGCAATTGCATGAATCATGTGATGAGCTTATAGCGCGATTTCAGAATCGACAAAAGACATATATATAGAATCAGCATGTTTCGATCCTAGTTCAGTTAGGCTGACAGCTCAAAGATTGTGACTTAGATCTGATTCTTCCACAAGATATGAGAAATCCCTTGATCCGCTTCTTGCTGAAATAGCATTGAATAGGGCAGAAGATTTCCTTAAATATCTGAAGAAGGACTATAAGATAAAGTGAAGCTCGTTTTATCTTAATGCTGAAAAAATCAAGGATATAAGCATACCGCTTACAAGGGAATTCGTAGAAAAGAAAATCTGAATTGAAATCGATGAAAAGGAATTTGATAGGATACTTTGAGCTTTATGATTCAGCTTCGAAAAGAGATGAGACGAATATTCTGTTAGCGTTCCATCATGGAGAGCTACAAAAGATGTTTCAATAAAAGAAGATCTGGCCGAGGAGATATGAAGGATTAACGGTTACGAGAAAGTCCCTGAATTACCGGTTTCTGGAAATATTTCAATCAAAAACAGAAATGAGATCATAGAGCTGAAAGATAAGATAAATGATTATTTTACATGAAAATGATTTCTTGAGGCATATAATTATTCTTTTCTCAATGAAGCTAAAGATGAGAAGATATGAATCATCGATCATACGAACGCTATAAAGATTTTGAATGCTTTCAGCAATGAATTCACGATAATGAGAAGAAAAATGCTACCTTATCTTATTGAGAATGTATCAAATAATGCAAAAGCCGAGAACAGCTTTTCTTTCTATGAGATTGCAAAGGTGATGGAAAAAATTGATTGAAAATTCAATGAAAAGCTTATGGTAGCATGAATTGCATACAAGGTAGAATTTGAATATTTGAGATCAGTATTGGATTGATTCATGAGTTCCATATTGCCGGAAATCAAATATAAGACAGTTCAGAAGACCGATATCTTAAATTTTCCTTATTTTCATCCTAATAAATCTTGAAGCTTCGAGCTGGAGAGTTGAGAGAATCTTATAAATTTCTGATATGTGAATCCTATAGTTGCTTCCAATTTCGACCTTGATGATTCTGATCTTATTTACTTTGAGATGGATTTCAATCTCCTTTTCCAAAAATATCTGTCCTCATCTTTCTGTTTTTCTGAAATATCAAGATTTCCTTGAATAAACAGAGAGCTTAATTTCGTCATGGAAGAGAAAACTCCTGTTTGAGATGTTATTGGAAATATCTGAGATGTTGATTTATTGATAAGAAATGTAACAGTTCTTGATATTTATAGGAACATTGAAAAGATCTGAACAGATATGAAGTCAGTCACTTTCAATATATTGATACAGGATTTCACAAAAACCATAACAGATGACATAGCTTTGGATATACAAAACAAGATAATTGCAAGATTAAAGAAATATTGAGTGGAATTGAGAGGAGTTTAATTCTTTGATGCTTCTAATACAGGCCTTCATACGAAAAGCTGTACTAGAACCCTACGCATATCTATGCATTTGACCATCTTATCTCAAACCCTCTTTAAATTAACTCAAAGCGGAACAAGTCATAGTTCCAATAATTGTCTTTCAAGCTCTATATCATATTTTTCTAGCTTTTCTTTTATCAATGATTCTTCGCAACTATCAATATCAAAATATACCTCACTAAGTCATTCGATTATATCTCACATGTAGAACGGATTATAGAAGCAGACTAATCTTCACTCATAATCCAAATATACGTATAACTCTATCTTGGTTCGCTTTGTCTCATCTTTATCTGTGTCTTCGATCATGTATGGGAAATAATTTCATTTTCTCATGATGTTATCAAGTCATGTTTTTTCCAGAAAATCTTCATCTGTATTCAGTTTTCTGAATCCGGTTTTAAGATATTCATGTAAATTCTTTTTTTTGGTATTTTCAACTTCAATTATATTTTCAGTCTCCTGTTTTTTCTTTCATATCAGAATCTTCAGCTTTCATCACAGATTAATCGCTTCCAAATTCATTTTCGGATTATGCTGCATATCTCATCTGTCCAGAAAAATTGTTCTTGTCATATATATTATCATTAAGATTAACTTATATATAATAATTAAAATTTTTTTGTCAATTCGATTGTAACTTATTCACATATTAAGAATTTCTTAATATTGATATTAATAATTGAAAATTACACATTTAAAAATATAATTAAAATTATCAATTAACTTAAATTTTATGAAAAGAACATTAGCTATTGCCTTATTGCTTATATCGTTCATGTTGGTTTCCTGTAATAACGCCAAAATTCAATCAAAACAAGTCTCTACTTGATCTGTGAGTTCATGAACAACTTCAAAAGAGATCGATGAAACCATGAATGAGATAGATAAGATAATCAATGAGATATCAACCTGATCAACTAAATAATATCAATGATGGCAAAATTTTTCGATATAAAGCTTAGGGATTATGTGTATTCTCCGAATCATAAAAATGCGTGATTCGGTTATTATGGCGACAAGAAACATGATTATGTGGTATCTGAATACCCACAGGAAATGAGTGCTGAAAAATCATATTTCTCTTTTTTGGATAGTTCTGAAATAGGGAATGATGAAAATTCATGAAAATGACTTGAGTATATATTTGATCTTGAATCGGAATTGCTGCAGGTTCTTGCAAGGATGGAATATGAATGAGTGACTATAGATTCGACAAAACTTAAGGAACTCTGAGAATATCTCGAAAAGGAATCAAAAAGAATCGAAGTTGAAATCTATGAGCTGACATGAGAAAGCTTTAATATAAATTCCGCCAAGCAAGTTCAGGAGATGCTTTTCTGAAAATTGAAGATACCTACGAATAAGAAGATAAAGACATGATTCAGTGTTGATAACGAGGTATTGAGTTATATAGCGAAAGACCATGCGATCGCATGACTTATACTTGAATACAGATGACTTAAAAAACTCCAATCGACTTATGTGGAGTGACTCCTTAAAAGCATTAATCCAAGAACAAAAAAGATACATACAACATATAATCAGACTCAAGCATCAACTTGAAGATTATCAAGCGAAACCCCGAATCTTCAGAATATCCCGAGCTGAGATAAGAATAGCGATGAGATAAAATCCTGTTTCATTCCGTCAAAGCCAGGATATACATTATTGGTTGCTGATTATTCCCAGGTTGAGATAAGGATTCTGGCAAATCTTTCAGAGGATGTTACTCTTATAGACGCATTCAAGAATAATGAGGATATCCATATGAGAACCGCAAAGCTTCTTTTCTGAGAAGATACCATGATATCATCTGAGCTTAGAAGAAGGGCAAAAACAGTAAATTTCTGAGTAATATATTGAATATCATGATTCTGACTTTCTAAAACAATGGATATCTCACCCAAGGAAGCGAGCGAATATATAGAAAAATTCTATGATAAATACAGTTGAGTCAAAACTTATTATGAGAGAATCTTGGAAGAAGCAAGAAAAACATGATATGTCGAGACTTTCTTCTGAAGAAGAAGATATATCAGCGGTCTGAACGATGCAAACAAGATCATCAAATGACAGGCCGAGAGAGAAGCTATAAATATGCCTATCCAATGAACAGCTGCTGATGTCATAAAGATAGCGATGATAAATATCGCCAATTTCCTGAAAGATTGAAACTACAGATCTAAAATGATATTGCAGGTGCATGATGAACTTGTATTTGAAATACATGACGATGAGATGATGATCCTGAAGGAAAAAATCAAGGAAATCATGGAAAATACGTTTCCTTTTGAAATAAAGCTTTTTGTCGAGATATGAACAGGAAAAAACTGGAAAGAAGCCAAATAGCAACATATATAACCATATATTTCACATTGACATATTGAAAAATTTTTATATAAATCAGTTATATCATTCATTCTTTAATTTTACCAAATGAATTTAGATAAGTTAAGCGATAATCTGGATCCGGATAAGAATTATCTTTTCACTTCTGAATCTGATGTAAGATATCTTCTATGAAATGCTTATTTTAAGACTGTAGAGATATTAGTGAAAGAAAAAAAAATCTGTATTCTTGCTGATACGCTCAATAAGGATGTGATAAGTAGTATGGTTTGAGACAAATATGCAGTTTATGACAGTAGAGATGATAAAACCGTTAAAAAGCTATTTTGAGATATCGATGAGATCATCGTCGATCCGACAAAAGTAACCATGGAAAAAGAATCCTCACTGAAACTGCTTTGAATAAAAAATGTATGAACTCAGAAATCAATACTTTCTGAAATAAGAAGTATCAAGACAAATAGTGAAGTGGAAATGCTGAAACATTCCCAATCCATAAATATGAAGACCTTAAAAGCTGTAGAAGATTTTGTGAAGATTTGAATGTCTGAGGAAGAAATTGCAGATTACATAAGATTGAAGCATTTCGAATTTGGCGCAAGATGAGAGAGTTTTGAGCCGATGGTTGCATTTTGAGAGAATTGAGCAAATATACATCACATCAGTTCATCTGATAGAAAACTTAGAAGCACGGATCAGATATTGATAGATATATGATGCATATACAGATGATATTGCTCTGATATGACAAGGGTTATATTTATGGATGAAGTCCAACAAAAGCAGAAAGATCTTTATGAATTGGTTAAGAATACCACTTATGAATGTCTTAAATACTGAAAGATATGAATGACATTCTGAGAATTCAATGAAAAAGCAAAAGAGCTCCTATGAGAGCACAGAGATCTTTTTATACATACTCTTTCCCATTGAATCTGAGTCGATGTGCATGAAATACCTCTTTGAAAAAAAGATTTCGATATGGTTATAAGGGAATGAAATGTCTTTTCAATCGAGCCATGAATATATTTCCCTGAAGAATTCTGATTCAGATATGAGATAATGGCTCTTGCTAGGCAGGATTGACTTGTTGAACTGTAGGATCTATATTATTCTGATTCAGATATCAGATTTCTGATGTTGAGTTTCATGATTCCCTTTGAAGAAGGGAATTTATTTTGTTCCTTATGGAACATATGAATATATCACTACCGATTCTGCTGTCTTTCAATTTCAGAAGAATAATGATATCTTCAAGAAAATTTTTCAGCAGATCTCAATCGATGAGATCTGTTTTGAACTCGGAATAACTAAGTCCTGATGTGCGTAGCATTTCCTTGAATATATGCTCATTAGTGATTATGAATGATTTGAAGAGATTTCATATTTCTGGTCAGATAAGATGTTTTGTATAGATCTCATACCATATCTTTATTAGATCTGACAGGTGATAATCTATGCGCTGTATGCTCAGATATTTTTCTATAACCTTTATCGCTCAATCATTATCGGAATTGAAATCGAGAAACAGACTATCATTCAGATATGCTCAGAATATATGTTTCTTGTTTCAGAATACGAGATTTTGACAATATGAAAGCATCTTATCAAAAGACTCGGGATTAATGCCTTCAATCTTGGATTTTTCCAACAAATCCGCATATAAATCTTCACAAACTCCATAATGGCTGTATTTACCGAAAGTTTCTGATATTTCAAGATTCTCATCATTATGTGAAATCACGTTTCAGATCTGTGCTAAGGCTATTACATTATCAAATCCTTGCCTTATGAAGAATCTTATAATTGAATCCCTTTCATTGTTTGTCTTTAATCATACTTGCTTAACAGGGAACAATGATTTGCTCATCGGTACGGTTTCCTCTAACGTAAAGTTTTTAGCATATTGAAAATCCTTGTCTGAAGATCACTTCTGGCTAGATTTATGTTTTGTTCTTATGTTATTCTTGTTTAAATCTTCCTGATTTTCTGGGAATAGCGATTGTTGGCTGTGTGATTGTAAGTTCTGCAATTTATCGTGGTTCATATATAAATTTGCATGAATATATGCATTTTATCGCTTTTGTCAAAAGTATTCGAATGATTCTTCATATAAACTGAATTAACCTTGATTTTAGGAACTTGTTCCATATTATGCTCATATAAAACATTATCGGATAATATCAAATATATGTTAAAGATATATATAGCAAGACATTGAGAAACTTTAGAAAATAAAGCATGAATAGTCCAGTGACATATGGATTGAACCTTATCTCAAGATTGAATCTTTCAGGCAAATAAGCTTTGAGAACATCTTAAAGATATCTGGTTCGATCATATTTACTGTTCAGATCTATGAAGAGCAAAAGATACTTTATCTGAAATCCTTAAATATGTAAGTTGTCCTGATATTGTCTATACGCAATGATTAAGGGAAAGAGATGTATGAGATTCAACATGAAAGTTATTTTCAGAAATCGATATGAACGTTGAAAAATGAGCTGAAACGAATATCAGCCTAAAGGAAAGATCGGGAAAATTTTTGGAGGAAATAAAAAGTTCACATGATTCGTGAACTATATTATTTTTAACTCATTGATGATATATAAAATGGCTTTTCTCTTATATCAAAGATATTGCAGATGAAAATATGAAATGAAGATATTCAACCAATAACTGTTCTTTAAGTCTTATAGAATCTGATTGAGGAGATTTCAAGGAGATATTCTTCAATGATATCGGACACTTATCTTAAAACAGCATTGAAATCAGATTGAGTCCTGTTTCTGATTCTTTCTTGTATTTCATTCACTTCTTCATTTGTAAGTGTTTTTTCTGATGATCTGTAGGTCATTCTGAAAGTGTAGCTTATTCTGTCTGCTCAGAATTTCTTCTCATTCTCATATTTGTCGATCATCTTTACCTCTTCTATTAGCTCTCATGCTTCATCCCTTACGATCTCAAAATAATTATTCACACTTTCTGATTTATCTATAACGAATGAGATATCTCTTTCTGTTGAAGGATATTTGCTCACCGGATTGAACTTTGTTTCAAGGTCTCACCATTGTTTAAGATATCTTTCATCCTTGCTCCAGAAAGATCTGATGTCAGGTATTCATTTCTTTATCATAGCTAATCTTTCGACTCAGAATCAGAATGCCCATCAGTTATATTTTGATGAGTCGATTCAATGGTTCTCAAGGACTTGAGGTGATACTATTCATCATCATAAGATTTCAAGCCAGTTATCTCAGAATTTCACTTCCATCTCAAGGCTTGGATCCGTATATGGATAGCTTTCATTGTTTATCCTATATTCTACATCTCAAAAAACTTCCTTGGCAACATCGATAAGAACCTTTTCAAGATCAGTCCTATCGATTATCTTCTTATCCTTTTCGATAAGATAAAGTCAATCGATCTGGTGGAATACGGGATGATGTTTACTATCTATTTCATCTTTCCTATATACCTTTCAATAGCTTATAGCCTTAACTGATCATTCATTTGATAATTTCTGCCTTATCAGAGGATTTGAAAAATAATAGTACCACATTATCGTAGTATGAGTTTTCAATATATAGTTTTCATCAACATAGTATGTGTCTGATTTTGTTCTAGCAGGATGGTTTTCAGGGAAATTGAACAAATCAAATGTTCAGAATGCAGGTACGATCTCAGGAGTCCTTATATGGTCGAATCAACTGAAAACCTCAAGATTCGTGATATTATCTATTATAAGCTTCAATATGGAATTATCATCCCTTGTAAGATCAGGCATTTCCATATATCTCAATATTCTTGCATGCTCAGGAATAGAAGGGTCCAATGAAGAAATAAGCTGATTTTGGATATTTCTGGAAACCTCGATATTATAGACTCAATCCTCTCAAATTCAAGGCAAATCCATTATTCATGATAAGGAATTGGTGACTTTTTCTATGACAGGCATAAGCTCTCACTTTTCTAGTAGGTCTGTTTTCCATTCAGTGGTGATAGCGCATCTTTGTGCTGGTATTGCAGCACCTTCTCATGGAGTTGTTTTTGACATAATGCTATAGGTTATATATCATATATAATTTTTTTGATTATAATAAAAAAAAACCTATAGTCAATTTTTTGAAGCAAATTCAAAAAGATGACTTTATTTTTTGAATTTCACTATTTCCTTGATGATCTTATTTGCAATATTCGGATGAAGGTCTTCATTTTCGATTTCCTTTACTGAAAGCCATTTATATTCAGAATGTTCCAGATCCTTTCCGATTCAGAGGGTTATTTTAGGGCTGGTTTCATTTATATGGCAGAATGTAACATGTCAGTTTATCTCAAGAACATCACCATTAGGCTTATCCATCTCATCTTTTACTATCTTATGCAGAACGACATTATCAATGGTTTCGATTCATGTTTCTTCTTTAAGTTCTCTTCTTGCTGCATCGATATAATTCTCTCAATCCTCGATTCATCATTTGACGGCTTCCCATTTTTCATTGTCGAGCCTTTTCAGCAAAAGGACATTGTTCAAGGAATCGAATACGAATACCATCACGGCATTTACAATTATCTTATTTTTCATTAAAAGTTCAGGATAGTGTTATTATATTGTAGCGTTCAGCATGTTGTGCAATGTACAGAATTTTCAGACCTTAGTTTTGATCTGCAGTATAGGCATGAATGTAAGCTTTCATCAGGATCATATCTTCATTCGTCAAGAAGGATCTTAAATAGGTGACATTCGAAAGGTGAGATGAAATCAATCTTATACTCATCTCTGAATTTTTCCATGTCATATAACTTGGAATATCTTTCTATCAGGGTATCAAGAGTTGAAGCTCAAGTAAATGCCATTGTCTGCGGTCTATAGGTCACGATTTCAGGAAGCATTCATCTGAAAGTCTCCCTTAATGCATATTTCGTGACTTTTGTTCAGTCCGGATTCTCTAAAGTCCTGATTGAAAGCGGTAAGCTAAGTGTGAATTCTATAAGCTCCTTATCATGGTAAGGTAGGGCAACCTTGATTCCTGTTGATTTTGCTATCCTTTCTGTCATTACATCAATATCTTCCATTCTCCTGTTTATGAAATCAATCAGAGATTCATCTCAAAACTGCCAATTCTGCATTATAGGAAATGATCAGAAAAGATCATCAGAACCTTCTCATGTAGCTATATTATCGATTCATAATTCTTTAGCCGTTTCAAGTCACTTATAAAGCACGATGGCTGCACTGACCCAATATATATTGAAGCAATTCAAAGACAAGACAACTTTATTGATTAGGCTTTCTATCTCATCTTGATTGATCGTCGCTATGATATGTTCGGCTCATAATTCTTTTGCGACCAGTGAAGCGAATTGCTTATCCGGTGAATCTTCATTTGTTATTACTGTAATACACTTCAGATCAGGATTATATTTCTTTCAGAGCATTGAAATTATACTGCTATCTACTCATCATGAGAGCAATACAGCATTTGGCCTGCAGTTTTTCACTGATTTATCCATCAATTCATATATCTTTGATTTAACTGATTCATTATCTGTCATTTGATCTGCTTTTAATAATAAAATTAATTTTTGCCATTAAGTATCTCTTCGAAATTATTCGGATCTATGATGAGCTTATAATACGATTCTTTATCGATTCATTCAACTCAATATTTATAAAAAGTGAATTTATCATATGACTGGATAATATTTGTTGTCAGATTTTCATTTTCTGCAAGCTCTTTCAATGGTGAGAATGATGTAGGTCGTATCGTTATATCATTATCCTTTAGAAGGCAAAAAAGCTCATATATGTCTTTTTTTGTCTGTTTAGGAACTCAAAGCATTATAAGTCATTTAAGAACAATATCATATTTCTTGAAATATCAGGCAACCCTTTTTATAAGATCTTTCGTGAATGTCTTATTCAGATATTTTGATGAATCGTTTATAGTCTCTATTCATACGGATACTTTATAACAACCTGATTTAGCCATGAGCTTCACGACCTCTTCATCATCTAGCAGATCAATCCTGCTTGAGCAGCACCAGGAAAATTTCAGTCATCTTTCTATTATCTTGCTGCAAAGCTCTATCACCCATTTCTGATTGAAATTGAAAGTCGGAGCGAATAGTTTGAAACTATCGAACCTGTTTGCATTTTCAGACATGAAAGCAATCACATCATCTGTGCTTTTTCTTCTTTCTCTGACTCAATATGTGGCAACCGATAAGCAATAGCTGCAATTGAAAGGACATCATCTTGCAACTGTGAAAGATAATTGTTTTCTTCAATTAAGGGAATTATAATAATCCGATGGCGCTTTATCTGGATTTGGAAAGCTCCACTCGTTTTCAAGATATGATCATTGAAATGTCTTTTTCTCCGTAACAAGATAAATTCAAGTCGGAACCGTTGTTCCTTTATTTTCTATATAATCAAGATAGCTTAAGATGGATATTTCCCAATCTCAAGAAACCACTATCGCATCGATGAATTCCGATTCTTTGAAAAATCAAGGGATATGATTTATTATATCTCAATATATTATTATCTTAGTTGAAGGTTTGATGGATTTTATGAATTCGGCGAATCGTAGGCTCTGCTTTAGATTTTCTGTTCTTACAAGTAGTACAAGTACTTTGTAATCCTCCTGAAGGAATTCCTTGCTTATATCATAGATGCTATATGTCGGATCTATGCAATCCAAAGATGTTACCTCGTGATGCTTTCATAGATATGCGCTGATCTCCCAAAAATAGGTGTATCTTTTCGGTATGGTAACATGAACCGGTCTGGTTCAATTCTGCCTAGGGTATAGATGCAATATTTTCACAAAACTATTATTGAAAAAATAATTTGGACTATTATAAGTTATTAAATCTATAAATCAAAAAATATTTATATGTTATCGGATTAGCCTAGAATCTTACTTATAAATCTCTCAAGATTCATGTAGGCAATCTTTTCTAACTCAATCTCTGAGAAATCATTTTTCTCAAGTTCCTTCATCAGAATAGGGAAGTCAGATGCTTCGCGAAATCCTGTAATAGGGGTAAGGATCGGATTCACCATTCAATCGAAATCGCTTCAGATACAGACATTATCGATATATCAGTTTTCTTTCATATATCTGAAATGACCTATCATATCAGAGACATCATCTCATCAGATCATAAGGTTTATTCATATCATTCATAAAACCCCTCATCTTTCGCACACAGCTTCTATCTGACGTTTATTGATATTTCTTGGGTCACTGTCGCTAACTTCCATTATCGCTGTATGTGAAACCAATGGAGATTTAGAATAATGTTTCATTATATCCCAAAAAAGCGTTTCAGTTGTATGTGCGAGATCGCATATGATAGGAAGTTTGTTCAATCGTTTTATAAGATCGATTCATAATGCTGTCAGTCATCTCTCATCGTAAAATGCATTTCAATCCCTCCATGTTATTCAGATCGAACGAAGTCATAGATTATAGAAATATTCGAAATCTTCAATTGAAGATAGCGGATTTGCTCATTCCATATGCAAAAGAAAACCTACCTTACCTTTTTCTATCCGCTTCAGATCTTCTTTTGATTTAACGAAAAAGATATCCCCTCTGCTATTCTCTATTATCTGCTCGTATATGCCGTATTGGTTTTTTGCTTCTTCCATATTCCTAGCAAAAATCACAGCAAAGACCAGTTGGACATCGCCTTCTAGAAGCCTAGGAAAATCAGATTGATTGACTCATTTGAACGATGGATTAATGGATTCTCAAAAAAGTTCATTCCTTTTGAAGAAATCCTTTGCTGTGACCAAATCTATGTTTGCAGCAATATCCTCATGCGCATCGAATATTTTCATGATTGAAATTTAAGGGTTAGTTATTCTTGTTCAAATTGTTCGTATACTTTATATGTTCTCATAATTCATGCATACTTAAAGATCTCACCTGCTCAGGAATTCCTATCGTTTTTCAGTTATGCAGGATATCATATTGCGTTACGGGCAATTCATCGCTCATTGCAGAAATGCCGAACTGAAGATTTGCAATATCTGTCTTTATTCTCTGTATTGTATCTTTTATTGCTATAACCCTTCAGTCCAGCTCTATCGGATTTTCCTTTACCAAAAGCAGGCTTATTAGATTCTTACGGATAATCGGTTCTTTTTCCGGATCACCAAGCATCTTGAATGTCTGATCTGCCATCTTTCTGGATCAAGCTGGAATAGATGATAGATTATTGAAGATAGACTCGATTTCTGACTTCAAATCTTCAGATGACATAATGGCAACCTTTTCTTGCATAAGATCGCTTATTTCTTTCTGGATGTCTCATTTCAAGCGGAAATTTCACTGCAATTCCATATAGCTTTCTAAGATTGCCTCCTGTAGCTTTTTCTTTTCTGAATCTGTTGTAACTATATTTCATATTCATTCTGTGGAAACAAGATGAAATGATATCTTTTCAGGCAGATCATCAGGAAATTCCTTTTTCAGGATATTGAACATCTCGCATAGCTCTTTTTGGTTTTCAGTGGCAAGGGCTTTATTCCTTATAAGATAGTTCATCATCTGGGTTCATGAGAAGTGGATGGCATCCCATGATTTTCTCGGATCTCAATTCAGCCTGTAGAAATCCACAAGGGTGCTTAATAATATATATATGTTGGATCTGAATATTATTCACTCAGAATTCTTTTCAGATCAACCATTGAATGTCTCTGTGGTTCATTTCAGGTTTTCAAATGCCATATCAGCCATCTGTTCCGGAGTCAGGAACATTTCTATATCTTCATTGAAGAATCTTTGGGATTCTGTATCGCTTGGCTCGCTGTTCAATATTGTTCAATTCTCAAGAATATAGTTTCAGAATTGCCTTGGATGGGTTTTTGCCAATACAAGAAGGAAATCATGAAGCTTTGGAAAACCAAGCAAGAACTCAGAACTGAGTGTAATATTTGATGACGGAAGCTTTTTAAGCGAATCGAAATGAATCTGAGCCGGACGGCTTGATTTTTCTCATGGATCATATCATAGAACTTCCATGACCTGGTTTCTTATGAGCGATGTATCATGAGTAAGAGGGGAGTCAGGATTTTCAGAGATTGCAACTTTTGCATTTCATACCTTAAGGAAGGCTGGTTCATATATGTTAGCTGTTCATTTCAGGAATTCATGCAGTATGATAGGGAATCATTCCTGAGCAAGGAATATGGTAGGCATATTGAAATTCCCGACATGAGCACTTCTTAATACGCTACCTCAGTTAAGCTGATGGGTTTTTATATCATCAAGTGATTTTCATTTTCAATCCAGTATCTCAAACATAAGTTTTCAGATAATAAAATTAAATTAGTCGTTGAATCATTTTTTCCAGATATCCATGATTTCCTTCTCTCATCTGAATATCCAGTCGTAAATATAGGAAATCTTCTTGTATATATCATAATCATCTGCCTCTTTTCAGTTTGAATCAATGGGAATTCGGACTATCTTTCAATGTTCATCCTTTCATAAGACCAATTCTTCGAAAAGCATTATTATTCACTGTATGAGGTTTCTGTAGTATTTCGATTTCAATCATCATCAGCTCAAGCTAGCTTCATATAGCTTTTTTATAGGATCCTCGAACGGACTCAGAAGAAGCCTGTTTTCTTTCTGATAGCAGATATAAGGTGATTCTTTCTCAAGCTCTCAATTCACTCATGAATATAGCCTGGCTCAGGCGTTTGCATATGATAATGTAACTTTATTGTTTATATTGTTAAGTGCTGTGAATAGGTTATATCTTGCATGGAATGGCTGTTCATCCATTATATATCATCAGTTTTTCTTATCTAGGTTTCGTATGAACCATCCGAGTTTGATACCTCATTTTTCCTGATTTACAAGGGACCAGATATCTGCCATCTCGATGGAATAATGATGTCATCATACGAAAGATGTCTCATCAGCTTTCCTTATAAGCTTCTCATATCATTCTTTTGTTTCTTTTCAGATTATAGATTCTATGTCTGATTGCAGGAATATGTTCCATCATTCTGACATGGAAAATTTCTTTGTGACTAATTTCAATATTTCCTTTTCGGCCAGCATGACTGCATCTATTTTTTCTTCTGAGAATTCACTGTTTTTCGGTATGTTCGTATATGTTATCCTGTTTGCAAGTAGAATCCTGCATTCTCATAATTCAAGTTCCCTTCGCATTTTCTCAGCTGTAAGAAGCATACTCAGAACATCAAACGGAAGTCATTTGCATAGAGCTTTGCTTCATCATCACATTCAGAAGAACAATGGCGGATGATTCTCAAATTCAGTGTGAGGATTAAGTCTCAATAGGCTTAAAGGATGATTTACCGTACGTAGCGATAATATTAGTTTCCTGTATTTTTCGAAATATGGTTTTCTTTCTTCTGGAATCTTTTGGTTTTGTTTATCCCTTATCTGCTTTATATGTTCGGAATCTCAGATCATATACTCAATATAATCCAACAGCTGGATAGCTGTTGGATTATCGTTTATATTTCTTATTATCTTTGAGATGTCTTCATCATTTATATCAACAAGATTCCTTAAGATTTCCAATCCTTTGATATTCATATAAAAAATTTTAAAATAAGTTTATCTTGAATATATTTATTTTAGCTGAATTGTCAATGTAATATATCCTATTATGTTGTTCTGACTATAAAAAATATTAACTTTCCCTTTTTCATTTCAGAAGCATATCAAGTGCATTTTCCATTGTTCAGGTGCTGGTTATATCTCATGAGTTCACGAAAAATATCTCATCAGCATTCTTTATCGTGTTCAGCCTATGAGCTATGATAACCTTAGTTGTGTCTTTGGGTAATTTATTCAGCATCTCTTCTAGAATCTGCTCTGTGACAGTATCGATATTCGCAGTCGCTTCATCAAGTATCAGTATTTCAGGTTTTCTTAGGATAGCACGCATGAATGCGAGAAGCTGTTTCTGTCAAAGGCTTATTGAATCTCAGCTTGCTGTGACCTCAGTTTCAAGTCATTTGTCAAACCTATTCAACAGATCCGTAAGTTCCATCTTTTCCAAAAGCTTCATTATCTGATCATCTGAACAATTCATGCAATCTTGGTTTCAATAAAGTATGTTATCTTTCACGGTTCATGTGAACAGGAATGGCTCCTGTAATATGAATCAGATTTTTTTTGTGAGTTCGGAAGGCTTGTATGATCTTATGTCTCTCTTATCTAAGAGCACCTTACCGCTTGTAGGATCATATAATCTTGCCATAAGTGAAGCTGTTGTCGTCTTTCATCATCAGGTAGGGCCGACAAGCGCATATGTCTTTCATTTGCAGAGCTTGAAATTTATATTTTTCAATACTTCGCTCCCATCAGGATAATGGAAAAACACATCATTGAATTCTAATATCGAATCTGTTTCTTTCCTGCTATAATCCTTCGAGACCTTCATATCTGATTTCAGTGCCAGTACCTCAGATATCCTATCAAGAGATGCTAGCGCAAGCTGGAATGATGACCAAATCGAAGCCAACATCCTTAATGGCCCATAGAAATTGTTCACATAGAATTGGAAACCTATAAGAAGTCATAGTGTGATATTTCAATGTGTTATAAGGAATATTCAGTAGCTTATGGCGATAAGCTGAGCAAGATTCGATGCAAGTCAATAAAGCGGGATGAAAACATTGCTTGCGATTCATGCTTTCATCGATGCTCTGTAATTCCTTCTGTTATGATCTTCGAATTTATTTCTGAAATAATCGAGGCGGTTAAAAGCGACTATGACTTTGAAATTATTTAGGCTTTCTTGTATTTCGGCACTCATTCATCATGTTGATTGTAGGCTTTCGAGATTAGTCCTCTTTACCCATGGAGAGATCATCTGCGTAACGATAAATACCAATACAGCAGGAAAAAGAGTTGCGGAACCAAGCTTTATATCAAGAATCAATATGAATATACCGGATCAAATTATAAGGAAGAAATTACCAAGAAATTGCATAAGTGCCTGAGATATGAATTGGTTCAATTTTTCGGTATCGCTGTTTATCCTTGATATCAGATCTCAGGTTTTATTTTGATTGAAGAATGCAACAGGTAATTCCTGAAGCTTTGTGAAGACTGTATTTCTGAGATTGAAGAGAATCCTTCTTCAGACTCATCACATGGTCTTTGTCTGCACAAAGCTAGCATAGCTTCATACTATATAGACCAAGAGCAATATCGCTGAGTTGATGAGGATTCAATTGTAATCTTTTGATTTTATATAAGTATCTATCGTGCTTGCTATTATGACGGGTGCTATCAGAACTGAAAGGGAACTGAATATCACCGCAATAAGAGTTATCACCAGATTCTTTTTTTCTCATGACATCAAAGGCCCGATTCTTTTTATCGATTCGAGAAAAGGCTCCTTTTTCTTGTCATTGTCTTTTATATTAAGCTTGTAGTTCATAGTTGTTAGTTGAAAATTGTGAGTTGTATATCTGTATGTATTCAGGGCTTGTACCTATAAGCTCATCATGTGTACCTATGGCAAGTACTTCTCATTCCATAAGCAGTATTATCTGGTCGTAATCCTTTATGGACTCTATCTTCTGCGTGACTGAAATCAAGGTTAAACCAGGATAGTTCAGGTAGACGTTTTCAATTATCTTCTTCTCGGTTTTCGTATCAAGCCTTGCAGTGAAATCATCGAGAAAAAGTATCTTAGGATTAATCGCCAATGCACGCGCAAGCATTATCCTTTGCTTCTGTCATCCGGAAAGGCTTGTTCATCTTTCGGAAACCACCGTATCAAGCTTATCAGGAAGAAGATCTATGAATTCTCTGAGCTCAGCAGTATCTATGGCCTTTTCAAGGCTTTTATCATCTACAGTATTGCTGAAAGCAATATTTTCCCTTAATGTAAGGTTGAATATGTTGCTATCTTGGAACACAAGTCAGATTTGTCCGTGAAGCGATTTCTTGTCATAATCTGCCAAGTTTTCTCTGTCATATTCGATGGTTCATGATGTTTCCTTGATAAGTCAGGTCAGAAGACAGAGAAGCTGGGTTTTTCATGCTGCTGTCGGTCAGATTATTGCGGTTTTGGAATTCGGGTTTATAGTGAATGAAACATTGTTCAGTATGACTTTCTCTCAGAATTTCAGAAATACATCTTTCAATATTATCCCTCAATCCAACTCTCTGATTATCTTTCATTTTCATGTTTTTTCACTCACTTCCAGAACTTCTTGGATTCTTCCATATGATGCTGAAGCCTGTGCAATCACTCAGCTCATGAAACCTATTATTATGATAGGGAATATAAGAATGGAAAGATAACCGTTGAATGCCGCGAAATCTCAAAGGGTCATATTACCGGTTATCACATAACGACCTCAAAGCAGAAGAATTATCAGCACTGCGATATTTGCAGTGAATGATATTATTGGAATCAGCATAGCAAACATACGCAGTATCTGTATTCATATATCTTTTGATCTTGTATTCGCTTCGAGGAACTTATTATACTCGTATGTCTGTGAATTCAATATCCTTATGAGAGATGAACCTAATATACTCTCATTTATTATCTTATTAAGCCAATCAACAGTTTCCTGACCTTCCTTGAAAAGCTTCCTGACCTTATTCAGCACGAATCAGAATGATATTCAGATAATCGGGACTATTGCAAGCACAGCCAAAGCAAGCTGCCAATTTATAAGAAACAGCAGAATACTCGCTCATATTATCAGAAACACCGATGAAATGATTGAAGATATCGCCTGAGAAACGAACATTTTTACAGAATCCACATCTGAAGTAAGATTCGTGAGAAGTTTTCAAGGAGTTGCTTCCTGTATGTAATTGAAATCCTGAACCGATATCTTAGCTGCTATCTTTGATCTGAGATCCATTGCTACTTTTTCTGAGATATATGTCTGCATTATATTCTGCAGATATATGAATATGAAAATAAGGACAGAAACCGCAAAAAATTCAATTGCAAGAAATTGCGGATTGAATTTTTTCTGCACAAAAGTATCTATAGCTGATGAAATAATCTTAGGAATCAGAAGATTAAGAGCATTTCCTATCACTGTAAGTATCAGAAGGATCACGATAAGTGCAGCATAAGGCTTCAGAATACTGAAGATGCTTCCGTTTTTCTTGTCTGTGTTTGCATGTGCCATTTGAATTCTTTAGATATATCTTTATATTATATGTATTTTTTAAGTTTATCAATTTTTGAACTAAATGAAAATCTCCTCTATGATCGCAAGCCATTTCTTATATTTTGGCACATCAGAGGCATAGATCCGTTTTGTATATTTGAGATCTTCCTTAAGTTGGATTCAGAGCTCTTTCGCGACAGGATTTCATTTCCTGAAAAACGCATTGGTCTCACGAAGTATATTGAAGCTGTTGTAAGTAAGGTTTGAGGATCACATTATAGCGACCTCATTATCTATGAGAATCACTTTAGAATGTATCATTCAGCTATACAGATAAACTTCCAGATTAGAGCTTCTTTTTCTGAGAAAAAGGCTGGGCTTCAGAAGCTTTTCTACCGAATGCATATTCGCATGGTAAACTCAATCAGACCTATCTGGCAATATTATCTTCACATTTATTCAGTTGAAGCTTATCTTTCTGAGCTCGTGAACTATCTTATTGTCGGTTATATATCAATGTTCGACAATAACTGATTTCTTGGCATTCTTAAGCTCTTTGAATATTTCTTTTCTTATGATTCTTTTCGTCTTTATGTCTAGAAGAATCTCGGTATAGTTTATTATTTTCTTATATATCCATCTTTTCCTTTTTCAGTTTTTTCATATGAGTTTCTGTGTGGCTTCTCAATATATCCTGACCATATAATCATGCCATCATCATCTGTTCGGATTATCATGATTCTGGGCAGTCAGGCATTCATCGGTTATGTTCATCCCTCATATTATAGCTACTGTATCTGTCGTATTCTCATCGAAAAGGAAAACCTTAGAATGATCATTTTCCTTAAGATATTTGAAAAACAATATGGATTTTGTTCAGATGCTTGAAAAATTTAAGTTTTTGTTGTTCTTTATGAAATCTGTTCATAGCTTGGTCGAAAATATATCTCATCATACTTTTCATATGGAGAGATATTTCTGGAAATCGTATACCTTTCATCAGAATATGTCTTTCTCTATGTACACCCGTATATCCTGATCGCTATCCATCTTTTTCTGCAAAGCATCCAATATCAATCTTCCGGATTCATCGTCACGCCACATGAAAACACGCAACCTGATAGTCTTTTTAGCATCCTTTATGCATGAAAGAATAGCATTTCTGGCTTTTTCACCATCAACTATCAGTTTTGTTACCTTAGGCTCTGTAATGTATTTTTCCCTTATTGGCATATATCTTTAAAATCAGTGAGAATGTTATTATATATAACTTGAAAAAGTTTTATAATTTAATTTCTTTGTCTTTCCTTTATTGTCCTTACATACAATCATTGGACCTGAAGACGTGCCCATTCGGTCTTTCTGAGGAATTTTAGGGATGATTCCTTGCTCGGATTGCTTTTGAAGCAATTTATCCTTATCAGCTGAGCTAATTCGTCGAAACCGTATTCCTTGATAAGGTAATCCATTATCATCGACAGGCTTACTCAGTGCAATATCTCATGATTCATATTATTAGCATCTTCCATATATGTGTGTTTGAATTATTGTTGATATTATAGGAAAAATTTCTTATTTGCCCAATATTTTTTATAGCTTGAATATCCTGTCAGCTTGTTTTTCATGTTTTTTTCCGTTCTTTTCTTTTTTCATGATGATATTATGCAGTAGTTTTTAGTTTTGAATGAAAACCGGAACCATAAAAAATATTTGCATTGACTAAACAATGCACATAAATATATTGGATGTTATAATATGATATTAATCCTAATCATAAAATATGAATAAAAATGCCCCTGAGCAGTTGTTTCCTAATTATGACTGATCGAATACTGTGAACCTGATATCATCCATTCAATGATTTTGCTGAGTGGAACAAACTTATAAGGAGCTTGATTTCTTGAAATCAGAAGAGCTTGAAAAGTATGATAATGTTGTACTTTTTCTTGTAGATGCCTTATGATACAATTGGCTTAGGGAATTCTGAAGCGAATCATTCCTATATAAGAATATGCTTTGCGATATGACATCAGTCTATCCTTCGACCACTGCGACTTCTGTCACCACATTTGTAACTTGAAAGACCGCATCCGAACATGCTGTAATGTGATGGAATATGTTCATCAAAAAAGCCTGATGCATAATCCAGCTATTGCCTTGGAGGAATAAAATCCTTTGAACAAGCCTATGAGATAAACTTCAATTGGAGCAAATATCAGCTGATAGTAATTTCTATGAAGGTTCGAACAAAGAAATCTTTGTAGTTACACATGACAAGATATTAAACTCGAAATTCAATCTTCATTACAATAAAGGTTCCAAAGCACTTTCTTATTCAGATCTGAATTCATGCTTCGATTCTGTTTATAATGCAGTGACAATGAATAAGAAAAGAAAATATATATATGCATATTGGTCTTATTTCGATGATTATTGCCATGATTTCTGAATAGATTCAAAAGAAGCCATAAATCATTTTGAGGATATAGATTATCAGTTTGAAAAGCTTCAGGAAAACCTTAAATGAACGAATACTCTAATAGTAGTATCTGCTGATCATTGACAGATAAATATTCCTGATGAGAACAAGATTGACCTTACGTTTTCTCATCCTGAGCTAGTAGATATGCTGACTATTCCTATGGCATGAGAATCCAGATATCAATATTGCTTCGTAAAAGACTGATTGTTTGATAGATTCAGAGAATATGTCGAGACAAAATTATCAGATTATGTCACAATATATTCGAAAGATGAAATCATCGAAAGTAAACTATATTGATATTGAGATAATGAGCAATTCAAGGATAGATTAGGTGATTTCGTACTTATTACAAAAAGCAATTACGCGATATTCAATACTACCTTATGAGAGGAAATGAAGAAAGACAGAGGCTTCCACTGATGAGTGACTGATTGGGAAACACGGGTTCCTGTCATCTGCATAAAGTAATGTTAAAAAAATTTAGAAATGCGATCGATCGCATTTCTAATTTTTTTGTTTCATCTTTTAAAAATCTCAATCTATTATCTCCACGAATCATTCGACTCATATCTCATTCCTATCCCTAGCAAACAGGATGTATCATCAATCCTTTGAATATACTGGATTTCATCAATCTGATCAAATCAGCTCTCAGCTTTTTATCGGTTCGAAATCATCGAAGAATCTTGCAATTTTGAAATCATCTGTTTTTGTGATATATTTCGCATTGGCTATGAATTGCTTCTGAACATACTTTTTCTTCGGGAAATCAATCATTCCCAATGATGACAATAATGCAAATGTACATTCTTTAGCTCTGATTGAAGCTATGGGATCTTCATGATATCAGCACTCTATTCAGATTCAGACTTTTCAGATGCTGTTGATGAAATATTCAGTGCTTCAAGGATCTATTTCATCGAATCATTCACATCTTATATCAAAAGGGAAGTATGAAGCTATTTCAATAGCATTATTCTCACATATGATCATAGGTTTGCTTCATATGGTCGGACTTGAGTGGATATCAAGGGAATAATCGCATTCTTTCAGGATTTCCATGATATCTCGAGATCTTCTGTATTCATATGTGCCCTTTTGCGTGGAATCAAGTTTCTCATCTTCCAGAAAAGCTCTGTTTAGGTTCATTCAGACCTGTCTCACTCATTTTGCTATCGCTTCAGGATTTCCATATATCAATATCACCTTTCAGCTTTTTATTGTCAGATTATCCTTAAGAAAATCCAATAATCTTATTCAGCAGACCTCATTTCAGTGTGTTCATCAGATTATTGCGAGTGTAGGTCATGCTTTTTTTCATGTGATCATGATTGTTTCCATATTTTTTTAAGTTAGATGTTATATTATTGCTTATCTAAAATATCAAGTATCAATCTTTTTTGTGAATCCTTGCTGTCAAGAAAATTCATCATGCATTTAGCCCTGCTTTCGAACTCAATGATTCATCATTTCAGAAGTGGGGATAGATATTTCCTTCATTCATCGTAGTATTCTTGTGGAAATCTTACATATTCGAATCAAAGTGATTTCCTTATGTTTTCCATCCTTTCATTTATGGTTGCACATATCAAAGCGTTGTACTTTTTTGATAATATTTTCATTGCTTTGGCAGAAAGTGCTTTTCAGAGTCATTTATGCCTTTTATCTATCTCGACTACAGTGCTTCAGCATTCTCATATTTTCTGTCAGTTCAGCATATCTAACGGTTTCATCTTTGTAGGATAGATGCTCGTGTTTCATATTATCTTGTTATCAAGCACTGCTATTATGCTGTTCTCATAACGGTTTCTTATTTCTTCTGCAGAATGCAGCACCAATGTAGGATCGTTTTTTATTGATCTTCTTACTAGGTTTTGCATCTGCATGACATAATCGTCCGGAGATAATATTTCCGGTGAATGTCATATGATCGGTTTCTGTTCATTTGATTGCATATTTTAAGTTATTATTGATATAAAAAATCCGCCAATTTTTTTGGCGGATTCATAGGAAAGGATTTGCATTGAAATATCCATTACCGCTAATGTGATAGGAAGTGATGCCAGATATTCATGTAAAGCCTTTTTTTGTACATATTCATTTTTAAGTTAAAAAAAATCTCCTAAAGGAAAAATTCCTCTAGGAGATGGTTTGCATTTGTTCTAAGTAATTCTTATCACAGCAATAAACCCTTCCCGGAGGAAAGCTTCTGATGCCAAGATGTAAGAATCATTGTTTTCATATTTTTCGTTTTTATGACTGAGATGAATATAAAAATAATTTCAATAATGTCAATTTTTTATTTTTTTGAATAATTATCAAAAGCGATTCCGTATAAACAAATGAAGACTTTTTTAATCAATATTTTATTATATAAAAATCATCATATGAAAAAATTATTCATACCTGCATTTGTTATTGTTACTTTGTTACTTGCTTCATGCTGAACTTCAGAAACCACAAATACTGATATCGATCAAATTCAAGGTTCAATTTCTGTTCAGCCAGAAAGGAAAGTTGATATATACTGAAAAGTCCTATCTGTTGAATGAAATGAAATCACTCTTTTGCAGATCGATACTTCCAAAGATCCTACATTCAATATGTCTCCTACAGAAAAGAAAAAGTATATGATGGCTATGGATGAAGCTGCAAGAATGGCTTTGAAAGAAGAAATAAATTCCGCAACATTATGAGAAGTCAAGATAATGATCCCCGTTGGGATTCCAATGATCAGAAAAACCGCTCAATGACCAGATGCGCCAAATGCCGAAGCTAGCCTTGCTGATATCAAAAACTGACAATATATTTCAGTTTGGTTATCATCAGAATCAAAAGCTGACAAAACATCCGAATTTGTAAAAATAGCATTCACTCAATAATCATTATTTTTGAATCAACCAATTTATCACTTAAAAAATTACAATGTCTCTAGTAAATGAGGTGAAAAGAAATATTTCAAAAAATAGGATTAAGCAGATCCTGATAATAGTTCTTTTGTTTTGAATCTGATATTGAACCTATTGATATTTTTATTCAGATAAGGAAAATATTGAAATCAAAGAAAAGAAAACCTATGCTGTAAGTATTTGAAATTTGAAGAATTCCATAGAATCAGATGGTAAGGTTACACTTAAGGATGAATTTAATCTTGATTTTGCGAATCCATGAATCATCGATACTATTTTGAAAAATGAATGAGATGAAATCAAAAAATGAGAGATAATCGCTTCTCTTGATTCTGAATATCTTGATCTTGCTATAGATAAGGCAAAAATTGCATTGCAAATTGCCGAGGCGAATTATAATCTCAAGAAAAGATGATGAACAGCTGACGATATAAATATATCTCAGAAACAGCTCGAATCAAGCCAAGCATCATATGATTCCACTCTTTCTCAGACAGATATGGATATAAGGATCGCAGAGGATAATTATAAGATATCCTGAGAGAATCTGGATAATGCGAAAAAACAAGCTGAGATCAATGTCATTAATTCAGAAAATAATCTGGATACTGCAAAACTTGATCTGTCAACAGCTGAAAACAATCTGAAATCAATTACAATCCAAGAAGATGAGAAATATATGAATTCAGAGAATAAGCTTTTAATGGAAGCAGGACAGCTTATTACGATAATTGAAAAAAATCTGTTTGATATAGATAGTCTTCTTTGAATAACAGATTGAAATAAATCCCTTAATGACATATATGAAGTTTATCTTTGAGCTAAAAAGCCTTCAGTCAAATTAGAGGCCGAAAATAGCTATAGGGAAGCAAAAACAGAATTTGATCGATTTTATTCTGAATGGAAAATCTTTAGACAGAATACTGATTTGGCAAAACTGGAAGAATACTCGCTTAGACTGAAAAATATCGCTTCACTTACTAATAAATCGCTTAATTATTCTTTAGAAACCTTAAAAAACTCTATATCCTCATCTGTTTTTTCTCAAAGTTCGCTTGATTCAATCCAATTGAATTTTGAAAACGCATTATTGAATCTTAAGAATGAAACCTCTTCATTTGCATCGACAATCCAGACAACTCAAGAATTGAAGACAAGCAAGGATTTAAAGATAAATTCAGCTAAAGATCTGATCTCAAGCTTAACTCAGAAACTGAAGATTTCAGAATCTGCTTTGCAGAAAACAATTCTTGAAAATCAAGTATCGATCAATGTTTCGACCCAAAAGCTTGATCAATCAAAAATGGCTTTAGATAATTCAAAGATAAAGAAAGACACCTCACTGATCAAGGAGAAATCACAGATTGAAATATCTAAAAGCATGCTTGATGGTAAAAAATGAGCAGATATGCTTGAATTAGAGCCATTGTATATGGCTATAATAAGTGCAAAGAAAAATCTTGAAGAAGCAGAGAAGAAAAAAGAAGATTCATTCTTAAGAAGCCCTATAGATTGAAAGATAGCAAAAATTTCCTGAAAGGCCTGAGAAACGACAATCAATTTAAAAGAGTCTTTTGCAACTATCATCAATGATAAGACTTTCTTTGTAGAATCACAGGTTGCCGAAGAAGATATTATAAAGGTTAAGAAATGACAGAAAGTATATATTACATTTGATGCGATCGAATGATTATCTGTTTCTTGAGAAGTTATCTATACCAGTGAAAAAGCTGATATTGACCTTAATTGAGTTGTTAGCTATAAGACTCAGATAGTTTTTTCTTCAGATGATAAAAGGATTAGAGAATGAATGACAGCAACGGGCGAATTCATAACAAAGGAGGTAAAAAATGTTCTTGTCATACCTGTGCAATCTGTGAAAACAATAAATTGAAAACCATCTGTATTACTTGAAAATTGACAATATAAAACAGTTATGACCGGTTTTACAGATTCAAAGATGGTTGAAGTGATCTCAGGCTTATCCAGATGAGATAATATCCTTTATTAAATTTATAAAAAACATGGAAAATACGCTTATCAGATTGGAAAATGTGAAGAAATCATATTTTCTGACAAATAAAGAAGAGATACCAGTTCTTAAATGAATAGATTTAAAAATCCTTAAAAAGGAATTTGTAGTATTGATGTGAGAATCAGGAAGTTGAAAATCAACCCTTCTTAATATCATTTGATGTCTGCATTGAGTATCTTCCGGAAAATACGAATTCCAGTGAGAGGATATCTCTTTTTTGAAAGATGATGATATGTTAAGCTATATCAGGAATAGGAAAATGTGATTCATCTTTCAGCAATTCAACCTGATTCCAAAATTGACAGCACTTGAAAATGTCATGCTACCATCTTTATATCTTGAAATGAGTAATCTTGAAAAAGAGAATAAAGCTAAGATGCTACTTAAAAAAGTATGACTTTGAGATAAGCTTATAAATAGGCCTTGAGAACTATCAGGATGACAGCAGCAAAGGGTTAGCATTGCAAGAAGCCTTATGAATGATCCGGAAATCTTGCTTGCAGATGAGCCAACCTGAGCTCTCGATTCTGAAACTTCAATTGAGGTTATGAAAATCATCATGGATCTGAAGAATGATTGAAAGACCATAGTGATGGTTACGCACACCCCTTTGGTTGCAAGATATGCAGATAGGATAATCTTTCTGAAAGATTGAAAGGTCGAGAACTGCAATCATAAATTAGAAGAGCATATATAAAAACTATTAATCATTCAAAAAATGCAGATACTTAAAATGGCATTGAAATCGCTATATAACAATAAATTGAGAACTTTTTTAAGTTCACTTTGAGTTATAATATGAGTCGCCACAATAGTCCTTGTGATTGCCATATGATTATGAGCACAAAAGAAAATCGAAGAACAATATTCTAATCTTGCCGTTACTTCAATCCTTATCAATCCAGTGACTTCACCTACACAAAAGTCAAAGCTATCAGAAGAAGATGTGACAATATTGAAAAACGAAGCAATCAATCTGGAATCAGTAACTGCAATCCTTCAATGAAAAATGCTTTCCGCAAGTGATTTAAATTCCGCTTCTGCAACTATCTTATGAATATGATGAGAATTTCTGGATATTTCAAAGCTTATTTTGGAGAAATGAGAATTCTTTAAAACGGAGGATCTTGAATGAAAGCCAAAACTCGCAATTATTGGTAATTGAGCAGCTCTAGATTTTTTTGGAAGTTCAGAAGCGGCTATCTGAAAAACTATAATTGTCTGAAAGAAAAAACTTGAAGTAATTTGAGTTTTCAAGAAATCATGAAGTTCAATATGACCTATAACTTATGATGATTCTATTTATTTGCCTTATTTTACAGCTGAGTCGATAATATGAGATTCATGAAGCCCTAGACTGATTGCTTTGGCGAAAAATGTCGACAGCATAGGCACTGCTATATCAGAAATATGAGATATCCTGAAGGTTTCACATAAGCTTAAATCAAGCCAAAGCGAAGATTTCAGAGTTGTAGATCAAGGTTCAAAGGTGGTAGCGGCTCAAGAATCAGCCGATACGATGACTCTACTTCTTACATGAGTTGCGATAATCGTTCTTGTGGTATCTTGAATAGGAATAATGAATGTGATGTTTGCTTGAGTAGCTGAAAGAACTAAGGAAATATGAATCCTAAGAGCTATAGGAATAAGAACAAAAGATATTCTCAACATATTTCTTCTTGAGTCTGTCATACTTTCTATATGATGATGACTTGTTTGAATACTTATCTGAGATATATTGATACCTACAATAACCTATTTTCAGCTTATTGAAGTCATTTCAAGTATGGTTTGAAGGATATGAGCATTCAGCTTTGCTGTATTTGTATGAGTGTTTTTCTGATATTACCCTGCATTCAAAGCTTCAAAGATGGATCCTGTAGACGCACTTAGGAGCTAGTAGATATATTTTTAATAGAAATAACCTATCTTCATAGGGAAATAGATAAGATATGCCAGCAATAACACTAAAGATATCTGATAATTCGTAAATATAACGCCTTCCCTATAGACAGGCTTGTTTATTAGATAATAGTTTATAAATCAAAATGCAAGGCATAGTACAAGCATTATGATATCTTTAAGAAAAATCCCTGCAAGCAGATATAATCAAATGAAAAACCATCAGATGATTTTTTTCGATAATTCAAGTCATAGTATGACGGAAATCGTATTTATACCATTTTTTTTATCTCATTCATAATCCTTTATATCTATGAATTGGATAACGAATAAGAATCAGATAATTATAAAGATAGCCAGGATGATAGGGAAGGATTTGAGATCAGGATTGGTTATGGAAAATCCTATAAGACAAGTTACGAAAGTATTGAAGCTTATTGTCATTTTTGAAAAGAATGGCACTCTTTTCAGTCTGAATGGTGGCATGGAATATATGAAATAGTTTCAAATGAACAGTATTATGAGGAAAAGTGTGTTATTTCATGCTGCAGATCCATATATGAACGATAACAGTAATGATATGATTCAAAACAGCAGATATTTTCTTTTGTCCAATTTTGAATCCAATACCAGCGGCCTATCCTTATTTGATATCATGTCGATATCGATATCTATGAAATTATTCGAGACAATGGAAAAATATATTCAATACACCAAGCTTATAACTGAGGTCAATAATCAGAACAGATATGAAGAATCATGCAATATCTTAAGATTAAGCATATTTGTATCCTTCGAATATAATCATATGAAAAATCAGATGACCATAAAAAGGATAAAATGCAATTGCCTTGAAAGCCTTGAATCCTTTAATAGTGTAGAAAAGAACCGTTTATCTGAAAAATAGAAAAACAGGATTTGAAATACAAAAAGAATGATGACAAAATTCTGCACAAGGAAAATATTGCCAGAATTATAATACATTCAGAAAAATTGTAAGATTTCCTGAATGAAAACAGGATAAATTGCAAATATGAAAAAAACCAGATAAATCGAAAAAGATAAGAATATACTTCTCAGAAAGGATATTTTCTTATAAAAATAACCATAAGAGAATGAGGATATGATTGCGAAGATTATCTCAAGTTTCATTCAATAGCTCACTCAAGTATTATTGAGTCATCAGAAGAAAGTTATGAAATTATGATATACCGCATTTTTATCTAATATATATGTCATATTAGATCATACTCAAAAATTTATCAGATAATCAAAAATAGGAGGGGTAGTGATGATAAGTGAAAAAAACGTAACAGTCTTGAATACATCAAGCAATCTTCATCTTACGAATATGAAGATGACAAATATCAAAGTGAAAATTATCGCATAGAAAAATGAATATGTATGAAACAATGCATAAAAATCAAGTCAGAAATAACTTTTTGTGATATAGAATTCTATGATATTCCTTAATGTTATGACAAAAAACAATGAAAATACGTATCAAAAGATATTTCAATCGTCATTTTCAATTTTGCTAAATAGCTTTTCAAAAAAACCTTTCATTATTTAAAGAATTTATAAAGATCAATATAGTAGGATGTTCAGATTTTAGTTATCCTATTATCCAATGTCTTATATTTTTTATATATCTTATTATTTAGACTTTCATCAAAATATAGAACTCATAATTCTCATTTTTTTGTGAAAAAATCATTTTTTTTGAAAAAAGGATCTAGATCTGAATTATCGAATATCATCTTATTTTCTATATGTACATCTATATCCAGCTTTTCTTTAAAGGTTTTTTCTAGATTTACGGATGTACAGAAATCCTCCAAGCATTTCTTATTCTTATAGAAGTTTACATTGTATATTATATCATTCCCTTTATTTTCATCATTCCTTCAGGAATTATTCTTAATGAAGAAATATGAATAGATTCATATTAAAATAATGATAATTACAATAAAGGAAATTGATCTCGATTTTTTCATAGAAAACAACATGTTAAATTGATAATTTATACTAATAACATCAGATGGCTACGATTGCCGGTCAAATAGGTCATACACCACAATAGTAAGTTGTTGTTGTTGAATGAGTATCTGTAGCTTTATATCATACATCACATCAAATTGAATTTCAAGTAGTTACTTTATGAATTGAGGTATCAACAGATAGTACATTATATGTATAATAACGATCTACAGTTATAGGTGTTGATGTAGGCATTTTTCAGAATGCATGTTCATTTCAAATAGTATTACATGTAGTTGCTGCAGCTGTTCATGCACAAATAGGCTCATAATATGGTACAGGATCCTTTTTATTTTCTAGTGTTGAGGTATAATATATTCTATCATATGTAACATTTAACCAACTTCATGCGGCTCAATATGTTGCAGGTACAGTAAATGCACTTATTGGTTCTGCAGCTGTAGTGTATTTGGTCCATCAAGTAGGACATGTACTGAATGATCAAGGACAAACAAGCTTATATCATTTCCTGGTTCATATAAGGGTTCAGACATAGTTAGGAGCTACTGGGTCCGAATATATATCGATATCTGATAATACATAATCACAGTTAGGTCATTTATCAACTCAGAATTTACATATCTTCTCTCAATTTTCGATAGTATACACCTCTCATCATAATCCTGTACACTGATCTCAATAATGCACTGAATTGGCTAGTATGACAGTTTCTGAAGTAATCGGTGCAGATGCATTCTCCACGCATATCTTATTTCAGGCAGCATCGAATCATTGCACTACATTTCAGATTCAACAATCTCATTTTAATGCATTACTTACTGCATTATACCAAGTTGAGCTGATGGTGTCTCAGTCTGCGATGATTTGGGTGAATGAAGTTATATTTGTTGCAGCATAAACAACTCACGAAACTATCATTACAGATAATACTGATAATCATATATGCTTAAATATCTTTGTTTTCATAGTATGTAAATTAAAAGATAAAAAAATTTTTAAAATACTTCTGTGCAAATTTTAGTACAAATATTTTTATTTACAAATCTTTTTTGTATATCATCTTAAAATAGACCTGTCATATACAATTTATTTAAGATTATTTTAATCTTCATCAAATTCACTTTTCTTCTAACCATTTTATCATTAAGATTTCCGCTTCTTTTGATTTTAATCAAGAAAATATTCAAGAATTTATCAATTTTCAATCATTGGTGAAAGCTCATTTTTTTAACATTTCTATATCTAGAATCTTTTTTTCTGTTTTTTTATATTTAACTGCTGTATATATTATTTTTTCATGTATTCAAAGGTTTATTGTCCTTGATTTAAATCACCATAGAGTCTTTATTTTATCGTCTATATCATCATTTCAAAACTCAAATCTTTCTCATTCCTTGAATACTGAAAATCAGTCATCCTCTATGATTTCAACTTCTATTCACTCTTTTTCTAGTTTGATGATGTTTTTTTCACCAGAGTCTTCATCTATATATTCATCAATGAAATGAAATCAATTTTTGCATAACATTTCTGCAAAATCCCTAAACCTATCAATCTTTATAAAATAATCCAAATCATTATTCTGTCTAAAAACCACTCATGAGTTAAATGGTATAACAATTCATCAACTTAGGTATGCTGGAATTTTGTATATTGATGATAATTCTTCGATTAATTGAGCAGTTTTTAATAATTTAATATATTTTTCAATATTCAAAGATTCTGGAACAATACTTTGTATAATCGGTAAGTTATTTTTTTTTGCGAATTTGAAGTCACTTTCATTGTGTGCTGGAATTGAAATAATTACTCAAGTTTCATATTCATTTCATATATTATATGAAATGAATATTGGTAATTTTGTACTATTAAATGGATTTATTGCGAAAATTCATTTATTTAATATTTTTAATCCTAATTTTTCAATAAGTGGATTATTTTGATTGATAATGATAGAAGATGCTCCAAATATAGCATCAATCCTATCTGTGTATGCAGATATATAATCGCTGCTTCAATTAATTCTCATTTTAATCTCGATAAAACCTTTTTTCATTTTTATGATGTTACATTTACTTATTATATATAATCATATTTAATTGCAAAAACATATGTTATATATATTTGACATATAAAATTAAAATTGTTTAGTAATTGACATTAGACTAAAAAATATATAATGCAGATATTATATCATAACAAATTAATATGTATCCTTTAAAAGCAAATGATTATTCTGATGAAGAAAAAATTGGTTTGATTTCAGATCATTTTAAAGAAATTATGTCAATTCTTTGATTAGATTTAGAGAATGATAGTCTTAAAAAGACTCCTGATAGAGTTGGAAAGATGTTTGTAAAAGAGATATTCAAATGACTTAAAAAAGAGAATAAGCCTGAAATATCGACATTTGATAATTCATTTAAATATAATGAAATGATTATTGTTAAAGACATAAAGCTTTTTAGTTTTTGTGAACATCATTTCCTACCATTTGTATGAACCGCTTGTGTCTGATATATACCAAATTGAAAAGTTGTATGATTATCCAAGATAAGCAGAATTGTAGACCATTTTTCCAGAAAACCTCAGATTCAGGAAA
Organism: Candidatus Altimarinota bacterium; assembly: GCA_028685185.1. Taxonomy (GTDB): domain Bacteria; phylum Patescibacteriota; class Gracilibacteria; order BD1-5; family UBA2023; genus JAQUEK01. The sequence goes on from JAQUEK010000005.1 coordinate 130,276, forward strand.
GATTGACCGAAGAGATATATAATGAGTTAAGAAATGTTTTGAACACCGAAAATATTATGATTATCATAAAGGCAGTTCATTATTGCATGATAATAAGATGAGTTGAAGATATTAATGCTCAGACAATAACATCAAGGGTATGATGAACATTTCAGGAGAATGATAAGACGAGAAACGAATTTATGAATTTAATTAAAATTTAAATATATTCTATATGATAGATAAAACAATTAAATTTTATGATTTAGTCTGAACTAATCCTGCTTTATCAGAGATAAGCTGAGAAGAATTGAAAATTTGAGAACTATTAAATATATCTAATCCTGACTGAGCTGATTTCATTTCTTGATTTAAATGATTGAAGAATATCTGAGAGTTGAACTCCCAGACATGAAAACAATTATTGGACGTTTTATTTAATTGAATCTGAGTTTCGGCTGATGTTAATGCTGTAAAAAAAATATGAGCGTTGTCGGTTTCTGTAAGAAAACTTATAAAAGATAGTAATTCAAAGGTACTTGAAGTACTGGACTCACCTGAATTCCTGATCCCATATATCTATCTTTTAGTTTGATTTAATTTTGAAGTCTCTGAATATCATTGAAAAGATTCAATCAATTCACATTATGCACTTGCTGCTACTTTATTGAAATTATTAGATGAAGATGAAATAAGATTTAGCTGATTTTTATGTGCACACAGAGAATCTAATGATATCAAAATGCATTCTTTGTCTGAAAATGTAAACATGAAACATTTCACAAGAGCAACAAATATATTGAAATGAGTTGCCGAGAATTTATGAAAGGAATATAGCATAAATTTTTCTCATACATTGTGAGATGAAAATTGAATAAATGCGACTTTTCCTTCCCTTTTTCTTAATTATTTCAATAATTGAGAATTGTATTTGATGAGTGAACAACTGGAAAGACATTATAATGAACTGAAAAAAAAGGAAGATAGTCATATAAAAATAAGTTCAGTTAGCGATCATTATAGCGAGGTGAGTAGACAATTAGTATGAAAATTCTGAAGTAATTGGGGAAATATCGATTTGAATGAATTAAATAATAATGCTGATGATTGATGTAAAATTTCAGAGATCGCATATTATATGACTGCAAAAGATTTAGAAAGGTTTGAATGTTTCCATAACTGAGCAGGTATTCAAGACAAGGAAAAAGTTCAGAGATTGATCGCGTTAAATATTGAAAATGCAAAAGAACATTGAAAAGAAGAAGTTGTTTGAAAAGCAATCGAAATGTTTTTCAATAGATTAACATTAGCCTGAAAGGCTTTGTATGAGACAATGTTTTATAATGTATGGTGAAAAAATGTTAAAGACAGTAATTGAATAGGGGTATGATTTGATAGAGATCACGATATTTTCCAAACAGCATCATTTACATCATGATATACTGACAGTGTAAATAGCTGACAATTAGTTCCATTAATGTATTCAAAACATACATGAAAAAAATCATGAGATAGCTTAGGTGAAATATCATTTAGACAATTTTGGCATCATGATTAATAAAGATTATTTACTGTCAGAATTAAAAGAATCCTATTTCAATTGAGCTTTCATTGATATAACGAAAAAGTTTGATATTTATTTATATGCACATAAAGATAGAGTTGGTTTTAATGTTATAAAAGAAAATGATAATAGAATCTATGTTATCTATAAATATTGAAATATAAATGAATCTGCAATAAAAGATATTTCCAGATTATTTTCATTGAAATTCTGATTATTGGAAATAAAGATAATAAAGATATATAAGGATTACATTTTTATTCAGTCTGATAAACGGCTAGAAATTTGAGATTTTCTTTTGTTTGAACCAAATTATTTCATAAAGGACGATATGATTTTCTGACCATATCTTGATAATCTAATATGAAATATCGTCATAAGGAAAATCTTATTGAATAACAGGAATATATGAGTTCAACAAAGCATCGATGAGGAAGACAAATTATTGTATTCTATATTTCCTAAATCTAAAATAAGCTTTGTCCTTGATGTTTTATGGCAGGATTATTTGGATGAAAAAATTAATCTGGATAAAATCTATAATGTGATATGAACAAAATATAAGAAATTAGATTCTTTGGTTATGGAAAATGTAAAAAACGTACAACTTAAACTACCTTTTAAGCTGGAGCCTGATTTTATTGAAAATTGAGAAGTGATATATCTTTTATGCCCAATCATCTGAGGACATTTACCTGTTTCATCCGTAAAAATCGATACATTGTTTAGTTATATCGAAATAGTTGGCTTATTGATTAATAATAAATTATGAAAAAAATCCTAATTGTCTGAATAAATTCAAAGATATGAAAATTATTTTGTAATGAGTATTGCGATGTTTTCAATATTTATTGAACATTTTCCAGTAAAACTGAAAGTTGCTCAGATAAAAGATTTCATCTTGATTTAAGTAACTTATCAAGTGTAGATGATTTTATAGAGAAGACCTGAGATATACAGTTTGATTGAGTCATTTATTTATCTTCCTTGTATCAAATTGATGATATAGATAACATTGGTGATATGGTAAAGCAAATCAATGTCAATGCATTGAATATTTATTATCTTGTAAATAAGCTAAATTTAAAACATAATTCAAAGAACATCTTCTTTACAGATTGATGAACTAAAGTCCCGAAAAAATGATATTTCAGTTATACTTTATCCAAGGATATTTTGAAATCTTTAGTTGCATCTATGGCTATTAAAGATAAAGATCGTATCTTTGTTTGATTTGATCTTTGACCTATTATTACAGACAAGATATGAGAAGAGAATAAAAATTTTCATAATAAATCATTATTAAGAGTAGATTCTCCTTCTAAATGACTTACATCTTTTATGAAATTCATAATTGATGAAGAAAATTTTTATTCGACCTGATCTATTTTTGATTTTACCTGAGGTACTTATTTATTTAGAAATAATTAATGATTGATTTAATAAAAGAAGAATATTTAAAATATCTTGTAAATGAAATGGATTATCAAAAAATAGTCTGAAATATTGATTTTTGATGATTTCATTTAATTAAAAATCAATATTCTTATAAAACATGAATTGGTGAATTTGATTTAAATAATAAAGAGATTAAACTTAGTCCAGAGATTTTTTATAAAAAGTTCACAAATTGAGAGTTCTTTGATGTAAAATATTCTGATAATATTTTTACTGCATACTCCATTAAAGATTACTTAATTTTATTAAATACTAAATAACTTTACTTTTATCAAGCCACATGTAAGTTCAAGATTCATTTGAGTTCTCAAATCAATATTTTGAATAAAAATTAACCAACCATGGTCTTTTTGGATCTGCAACTAAAATTACATTTTTTATTCATTTATCAAGAACAGTTTTTAAAGTTAATTTAATTAATTCTGATCATATTCAGATATTTCTATATTTCTCTAAAACCAATAGATTAATAAGTGTGGCATAGAAATAGTCATCAGTTATTATCTGATTGGATCATACAATTTTATCATTTAAAATAGCAATAATGATGTAATTAGAGTTCTTTAATGATTTTTTGATTTCTTCTAGTCTTTTTCATTCTCTGTCTATAAGTTCTAAAAGTCATTTTTCATATTTTTTCAGCTCTTTTGATGTTATGACTTTATAAGTAATTTTATCTTTCATATAGTAAGAATTATTAATAGTGTCAAGGTCTAATTTTTTAACTCACCCAACTCTCTACTTTTTTTGCTTTCTATTTTTCAATTATATTATTTCTAATATATTACAAAAAGATCGGGACCTTCATAGATTATTTTCGATTCATAAAAAATCAAAAACATTTATCACTAATTTTATTCAATCTTTTTCTTGGTTATTTATTCAAAAGATTATTTTTTCTATTATATCTAATCAATCTTTTCATCAACTATCATGTTCATTTCATTTGTGTAAAGTTGGCATTTGAGGTGGATTTGAATATACCATATCAATTTTTAAGTTTTCTGGATATACTAAAGAAAGTATTTATCCAAATTTACACATATTTCTAAAAAAGCATCATTTATATTATTAAAAGCTATATTACATATTTTTAATGAATTTGCATCAGAAATAATAATATTATGAATATTTGTATAATCTTTTTCCTTATGAGTATAAGATATATCATCTATGTTCAAATTGTCAGTATGTTCAATATATGATTCTTTTCAGGTTTTTTTATCAATAATTCTGGTTATTGGTGTTGTTATTTTTTTCAGAGACACCTTTTCTTTCCATGGAATTTTATTGTTTAAACACAAGCATTTGGCTCAATTTTTAATTGCAAATTCCAAAAAATCTTTTGAAAAATGAATTCATTCTATAATTACCTTTTCTTTTCTATCAGCATAAAATTTTAAAATATTAAAAAGTAAATCAGAAATTTCCTCTCTTTGTTTATTAAAAATATTTACATCTAGTTTTGATGTTGAACATAAAATTGCTTCAGTTGGGTTATTGATTCTTAAAAAATTTCTGAAACAATCAGTTGATAATACGGTTGAAAATGTATATCTTTCTGCAGTCTTTATAGAGAGTATACTTTTACCCTGAAAAGCTCATCATAATATAAAAATGAACGAAGAATAATCACAAATAGAATTAAATTTAGAATTTATCATATATTATGATTGTTAATTATACAAAATTCAGCAAATCTTAAATTTATCTCAGAATCGATATCAATAGAAGAAATATTACTCATAATAAATGGGTATATATGTCATGAAAAGAAACTTTTATTTTTTAATAAATCATCAATTTTATTTATATAAATTGCACCGTTTTGTTTTAAGGTCTTTGGTAATAATTGTCTTGGTGTTGATAAATTTTCTTCTCAAAAAATAGGCTTTACATCATAATTTTCTCATAAAAAGAAACATTTAAAAGGATGGGTTTCTGTTTCTCAAAAGCTAACCAAAGTATCATATATTTTTTCATCATTGTAGATATTTACAGCCCTTTTAATATCTAAACTATTTCTTAATGGTGATGTTGGCTGTAAAAGAACCGTTGTATCAAAATTTTCCTTATTTTTACTATAATATTCGATTACAAACAAAACAGCATCTATCATTTTTGAATCATCTTTAGTTAAATTACCAGGAAGTTTGACTATATCTATATCATATTCGGATGCAATATTTATGATTTCTAAAGAATCAGTTGCTACACAAATTTTATCAAAACATCTAGATTCTATAGCTGCTTCAATGGTGTATACTATTAATGGCTTTCAGTTTAAATTTACAATATTTTTTTGAGGAATTCACTTTGATCCACCTCTGGCAGGAATTATTGCTATTTTTCTTTTATCCATTTTTAGTAAGTGTTTAAAATAAGTTTAAATTGATTTTATAAAAATAAATGTATAATTCAATTGTTTTTAATAGTAATTATTATTAGATTATGTCAATATCAGTTTATCCAGAAATATGGATGGTTCTAATATTAAAAAACGAAAGAAAGGATAAGGAAATTATATAGAAAATGTATTATTTAGAAATATTTAATTTATAATTATGGATACTCTATCAGATATTTGTAGAACCACTCTAGAAAATGAATTTTTATCAGGAGAATTTATATATTGTAATTTTTATCGACAAATAACTATACCAGAAAGAATAAAAGAACGTTTTGGAAATTGTATAAAACTTTGCGAAAGAGTGGGAGAAAAAATTCAACAATCATGATTTTCATTTAGTTTTTTAACATCTGAAAATTCTCATGTTGTTTTAAAGATTCTTGATAAAAATGGGGAAACATATCTTTTTGATCCAACAATGGGTCAACTTTCACTTATTCCATTGTTAACTTGATGAAAATCACTAAGCGCTGAAGCTAATACAATGATTATTTTATCTACTCAACAATCGGTTGGACATATTTTATGTAAACAAGCTGCTGAGACGGTCAGATATTATACTTTTAGAAAAGAATGAGTAGAAAATTTTCCTGTTAACTGAAAATATATACCTCCTCAAGGTTTTGTTTGAAAAAAAACATCAGCACTTCAATTAAAAATTGTGTTTCATATAAGTCAAAAAAAAGTAAGCCTTATTGTAGATGGGAAAGGTAAATATATAAAAGAATTAGATAAAGACTGAATGTATAAAATAAATGAATTCACTGAAAAATGTATTTCCTATGAACAAAAATTAAAATTACCTAGAAATACATTTTCTGAATTATTTGGACTTGCATCTTCGTAAGATAAATCAATTTTTTCAGCCTCCATAACGAAATTTAGTAAATCATTATCTTTCAATGGATATGCTTTTAGTATTGTGCGGATATATTTTTCTCGCCAAGCTCTTCTATCTTGTATTTCATTAAAGATAGGTGTTTTGATTTCCTCTAATTTAATATCTGGGAATATTGAATTAATTCAGTCAATGAAAATGAGCCAACTAGTCAAAAAATCCTTTTTATTCTGTGTGTTATTATTAGCAACATATAAACCATTAGAATAAATAAATTGAGAGGTTGTTCTATCAAGACATTGCTCCGAATTCTCATTATTTTTAATATTTTCGCGGAAAGAGGTTGAAGAAAATTCTGTTCATGGAATTTCAACGATATTTATCTGTTTTCGTTCAGCAGTAGAATGTACTTCATTAGTAACTGGAAATTGAGGTCGGGTAATCATTCAGAATGTATCATTAGCTCTTCAATACACATCCATTTCTCGGATAATTTTTTCTGAGCCACAAATGTTGGTTATAGAATCTCCATGAATCTTTCTAAGCTCAAGAAGTTCTGCGACATGACCTTTTACATTTTGTCTTATAATATCAATTGGTAAATCACAATTTTTTAAAAGTAATTTAATGAGTTCTATACGTTGTTCTACTGAAATTATAGGATCTTTCATTCCTATAAATTTCACAATTACATATAACTTTGAGATATCAAGATATTTAAAAGAATTTGTCATTGTATGTAAATGTCCCTTATGAACAGGATCAAATACACCTCTTATTACTCAAATATTATTACTCATTGATGAATAGAATTATTTTAAAATCATATTTTTTATTGATTCTTCTTGTCAAAGAAAAATCTGAGTAAATACTTCAAGTGCAAAATTTTTTACTCGAAATTTTGGATCAGCGAGAATTTTTAGTAGCTCATTCCAATCCACGATTCTTATTTTAATCTTTTCTCATGAATCCAAATTCTGCTCTTTTACTTTTTTACAATTTCTTGCGATAAACAAATGATCATAGTGCTCAATCCTAGATGATTTCTGAGATGATCTAAATAACTCCCAGTCATCGCTAATAAGACCTGTTTCTTCAAGTAATTCTCTTTTTGCTGTTTCAAGTGGTTCTTCTCAGTCTTCACATGTTCATCATACAAGTCCGTAAAAAGGATCTCTTCCTGGTTGTTCTTCTTCCAAAATTAATATCTTTTTATCCTCAGAAATTGCAATAATATCTATTGCGTCATTTCTCTTCAATTTTTCAAATATCTTTTTACTTCAGTCAAACATTTCTTGTTCCCATTGGTAGACATCAAAATTTTTTCATTTAAAAACCATTTTTGCATGTTCAGGAATTGCCATATAATTTAATATTATTAATAAACATTGGTATTATAAAAAAAAGAAAAGAAAAGACAAAATTAAATTTTAAATCAAGAAAACTGATTTAAATTACTTTATACCTCAATATTCAAACTCAATACAATCATATCTAGGTATTTCATAAAAATTTATTTCTCCATTAATTATATCACTTGAATCTACACAAAATGTATATTTTATATCTGATTCTTTAAGTATATTTATAGTTTTATTATTATATGACTCATTCCCTCAAAAAGGATAAGAAAAGCAATCAATTTCTGATTGTAATATTTTGCTTAAATATTTATTAGATTCTAATATTTCTTCTTTTTGTTTTTCATTATCAAGTTTTGAAAGTAAGGAATGGGAATCTGAATGACCTCATATTATATTTCAAGCATTTTTAATTTCCATAATTTGTTTTTCATTCATATATAAATTATTCCAAATTGTATCATTTGGTAGGTAAAATATCCTTAATAATCTATCTAATATTATTGTCTGAGTATTTTGATCAAAATGATAATTAATTTTTTTTATTATTAATGAATAGTTATCTAAATTTCTATTTTTATACGCAATAGTATCATTTATTTTATCTAATTCTGAAATAAGATTGAGATCAGTTAATATTTTTTTAAATTCATTATATATATCCACAGAATTATATCTTCATAACAAGTAATGTATTTTATGTACATTCAAGATAGTTCTATTTTTTATAGGCTGAGTGCATATAAAAAATATTCCCCAAATATTTCTTTCTTTTAATATAGGTAATACAAAATTATAATGATCTATCAAGCCATCATCAAAAGTTAAAACTACACCTTTTGGTGGATTTTCTTTAGAATTAATAAATTTTTCCCAATCTTTTTTTCTTACAAATCAATATTCCTTTTCAAAAAAATCAAGTTGTTTTTTAAAATTTTCAACGTGAAAAAACTTAAGATTCGGCATAAATTCTTGATTGTCTCTTATATAATGATACATTATAATCTTGCATCAATTTTTATTATTCATAAACATGATTTTAAATAGAAAAGTATTTTTTTAATAATATAACATTATTTGAAACCCTTTTTTTTGTAGCAATTTCGATGGATGTTAATATATCTGAGGACAATTCTCAACAAGTTTGGTTGATAAACTCATCTAAAGTGTCTTGAACAATTTCTTTTCTGGATAAAAATGATAAACCTCATCAATCTGTATTTATATCGTTTATTTTTTTCACATCCTCCCCCTCAAAAATAGGAATAAGATGAAAATGTAAATGTTTAGATTTAGATCAAGAATTTAAAGAGACAATATTAACTCTTTTTATTTTTTCAGAAGATTTTTTGATAGCAATAACTGATTTATTTAAAACTATTCCTAATTCAGATAAAACATCATCTGGTATTTTTTCATCTCATAAATCGCAAATATGTTCTTTTCAAGATACTTCTTTTTTAAGTATTACATTACAATGAAAATCACAAATAGGCTTTATATCATGAACAAAAGTCCAATATTTAGGTTCATCAGATATATTTTGGTAATCCAAAGGGAATATGTCTTTACAAAAAATACATTTATTATCCATAATTTTTCTTAGTTAATTATAATTTATTTTTGAATAGAAGTTTCCCAAAATCTTTCCTGTTCAATTGCCTGAATAAATCTTTCAGAGGCTTTACCATCACCAAAAGTCAAACATATTGGATATAATGAAGTTCTTTGCCACATTTCATCAATCTTATTTTTTATTTCTTCTGAATCATAACCTACATTATGAATACTTTCCCATGAATTTCTATTATTTTGTCTTGTACCTATATTTACTGTTGGGATACCAAAAACAGGTGCTTGTCTAACTCAAGCACTTGAATTTCAAACAATACATTTTGAATTTTTAAGCATTACCAAAAAATCAATAAATGTTACAGATCCAAAGATCCTATAGGAGTCATTAATTTTTGTTTTATCCATAAGATTATTTAAATTTCTTATAATAATTTCGCTACCAGGGTCATTATTAGGATAAATCAAGATAAATTTCTTATTGGATTTAACCAATCATGATACTACTTCAAAACAATATTTCTCAAACTTTGAGAGTTCAGTTGTAACTGAATGAAATATAAATATTCAATATTCATCAAAAGGTATATCATACTTCTTCTTTACTTCTTTTATTTCAGGTAAGTTTTTTGAAAATATTGCGTCAAAATCAGGAGAACCAGTTACATATATATTTTCAATTTTTTCTCACATTTGTTCAAGCTTTTTTGCAGATTTTTCATTAGAAACAAGGTGTATGTGGGAAAGTTTTGAAATTGAATATCTTATTGATTCATCAACACTTCAAGATGATTCACCTCATTCGATATGTGCCACTAATACATTTGATAATATTCAAGTAATTGCCCCAGCTAGTGCTTCAACTCTATCACCATGAATAATTACTAAATCAGGTAAGATTTCATGAATATATTGCGATAAATTCCTTATTGTATTGGATAAAATCATTTCCTGTCTCTCTCAAATATATTGATTTATATTCAAATAAATGTTCTGATGTTTTTCTTCTATAATCTCATCTGCTGTAAAACCATATTTTTTTAACATATGCATACCTGTAATATAAACATAAGATTCAAATTCAATATGTTTATCAACTGATTTTATTAAAGATACCATCTTTCAATAATCAGCTCTAGTTCAAGTAATAAAAAGTATTTTTTTCATTGTTGTTATTTTAAATAATTATATCGGAATAGGAAATATGCTCACCAGACAATAATTTTTTGTTGGCTTTTTTCTCAAGAATATCTTCATAATATTCAGCTTTTATTTCTCATATTCCCGGACGTTTTACCCAAATATTATCTTTGGTAAATTTTTCTCACTCATTTACGTCTTTTATTGCTACAACTGTAGAAAATGCAAATTTAATACAAGACTCTTCCTCTTTAACGGGTCATTTTTTTCAGCCCCTACATTTTGAAATGACTAAACTTCATTCAATTAGATCTTTTAATGCTTTTGGATCCATAGAACAAATAATATCAGGTCATTCTCTATCCATACTATCTGTAAAATGTCTTTCTAAAATACATGCTCATAACGCTACCGCTCATAAACAAGCATAATTTGTTATTGTATGATCTGATAAACCAATTACAGCATCTGGAAATTTTTTCTTTAATTCAGTTAATGCTCATAGTCTGACTAATTCAGGATTAGTGGGATAAACATTTGTGCAGTGTAATATAGCAAATGGAATTCATTCCTTTCTAATTATATTTACAGCTTTCTCAATACTTTCTAAATCATTCATTCATGTTGATAATATTATCGGTTTTTTGAATGATGCTATATGTTTTATTAATGGGTAGTTATTACATTCTCAGCTACCTATTTTATAGGCTGGTACATTGAATTTTTCAAGCCTATTGGCAGCTGCTCTAGAGAAAGGTGTACTAATAAATATCATTCATTTGGAATTTACATAATCTTTTAGTTCCAACTCTTCATCCTCATTTAACATGCAGGACTTCATTATTTCATAAATAGATATATCAGCATTTCATGGAATAATTTTTTTTGCACTTGGACTCATTTCATCTTCTAGAATATGTGTTTGGTGTTTAATTATTTCTGCACCAGATTCAAAAGCCAAATCTACCATTTTTTTTGCAACTTCCAAAGATCATCCATGATTAATTCCAATTTCTACTATTACCAACGGATCTGTATTTTCTGAAACCAATCTGTTTCAAATATAAAATTCGTTTGTTTTTCTTAAACTCATAACTAATATTATTTTTATAAATAAGTTTTTAATATCTATATTCGATGATTTTATTTATAATATACCTTTATGCAAAATAAAAAAGCCAAATTTGGCTTTTTTATAAAATTGGCTTCCTTATCTCAAATTCTAAGTAGGTAAATATATTTAACGGTGTGTTACGATTGGTGAGTTGATAGAACCTATCAAATTTTTTTGCAAGCATGAATTTTTCTTTTTCATGGTCAAAAAAATTATAATGTAATGGCGTACTGTAGATATTATTTAAAAAGTGTAATTTGTAAAGAGTGATTAAATAGTATTAAACTTTAATGAGTTGATTTTCATAAGTATTTTCATATTATTGAATTAATATTACATTGAATTTTAGATTTATAATTAATAAATTATTATGTCCAAATTTATAACAAAATCCTTGTTTGTAGACTACTGCGAATTCCCAAAGGTCGCATGGTGGAGATTTAATGATTTGGCTAAATATAGAAAAATCAAAAAACTAGATAATGAAGAACTTTCAGACCAGATTATAGAGCTTGGTAAAACAGTTGAAAGTCTTGTTTGAGATTATCTTGAAATGAAATATTGAGTGAAGAAAATAGATTTATTTCCTGATAATCCTGAAATTATCTCTGATGATAACAGAGAAGATGATGATGATACTTGGATATTAGATTTATCTTTTGAGGATAAACTGAAAAGGAATATCGAAAATACTAAAAAATCCTTAATAAATAAAGATAAAATATTGTTTCAACCATGATTCCTTGTCGATGATTGTTATGTGAGGGCTGATTTTATGGTTTTAAATAGTTCATGAAACTATGACTTGATTGAAGTTAAAGCAAAATCATGAATTAGAGATGAAGTAACAGATGATTGAGAAAAGAAGAAAATATGAACAGTCAAAGAAAAATTTATAAATGATGTAAGTTTTCAGAAATATATAATTGATAAGATTTTAATAGAGCTTTGATTACAGGAGCTGGATAAAGTCTATATGGCTCATCTAAACAGCGATTATATCAAGAATTGACCCATAGATATCAAAAGGCTCGTTAAGATTGATGAAAATGTTTGAGAGATAACTAAAATCAATATTTTTCAAAACAAGAAAACAGTTGAAAAAATAAGAGATGATTCGTTATTGACAGCTTGAATAGTTGAAGAGAAAATCAAAGCTATCAAAAAAGAGTTAGAACTAAGCGAAGAAGATTTTAATAAGATTCATCACTTTCCTTGAAATAAATTTTTAGAATATTTCTGAGAGGATAAAAGTTTTGGTACTGTTTGTTGAATTCCGAAACTTCATTTTTCAAAGGCACCGATTGTAAAGGATTTATATAATCAATGAAAACTTGATTTATTATGTCTTTGTGAAGAAGAATTGAATTTGTTTGAGTCTAGTGGCTGAGCATGAGCTACAAGAAAGTTTTTAGATAAATATATTCATTGTAAAAAGAATAACTGTGTGATTATTGAAGAAGATATAATCAAAGAAAAATTAGATACTCTCAGATTTCCTATTTGTTTCTATGATTATGAAAGTGTGAGTGTTCCAGTACCCCTTTTAGATAATACTTACTCCTATCAGCAAGTTATAGTCCAATATTCACTTCATAAATTGTATGAAGATTGAAGGATTGAACACTTTTGATGAATTCTTGAATGAGAATGAGATTTTAAGGTTACTGATATTATTCTTCCAACTGATTGACAGGCTTATTCAAAAGTATCAAATAAAGTGGTTACTTGAACTCAAAAGGAATTTTTAGATGAATTTCTAAAAGATATTTGAACTGATATAGAAAGTTCGAGTTTTGTAGTATGGTTTCAATGATTTGAGAATTCAAGAAACAAGGAAATTGCAGAAATTTATCCTGAATTAGAAAACTCATTTTTTAAAATAAACGAATCAACCTTTGATTTGTATGAGATATTTTCCAAAATGCACTATTTTGACCTAAAATTTAAAGGCTCAGCCTCAATTAAGAAAGTTTTACCAGTGTTAGTTCCTAATATGAGTTACGATTGATTAAATATCTGAAAATGAGATATTGCAATGCAGACTTTAAAAAATCTGATTTCTTGAAAAATTAGTGATAATAATGAACGAATTGATAAGATTAAAGATTTGTTGATTTATTGTAGACAGGATAGCTTAGCAATGTTAGAAATTTATAAGAAATTAATGTCTATATAATGTATATTTTATGTTAATTTGAGTTCTATGAATAATGAAATTATTGAATATTATAAAAAGATAGATTTTTCATTTTGGGAATATGAAATACAATTTTTACAAGATCAAAAAATTCAACATAGCAATGAACCGGATAATAATGAATTAAAATATATTCATAATGTAAAAATATTTTCAACATATCTTCAGTTGGCTGAAATATTTTGTATTAATATTTTAGTACTAATGTATAACGATCTAAGATGGTTATTTTCAGACACAAAAAAGTTTGAGGTTGAATTAAAACAAATATTGGATAACAATGTTGAATTGAAAAGATTTTTGAATCATTTTTTGGATAATTTTGTTTTTTGAATAGCTGATAAAAATATAATATCAAATATTGAATCAAAAAAAGAAATATATTTTTGAATATTGTCAGAATTCTTAAAAAATAGATTTGAATATAAGAGCTTCTTAAACGCATATAAACATAGCTTTAGGGTTTTTAGTGATAATACTGATATTTATATGAGTTTTTGAAATAATAGAATTACTCAAAATTTTGATTCAGTAATTACCTATTTTGATTATATGAATGAGAAGGACAATAATTTAAAAAATACTGGCAAGTTTTTAATTAGGGAATGCAGAATATGATTCTCATCTGAATACTTATATATTCAAATGAATTTTATTCTAAATATGTTACAAAATGCAAGAAAAATAGTTTTAAATGACTGAACTGATATATTAATAGAGACATTAATTTTAGAAAATGAAGATTTAGAAATATATAGGAGTAATTTCTGATTTTTTCATTTTAAAGAAGAAAAATTTATTGCAAATAATTTGTAAATTTTGTTTTTTCAATTTTAAAATTAATCCTCTATCCAACCTCTTTGATCTCTTTTTCAAGTCGTAATTCTACCTAGTATATTATTGTCTAAAATTGAATAAATTACCCCTCCATGTCTAACTTTTAAACCTAGAAGACTACGTATTTCAATTGAAACAGCTAAATGATTTCCATCTAATGATAATTCAGATGATTCTACTTTGATATTTTTATTATTAAGCACCGTAATTGCACTCAACTTTACCTTCTCCCATAACTCGCTTTTCTCTGCTTTTCTATTAATTCAATTAAGTAGGCCAAATATACTTAAGAATTTTACTGGTATTTCAGAAGTCATATATTCAAAATGGAATGTAAGTCATGTTAAGTTGCAGATTCTTAAATCAACTGGATGACATTTTCTTCAACTCCAAAGACATATTTTAGCTTCCTGCGGTGCGCAAAATAGTCAAGTTACCGATCTTATCGATTCTTCTTCCAGAAGTCTCGCTCATGAAATACTACTAGAAATAATATATTTCTTTAAAGCATTTTTACCACTTACTGCACATTTTTCTAGTTCAGAAGGTAATACTTTTTTACCACTTACTGCACAGGTTTCAAGTATACCTGGCATGACATATTTTCATGTCACTTCACATAATTCAGCTTCAGCTTGAATTAAGGGTTGATTTGTTTTAAAACAATAAATAAATTCCTTCTTATGTCCTTTTTTTCCTGAAACTTCAGATTTTAATTCCTCATCTATCCTATATTTTTTTCCTGAAATTTGACTGACAGACAATTCTTCATTAAAGACTTCAGTATTAGTAAATTCACATATATCAAAAAAACTTGGCTCTGCAATTTTACCGCTCAAAGCTGATTTCTTAAGTAGAGTTTTAATCACTAGATTTCAAGTTATAGATGATGTACCAATTTCATCTGTAAGTACGCTTTTATTTGTAATAGAACATTTAACTATATATTCTTTAAGGGCTTTCCTTCAGCTTAATTCTGATTTTAATAATAAATGATTTAATACTTTTAATCAGCTTATTTCACAAATATTCAAACATTCAATTGGAACAATTTTTTTTGTATACTGACATTCTGACATGTTGGGTAAATTCAGAATCTCATCTTTAGATGGAATAATCGTAACAATATTTTCGTATACAGATTCGCTATTTTCAAATTTATAAGTTATTTTTACTTTTAATTGTCTTTGAATCTTTCACTCTAATCAAAGCAAGGCAAATCAAAGTCGAGCAGTAAAATCATCTTCTATTTTTTTCCTTTTTCTTTCATCATTTCAAGTTTCTCTAAGCTCATATTCTAAGCGTGAAGAATAGAATCTGCAAAATTCAACAATTCATGGGTCTAGTTTTGATTTTTCTATTAATTCATTGTTAGTTAATCCCAAAGAAGTAGGATTAACTATTGTTTTACTTATAGGATTAAGTGCCTCTAATCATTCATTATTAAAATGTTCGTTTGGATTACAATAAACTTCTGTTAATCTTTCATAGCTATCATGAGCCACTGTTGCCCTAACACGTATAAGAGCAGTTCCTATAAAGGATCTGCATACGTCTATTTTACCAGAAGAAATATAATTTCAACCAAAATTTTCAACCCAGTCTTTTGCTATTTTATCAACTTTTATAAGAATATTAGCCTCGTCATCTTCAATTTTATGTAAACTTTTTGCTGTGATTCTAGCTACCAGTTTATCAAATGCTGGGCTACCGGGACCATAAAGAGTGCTAGTTGTAAAATTTTCTCGTGATATTCAATCATTATCAAAACGAATAAGCTCCTTTCTACCTCAAAATTCTGATAAATATTTTGTTTCATTTTGCTTAGTTATTATTGCACCTATATATTTAAGTGCCAACAAAACAAAATTCTGTGCATCAATTGAATTTGTTTGAAGGGGAAGTTTTGGACATTCAGGACCTTTATCGGAGGTTTCATCCATACTACCTAACATAGCATCTATATTCTTCTCTTCTTGTTCCAGTTGAACCCTTGCTTCTTCAATACTATTATTTATTTTTTGTGTTGCCATTTCCACATCCTTACCTGCCAAAGACGCCAGAACTAACTGCAATATATTCTCTTCAAACCCATTTTCTTCGTTATCATCAGTACCTGATCCTTGCAATAATGATTCAATATCTCAAATAGCATGGGAAGCCATTTGTAATTTTTCCATTAAACGTCAAACTATATAACTTTCAAATGTACCTTGCAAGACTATATTGAAGATACAAACCTTATCATGATTTGATCCAAGACGTTGTATTCTACCTATACGTTGTTCAACTATCATCGGATTCCAGGGTAGGTCATAATTTACTAACACATTTGCTACTTGTAAATTTACCCCCTCTGATCCTGCTTCAGTTGAAATTATAACATTAATTTCAGGGTGTTCTTTAGAAAATTTTGCAATTGTCTCCTTATTATTTGGACCAGTTTTACCATTAATCACTCCGCAGGCTATTTTCTGATCATTCAAAAATGACTGAATACTAGTTTGAGTATGTAAAAATCTTGTAAAAATGACTACTCTCCAGTCTTGTGGTCTTTCTGACCTTAAATCATTAATCAGAACACCAAGGCCTTTTAATTTTGTAGTTATTGGTATTCTCTTTGCAACCTCTTTAACTTCTAGCATAAATGTTTCAGGAATGGTTTTATTACGAGCCATGTTTTCAAGCCTTCATACTAATGCTTCTGGACTACTTACTAGGGATTGTAAAATTCCAATTTGAACTAATCGATTTAATTTCTCAATAGATTTTGTTGCTACACTTATAAGTTCGATTTCTTGAGGTGTTGGATCAACATTATGCATTTGTACAATACGATCTGGAAAATGAAGATTTGCATCTCAACGCCTAATCCTGGACATATATCAGTACACAACTGAACGAAATTCCTCTTGAGAACTTTCTTTTAGTTTCCTTGCATCGGATTGACTATCTGCTATATATTTTTTTGCAAAAAGACCAGGAGTACCAAAAGGATTAGCGTGACCTCTTGCAACTGTTAATAAATCAACTAATGAATATAAATCCCATAAACGATTTTGAATTGGTGTTGCTGTAAGCATTAAAACGTATTTAAACATTCTGTCTTCAAGAGATTTTTGAAAACGTTTTGCAACTTGTGGAGGCGTATCGGTACCAAAAAGATTACGTAATTTATGTGCCTCATCCAAAATGAGCATATCGTAATTTGAATCAACAAGTTTATCTAAATGTATACGGGCGCTATTATAAGTAGTAATAACAGCTCCAATTCATTCAGGAATCTTTGCATTTATTAAACCTTGACCAGTTTTTATAATGGATGGTATTCAAAATTTAGTATCTAGTTCATCCTGCCATTGGGTCATAAGTATCTTAGGACAAACTATAAGAACTTTAGAGATTCTCCCACGAGAAGCAAGTTCACTTACAATCAATCATGCACTTATTGTTTTTCAGAGTCAAACATCATCAGCAAGCAAAGTCACAGGCAGTCTTCGACAAAATGTAATCAAATTTTTTATTTGATGATGAAAAGGCTTTAATTTATCTCGCCATAAATATTCAGACTTTAAGTCATTTTGATTTTCTATTATAATTGGATGTATTAAATCCCACTCAAGAGCAGATCTGTATAAATTATATTCATCTAAATTATCTGAGTACTCAAGTTTTTTTACTTGTAGTTCAGTTTCTATATTGCTCATAAGGTACCATTTTTAAAGCTATTATTTATAGTTCTGTATATTATTTAAAATGTTCGAGAATATTTAAATATTATTTGAAGTATATCACAATGATAGTAATTGTAAAACTATATAAAGGAATGTTTTCTTAAAACTTCATTTTCTATCTTTATTAGATGTATTTCAGGATTGTAGTATGTTTTATCCATATGATTTTTTAAAATCATAGCAATATTTTAAATATATCTTTATAGGTGTTACTGCCTTTTATTTGTCAAGGTCTAATTTTTTAACTCACCCAACTCTCTACTATTTTTAAGATTTCAAGACATTTTCCTGAGATCTTTTTTGTATCAGTTCATATCTCTCATGATACATTTTCGGAGGCATCCTGAGGG
>JAQUEK010000006.1 GCA_028685185.1 Candidatus Altimarinota bacterium
AAACATTGCTGTTTCTTGTTTTGTAATATAATTTTAGCCTTTTTCTCGGCTAATCTTATATTTCTCTTATTTAAGTTAAATAATTTGGGATTATTTTTTTTATTGCTTTGTGTTATGTTAAGGAACAACACTTTTAAAAGTGCTGGAGTATTTTATAAAAAAATCATCCCTTGTCAAAACTTATTTACAAAAATAATTTTTGTTGATTTAATGCCCTTTTTAAGTACAATTACTGCAATAATTTTAATTTATCGGAACTAATGATATTAGATTGAAAAAAAATTGCAGAAAAAATTTATACGGAAATCAGGAAAAAAATTGCAGAGAATGAAAAAAAACCATGACTTTGAGTTATTCTTGTTTGAGATAATCCGGCTTCGATTTCATATATAAATCAGAAAAGGAAATTTGCCGAACTTGTATGAATGAATTTCTATCTTAAGCATTTTGAGGAAAATACATCTGAAGATATTCTTATGGAAGAGATAGAAAGTCTTAACAATAGAGATGATATCGATTGATTCATAGTTCAGCTCCCTTTACCTAAATATATACATGAGCAAAGGGTAATAGATACGATAGATCCGAAAAAGGATGTAGATTGATTCACAAAGGAAAACATATGAAAATTATTCCTGTCCGAAGAGAACTGACTTATTTCCTGTACTCCGAAATGAATAAAGAAGCTTCTTGATGAATATGATATTGGCTTGAAATGAAAAAATGTCACAATAATCTGAAAAAGCAATATAGTCTGAAAACCTCTTTCATTGCTTTTCATAAACCATGCCGCAACAGTCACCGTATGTGACATATTCACGAAAAACCTGGATGAACATACATTAAAATCTGATATAGTCGTATCTGCCGCATGAGTTGCCAATCTTATAAATGAAAACATGATCAAGCCTTGAACCGTTGTGATTGATGTTGGATTCAATTTTGTCGATTGAAAAGTTATGTGAGATTGTGATTTCATAGGCCTGGAAAAAGATAATTACATAACCCCTGTTCCTGGTTGAGTATGACCGATGACTGTCGCAATGCTTATAGAAAATACTTATTTGGCTTTCCTGAATAAAAATGAATGAACTAATTAAGCTCCTTATTACCATTTTCCTTATAATCTCAGCTTTCTTCATTGGGGTCTGATTCAATGATTCACAAAAGGAGAAAAAAATTTCAGAATTGGAAAACAGAAGATATAAGGTTAATATAAATATCACCAAGGATAAGATAAATGTTGAAAAGCCTGAAAATATAGATGTTGTAATAAAAAAGTAGATACGTGATTAATCGCGTATCTACTTTTTTATAACAATTATTTCAGGCTTTCCTTTATATCAATCGTGTTCTCCTGGATTTTTATCATATCGTCCTGCGAATAATCTATCGAATGGACCAGTCCTGAGAAGAAATCCAAAAATCATGATTGTGTCGGTTGGATATATGTCAGCGAATCATCTATCCTTTTCAATACCTCTTTTTTGAAGTCCTCATCCTTAAGGGCTCTCATATAATTTTCCTTAGTTACCCTTAATTCTTCAGGTAATATTTTATTTATCTCTTGAATCTCATCTATCTCTTCGATCTTTTCGAAAATCTCCCTTATCTCATCATTACCAAGTTTTTCTCAGGTTATTATGCGTGCAACGATACTCAATCTGATCAATCATCTTTCTATTATCGATTTCAGATGGGCTAACTTCTTATCCCTGTCTATTCTGGATATCAGCTTTTTCTTTTCATTTGAGAATTCAAGATTCCTTGCTATCTCATCTTTCCTTTCTTGTTCTGTTTTTTCTGAATAGCTTTCATAGCTGAAAACCTTTTTTTCTATTGTCATGGGATTATCATTAAAAGATAAATTATCTGTAATAATATCAGAAACCTACAAGCATTATAAGCAAAAATCATAAAATTATATCTTTTTTTACAGGAACTTCCTTCAGGAAAAAATATGCCAGAAATATTGATAGGCTTGAACCGAAAAATCAGAAAAGCGTTGTTATGACAACTCAAAAATTCTGCAGCAGGAATATTCATATAAAATAATTTGCAAATCAGAAAACATATGAAGATGATCTGTATTTTATGATTTCAATGTTCATTTTCTTGAATTCATCGAGCTCTTTAAAATAAAGTATCGTCAAAAAACCGAAAATTATATAGAAAGTCTGATCCAGAACAACATATTCGATATTTGTTATAGATTTCAGTATATATACGCTGATAATCAGCTTCACTGCAGAAATTGCCTCATATAGCAATATCTTTCAGAGATTCTTCGGGATGCTTCGTTTTTTGAAATCTACTGAGAATGTCATAGTCAGTAATATAGCTCATACACAAATCAAAAATGATATCAAGGATGAATCATTGAAAAACAAAAATCCTACAGATATAACTATGAAGTTATTTATCTTGAAATATGGCAGAAGTGTGGAAAGCTTTTCATTCTTATAAAGATATTGGCATAAATTATTATTTATGATAAACAATACTATGGTCAATAAGAAAAGCGATATTATCCTTAAATCGATGAAAAGATGGAAATTGAAATCTAGAAAAAGGAATACTATTATTATTGGTATCGACAATATCTCTCAAATAAACTGGAATACATTTGATTTTATATTAGAAACAGACACTGCTTTCTTATATAGTATATCAGCGATGCTTCAGAATATTGTTGTAAGGAAAACCCAAACCATTTATAGCGCTTTATATATTATTGACATCATTCTATTAAAAATAATAATATATCAATAAAAAAACAAACCTTCTTTTCGAAGGTTTGTTTTTTTTATTATTTAATTTGCATAGATATATCATTTTATGCTTGGATCATTTTTACTAATCCTTCTGACTGTAACTTCATTTATTCTTCTGTAATTCATATCCTTAACTATGATATCATCTCATTCTACTCAAGTAACCAATCATACATGTCCGTAATACGGATTATATCAAGATCATTTGAAAGATATTATCGCTCAGTTAACTGCTTCAGATCAAGTTGGAACTCAGGCTGCTCTAGCATTCTGTATCCATTGTCCAGCATTACCTCTCCATGTTACATTCTTATGATTTGCAACGAAGTAAGTACAATTTCACCATGCGAATTTATTTCAGTTTCAAGTGTAAGCAACACTATATCAGCTTTTCAATTTTGTCTTTGCTGTTGTTTTCTTAGTACTGTTAACTAAGTACTTAGGTTTTGCTGCGGATTTCTTCTCTTCAATGATAACTGGTCTAGGTGGCTCTGGTTTTACAGCTCCAGGAAGAATCAATTGTTGACCTATCTTAAGCTCTTGTGAAGCATCAAGTTGGTTTTGTTCAAGTATAGAAAGCTTATCCACTTTAAATTTTGAGGCTATACCATCAAGAGTCTCTCAAGGAGCTACATTATAAGCTATTCAAGAAACTGGTGGGATTCTTATCGTATCACCTGGTTTCAATACCTTATTTTTTGAAAAATCATTTGACCATAATATCGAATCCACACTGACATTGAATTTTTCAGCTATGAATCATAGACTGTCTCAATTCTGAATCGTGTAGTAAACAAGATTATTTATTCAGCTTGTATCTCTTGAATCGCTACTTATAGATCCTGGTTTTACGAATCATGTTTCATTTGAAAAAATGTTACTTGATTGTACTTGTGTATCTCATTCATATGAAGCGATGATCGTAGATTCGTCATAATTTCATACAGCCATCTCTTTATCTAATCAGATAGCTCAGAAGGAAGGATAAATTGGAAGAACGAGAATAATTATTAGTGAAAATAATTTGAATTTCTTTACTATATTAAATAAGCTTTTTCTTTTCAAGAAATTGGAATTCCTGGAATGTCTTTGTAGACGAGCCTTAATATTGATTTTTAAATTCATTTAAAAGGTTTAATAATAAAAGCATTTTTAGATTTACCCGGATATATCCTATAAATCTAAAAAATACATTACGCAATACTTATTACTTCAAATTTTGTTCTCAATGCTCTGAATCATTTTGTTCTAGAGTATCTTTTTTTAGATTTCATTTTAAATACAGTAACCTTATCATCTTTAAAACTATCCAAAGTCTTTAACTCAACGCTAACGTCAGTCAAAACTGGAGTACCTATTTTTGTATTCTTTCAATCTAGGTCAGAAACCAATAAAGGATTCATTTTAACTATAGAACCTATTTCTTGGTCTTGGTTGTCTACATCAATTATATCTCAAGCTTTCACTATAAACTGATTTCAACCTATTTCTAAAACTGCTAGCATAAATAATTCTTAAATTAATTGTAAATTTATTATATCATATTTTTTAGTAAATCAACTCTTTTATATAAAAAAATGATTCACTTTGGCAAAAATAAGCCATTATAAGTGTATAAATTTTTTCACTTTTTTAATGGATTTCTTTTTTGGATATTTGTTTCAATCGTTTTTTCAATGGCTGGGAATGAGGGATTCGAACCCCCGAGTGGCGGAGTCAAAGTCCGCTGCCTTACCACTTGGCTAATTCCCATCAAACTTTTTAAAACCCGCCTATTATATTAGTAATTTTAAAAAGTCAAAAAAATGTTTCGATTATATGACCGGTATGAATGGTTGTATTTTTCTCATGACACCGAATATGACCAAATCCATTCAGCTTTCTTTTAATAACAGATCTATATTTGAAACACCTGAATCTTTGATTATCTGGGCGAATTTCTGTTGGGAGTATTTATTTGCCTCATCCAAAAGCATATCCTTATATTCCGCAATTACCTTAAGCCTATTTATATCAGATACTGAATTTCAGAAATATTTTCTGAATTCCTTATCAGCCAAATCATTAAGAAATCTTTTCAATGCTTTTTTCTCATCCACTATGATATCGATTAAAATCTTTTCGTATGCTGCATGTTCTATCTCTCAATCAAACTCAATATGTGATATTTTCATATCAACTCCTGAAAAGAAAGAATTGATGCCTTCCATAAGGTTGCTCTTTATATTATTACCTTCAGAAAATATTGCATTGAAATTCTTTTCAGTAGAATCTTTTCTCATTTCCTCTGAAACTAAACCCATGTCAACTGAATTGAATATACTTGAATCTTCATATGGGCTTGAATGTAAATCAATCATAGTGTATTTGTAAAGTTATAAATTTGTATTATAGTAAAGATTTTTTACAAATTACAAATTTAATTTATATTTAATCTATTTCCGCTATTGCATCGACAGATTCCTTGAATTTATTGGCCCTATCCAAATAGTCCTTGAAAAGGCCGAAGCTTGCGCATCAAGGAGAGAGAAGTATGATATCTCATGGCTTTGCATTGTCATATGCTGTTTTAACAGCTTCAGCCATGGAATCCGAAAGATGGAAGCTTATATTGTTTTCAAGAAAAACCTTTCAGATCATTTCTCTTGTCTGTCAGATGAATTCTGCATGTTTAACCTTTTTTTTAAACAGATCTCACAGCTGATCGAAGGTATCTCACTTATCGCTTCATCATGCAATGAGTACAATCCTATTGTCTTCAAATGTCTCAAGCGCAGCTTTAAGGCTTTGAGATGAGGTTGATTTCGAATCATCTATGAAGCTGATTCAATTTATCTCCTTATAAAGCTCTATCCTATGTGGAAGTCAGAATATATTCCTAAGGTAGCCTTTAATTCTTTTTGAACATATCTTAGTCTCATTTCAGACGATCGATGCAGCTAAAATATTCAGCGCATTATAAGGTCATGAGAAATTGGTTTCTCGGATATCATATTTTTTTCTTCATGAAATTACAACAAATGGCAGTTCCACCCTGTCTTTCAAATCATTTCAAGCTCAAAACAAACGCATGTTCGGCAAATCGATATCAAGTCAAAGTTCTTTTGCTTTATTTAAGACCTGTGAGTTTACAATGGATCTTTTGGTTGTATTTCGGAAAATATTAAGTTTTGAATCCAGATAATCCTTCATATCCGGATGCCAATTCTGATGATCCTTCTCAAAATTTGTGAAAATTGAGTAAGTTGAAGTGTATTTTTCGATGTTATAAGCCATGAAACTCGATATTTCCACAACTATCCAACCGGACCTTATTCATCTTTTTTGGATATCTAGGACGGTTTTTGAGAAAGGCTCGTCGAAATTTCAGCTTAAGAATGTTCTTTCATCTCCGAATTCCTGTTTCAGGATATTATACATAATCCAAGCAGTCGTTGATTTTCAATCGGTTCATGAAATAGAGATGATCTTGAATCATTTCGGAAGATAATCAAAGCAGAAATCAAGGTCTCATATAACCTTTCATGTCTTATATATAGAATTTGTCGGCGGAATTCAGGGCGATGCAATTATCTTGTTATATTTGGAAAAGTCGGTGATATAATCCGAATCATCCTTGATTTCTGAATCTATATCATTATACTCACAAAATTCCTTAAGTGAATTTCAGACTTTCCCCTTTCAATATATAAGTACCATAATTTTGTAAAAAATTAGTATTTATGATATTATAGACAAAATAGTAATTATTCAATTTGAGTTTTAAATCTAACCTAAAACCTAAAATATGGTGCATAAATCTAAAAACACAATCGAATCAGTGGATTTCCCAATAAATATCAAAAAGATATTGTTTTTGGAATTAGATAAAGAAATGACTTTGGAATGACCAAATGGACCTTATATGATTTCTACAGGGGATTGAAAGGAAAAAGAATTGAAATTTTCAAAGCTGGATTTTAAGGATTTCAGTTGATTGTCAGATCTTGAAGTAATAGAAGCTATAAAAAAAGATATAAAGGAAGATATAACAACACAGGCCTGATTAGATAAATTAAATGATCTTTTTATGCTTTGAATCAGCCAATTTTATCTTGGAACGAGGAGGGATAGAATAATGTCAAAAAGGTGATTTTCATATCCATCTCTTAATTTAAAGTTACCATTCAGAAAATATACTGATGTTATACATTATATAAGATCAATTGAAGAGAATAGGAGAAAAAAGGAAACAACAAAAGCTGATCTCATGTGTTATTTAACGAAAATCGCCTCTGTGGTAAATGATTTGATTGATAATAATCTTGATAAATTAGATGAAATAGAACCACAATTATTTGCACAGATAAGTTGAATTCTCAATATATATCCTGTGTCATGAGATGTATATATATGAAGAGTACATTGAAAGGAATTTATGTTTTATTGAAGACCTAAAAAGGCAATATCGAGCGTATGAAAAGGACTGAGCGATGTTACATACTGAAAATTAGAAAGGATCAAGGATGGAATCTGATATACTTTTGAAATGCAGAATAGATCACAAGATGATAAGCTTTTTATTATTGGCAGAGCTATAAATGCAATAAGGTCTCTTTGATGAGAAAAAATAGAGATAGCAGTTGCCTGAAATAAATGACTGCATTTGAGTCATTTTGGAGTAAATATAAAAAGAGAAAAGAAGGGTGCAACTAATGATGATTTTGAATTGGTCAAAATCACCGCACAGATTCCATGAGTAAGTTGATGAGTTGAAATAAGAATTACCGAGAAGTGAAACAGGAATCAGAAATGATTAGCCTTCAGCTGAATATATAAAATGCTCAGCTCTGATATAGAATGAAAAATGATAAGGCATTTTTCAAAAGATATGACTGATGATGAGTTAAAGGATGAAGTTATTCTTTTCTTTGATGATCTAGATATATTTTTAAAAGAAAATCCTGAAACACAAGGTATATCAAGGGAAGAATTTGAGATGGAATTATGGGATGATATGAAAGAAAAGGGATTTATTGATAAAAATAAGAGCAGGGATTTCGATAAGCACCCGAAAGTGAGAGAAGCACAACTATCAGAGTTTAAAGAACAGCTTATTAATGGACTTACAAAATATTACAAATCAAAGCTAGAAGAAGTTCAAGATTGAGAATATACATCTCAAAGAGCACTACTTATAAAAAAAGCAATAATTGAAATCATGGAAATGCAATCTATTCAAATACAATAGTCCTATTTTTATAAACAACTAGTTTATTCTCGATATGTTTCCTAATTGCGAAAGCGAAGACCTCTTTTTCACATTCCCTTCATATAAGCTTAAGATGATCTATATCATGGCTATGCTTAACTCTTTTTACCTGTTGCTCTATTATAGGTCATTGATCAAGTTCAGGTATGACATAGTGCGATGTCGCTCATATCAATTTTACTCAGCGCTCATGTGCTTCATTGTATGGTTTCGCTCAAACGAAAGAAGGAAGAAATGAATGATGCACATTTATTATTTTCTGATCAGCCTTTTCTATGAAATCATGACTTAATATTTTCATATAGCGAGCCAATCATATGACATCGGTCGGATGTTTCCTGATTATTTCAAGAAAACCCTTTTCATGTTCATCTGATCATTTTTCAGTCGGTATATGATAGAATGTGAATCCTAACTTTTCCACCAATTCTTTCATATCAGGAGAGTTGCTCGCTACATATGGAATCTCAACTTCCAGTTCTCATAGAAGCTGACGGCTAAGGATATCAAGAAGACAATGTCATTCGCGGGAACAGAAGAGTCCAAGCCTTTTTTTATTGTTATCAAAATCAAGGCTGATCTCCATATCAAATTTCTTCAATATAGGATCGAATGAATCCAGAAATTCCTTTTCGGAGGACAGATTAAAATTTTCAAGCTCCCATTGGACTCTCATGAAAAATTGATGATCCTCATTATGTTCCTCAAGGAATGATATATTACCTCAATGAACAAAAAGAAAGTCCGTAACTGACCTTATTATTCAAGGCCCATCTGGACAAGTGATTATAATATTTGCTGTTCTCATATTTTAAGATAATAATTAAAAATGCAGGAAATAATTATTTCCTGCATTATATTTAAATTATCATATTTCAAAATTAATCCTTAAGTCCGATGAATAATTTCAGATTATCTTTGAATTTCGGAGCAAGTGCTATGACTAGGATCCTTGAAACCCACATTGCAGAGAAAAGAGAAACTATTATTCAGATTCAAAGCATGACTCAAAATCATTTGATAAGATTGACTCAGAAGATGAAGAGGATTACAGCAGATACGAATGATGTAACGTGTGAATCCCAAATAGCTGACCAGGATTTTTCAAATCAGATATTTATGGATTTCATCACCTCATTTTTATTTCTCAATTCTTCCTTTGATCTTTCAAAGATAAGTATATTGGCATCTATAGCAAGTCATACCGAAAGTATCAATCATGCTATTGAAGCTAAAGTAAGAACTATTCAGCTTAATTTAACTATAGCAAGAACAAGCATTATATAACCGAAAAGTGCAATTCAAGCAAGAAGTCCTGATACTCTGTATATTAGAACCAAGAATAGCAATATAAGTATAAATCAGATGATTCAAGCATTGATTATTATCTTCAATGAATCACCTCCGATCTTCGCATCTATTGCTCTTTCACTGGTAAGATATATAGGAGCAGGAACTATTCATGTATTTATATCGTTTGCAAGTTTTTTAGCGGATTCAGGAGTATAATTTCAAGTGATAACGGCTTTTCAATCTGGTATGACAGTTTGAATCGTAGGAGCTGTCAATAATTCTCATCCTACAAATATAGCAAGTTGCTGTCCAACTAATCTTTTTGTCAATTCAGCGAAGATCTTACCTCACTTATCATTGAAAAGAAGTTCGACCTGAGGCTGAAAATTTCATTGTGAAATGCTTACTGAAGCTCTTGTAAGATATCTTTCATCAAGAATATCTCAAGCAGCAGTTTTTGCAGGAGTCCATTCGCTAGGCTTTTGGCTTATGAATAAAACCTCATAATCAAAAGTTGTTTCAGTGTATTTCTCCTTTGTTGTCTTAGCTGTTTCTCAGGTTCAAGTCTTCACTTCCCTTTCCTTATCCTGTTTTGTTATCTTGTTTATCTTTATTATAGAGTAACCTGTATCACCTGGGATCTGCTGAATGTTATTATCAGCTCAAAGCGCGAAGCTTGATCATTTCTGTGAATTCACTATCTCAGATACAAATGGCGTATTCACATTTTCCATTCCGGAAAAAGTTGCTTCCTGAGGAATAGTTTCCTTTGTTCATGTTCATGATAGGAATTCCACATTCTCATATGAATCCTTATATTTTTTTGCGATTGTCTCAAAAGCTATTTCTCAATTTTTCACATCCTTTGAAGCTGATTCGGCTATGACTTTCCTCTGAGCCTTATCTTCATCGGTAATCTGTGTTTTCTTTTCTTTGAATTCAAGTCTTACCACTTTTCAGATCGTTTCTTTTGCTTTTGCGATATATTCATTGTTTCTTTCTGTTTTCTGAGCATCAGATAGATTCTCTCATTCAAAATTAGATGTTGGTATCTGAACGATTATATGCGATTCGCTTCAATATGTAGCTCAAAGGATCGTAGGTTCAGCTGTTCATAGGGAATTAACCCTTTTTTCAACTATTGACTTCAGTCATTCTGTAACATCTTTTTCATTGTAGCTTCATCATTTAGATTTTGCAGCCTCCAAATCTATTTTGTAATCAAGCTCCACTCAACCATGAAGATCAAGTCATAGCTTATATTCAGGTCATACTCAAGGCATATTAAGACCGAAGGAATTCCATGGGAATACAATGTAGAAAGTAACTGCAAGCAATGCCACTATACCAGCGATTCTTATTCAAATTCATTTCATAAAATAAAATTTAAAATATTAAAAATAATCATATGGCGCAGAGTATAAGAAAAAAGACTTCTTTTTCAAGAAATCTTTTTATTTTATGTTCAATTTGAAGATTTATTATCTGTTTTCTCAGGCGGATAATATCAGGTTGATCTTCCTTTCATGAGCTTCCTCTATATATCATATTACTTTGCTTCAATCTACATAAACAGCTTCAGCTCATCAATGATGATCAATCTGTTCTTCTATTACTCTGTTGATTTCCATATTTTCTAAATTATTTTTAAGGTTGAAAAATAATATTATATTTATCTGTTGTGTCAATCTAAAAAATGATTTTATTCAAGATGCTGAATAAGACGACTATTCCTGTAGTTTCAGTCCTTAATATCCTATCTCAGAAATTCAATATCTCACCTCAATTTTTCTCAAGCTCTTGAATTTCCTTGTCGCTGAAACCTCACTCAGGTCATACGAACAGATTAATTTCCTCTGATCCGCCTTTTTTGACAGATTTTCAATCTTCGGGCTTTTTAGTATGGCAGACCAATATCTTTCATCTTATTCATGATAGATCCATCTTTTCGGAAAAGATTATTTCTGGCATTATATTTCAGCCGCACTGTTCGATAGCTTCCTTTATTATAAAGTTGAACCTTTCTATTTTCTTATCGTTTATGATCAATTTTTGGCTCCTTTCAGAATTGAAGAAAACGAATTTCCTTATTCATATTTCAGATCCTTTCTGAATAATGAATTCTATCTTTTCATATTTGTTGGGCAATGCCTGATATAAGTTCACAGCAACTTCAAGGTCAGCCTTATTATGTGTTTTTTCTTTGAATCAGAGGTTTATCCCTTTTTTTGTGATTTCAGAAATTCCATAGGTATATTCAAAACCATCTCAATTAAACAATACGACTTCATCATTTATTCTGGATCTCAGAACATGGGAAATCTGATGGAAAAAATCTTTATCATCGACCATAATGTCTTTTCAAAGGTCTGCCTTAAAATGAAATCTCTGCATTTGTGCTTGAAATTAAAAATTATCGCCATTATAGAAAAAGGCACTGGAAAATCAAATTCTAAATTAGAACATTAAAAAGATATTGTGCAATGAAACTTGTTTGCGCGATGAAAAAACATATGTTAAAATATTTCCAAATAACTAAACAAAAACAAATATGGGAACATCTTATTCATCTGTCGATCCTTTCAGCCTGGACTGAAGCGAACCGGTTATGCCGCAAAATATGAAAAGCAATGACTATGTGAAGACAAAAAGAATGAAAAGCACAGTGACTACCACCACTTCAGTACAGAATAATAAGATCTCTGAAGATTTAATTCCAGAAATGCCTTCTCTGGATATAAACATTGACCAGATAATAAAAAACCTTTCAGACATATTGAAAAGCCCATCACCATTGATGCTTTATAAGAAATCGAACGAACTTAAAGAGAATTTTTCTAGCTTCATAAATTATATAGCCAAGAAAATAGCCGAATGATTCAATTCCCAGAATAAGACAGTCATATTGACCATGTATCAGAATGCTAACTATCAGCAGATATGGATAAGCAACCTGAAAAGCTATCTGGAAGACTCGAAATATTTCGATTTGAAGCTATATTTCAAGGCTGTTACCGTTTTCGACAAAGAAAAGCAATACCTTGCAAAGTGACTGATGAAGATGTATCTTAGAAACAGCAAAGAACAAATAGATCAATTCCTAAGCAAATATAAATCGAAGTATAGGTACGAGGACATAAAATGAGTTTTCGAGAGTCTGAAAATGGAAAATATCAAGATGGATGTGAAATACCTTAATGAGAATAGGATTGAATGTTTTTTAGAGCAATTGTCGCTTGATGATTGAATCGATTCAGAAAAGATCCTATGGCTTTTTTGGATCAATCCGGAAGAGATGAAATCAAGATTCGATGATACTTATGCCATATTCTCTGAAATAGCAAGAAGCTATCTTAAGAATCTCAGCTACAAGGATGAACAAATATTGAACTATATAAATTCTGATAAGAACATCCTTATAAAGCAGAAGATAGATATTGAGATAAAAAAATACTTTGAAGAAAAAGAACATTTCTATAAGAATATAATCTCGCTTATATCAGATAAGAATGAAATTGAAAGAGGGTATTTCTGGAGCTATGTAAAAACAGAAATAATAAACAGATATTATAAAGAGATAACAAAGCTATTTTATTGGGATAAAGTCGCATGCTGAAACAGGAATGAATGGGCTATGCTCAGATGAAATTTCATTCTGAATGATAAGAATATCTTCGTAAATGAGATAAATTGAATACTTTCATTCAAAAAGCTTATAATCGAAATAAATAAAAGCATGCTTTCTCCATTTTTGAAACCTATCGTATATACCATAGTATCTGAAAAGATAAGCATAAATCAGAAAGATCTCTTGAAATTGAGATATCTGATGACTCTGATACTATCTGAAAACTATGATGAATATAAGAAAATCTACAATTTCTTTGAGGATCTTGAAACCTTTCTGGATTTCAATATGAGCTCTGATAGTCTTCTTAATATAAATTTCAAGAAAATCAAGATATTTACCGCTGATGCTATAGTTGCCTGTGTTTTTCTGGGTTTCCTATATTTTTATGCTCCTGTCTGAGTTTTTGTATGAACATTGCTTCTTATGTGATCTTTTGCAAGGCATCAGTTCTGGACATTCCATTCCTGAATCGAGTGGAATTTCTGAACAAAGACATTTGCAACGGTATTGTTGGTGGTGTCAGGATTTTTCTGGATCACAAACTTGGATAAGACAAAAGTTGATTTGAACTGACTTACACAGAAAGTCGAAAAGCTATGAGTATATAAGACACAGGAAACAGCTAAGATAGCAGCTTCAAAATTATGAGACCTGAAAATCTGAGAAATGGTTGCCGATATATTACAATCTAAAAAGAAAAATCCGTGAAATTCAAAATAATTATGGTTCTGCTCATCATATCATCATTCTTTATGCTTAGCAAAGCTATTGCTGAGCCTTTTCATTTCGATGAAGAACTGAACAGCAGTGTACTTGAGGAAATCAGATCACAAAGCTGAAGCTTCGCTCAAAGATATGAATTCATAGAAGAAGTTAAAGTTAAGCTTAAGAGCATTGAGAACGAAAAGAAAAATATCTTATTGAAAGAGATAAATGACCTTCAGAAAGAAATGAATCTAAAAAACATAAGGCAATATGTGCTTTACAGATATTTCAAAGATAACACCGAAAAGCTGAATATCAATTCCTATAGAAGAGGTTATCAGCTTGTTTCAAGAGTTGATCTTCAATCCGATATTCATCCTTATTATCTCAGGAAGCTTGAAAATACGATAAAGAAGGAAAAAATATTGAATGAGAAGAACAATACGTTCAAATCTTATGTTTTCCTTATATCGAAAATGAGAAAACCTGCTGAATATGAAAAATCAGAGGATGTTCTATGAAAGATGGATAGTCTTATCCTTGAAAGTGATTTCCTGAGCAATTCATGATCATACGGAAAATATTTTGACAGGCTGATGCTGGAAGAAAAAGCAAACAAATACAGCATAAATGATTTCAATAGGATAAGGAAAAAGATAATCGACACAGGAATATCTCCAAGGTCGCATTATTTTCAAGCTTTTCTATATTGGTACAGCGAATCGAAAAGCATATTCAAGGAAAATAAGGTCATACTG
The DNA here is from genome assembly GCA_028685185.1 of Candidatus Altimarinota bacterium. Taxonomy (GTDB): domain Bacteria; phylum Patescibacteriota; class Gracilibacteria; order BD1-5; family UBA2023; genus JAQUEK01. The sequence goes on from JAQUEK010000006.1 coordinate 14,413, forward strand.
GAAAATAATATACCTCACGATATCCAAACAAAGAAATTAAGCTGTGAAGCGAACTCTGCGACTGATTTCATAAATTATCTATATGGCACAAGATCAGCTTGAGCCATAAATGAACAGTCTGTGATCGATATGATACCGACAAATAGCTGAGCGCTTTGGTGAAATTCTGAAAATGAGCTTTTCTGGTGAGATCCAAGCCTTCATTTCGTATGAGATATCAACTGAAAGCAAAGCAGAAATTCCCAAAAGATAAGCTGATATTGAATATATGCAGATCCTATGGTAAGAATAATCAATGCGAAAATCTCAGGACTTTGAATACAAGCTGAGAAGAATTCTTTCAGTGAAGAGAATATCATCGAATCATTATCAAAATGAAGCCCTGTGATGTTCTGGTATCTTCTTCCTGTTGCGATATGAAACTGAGCATGATACAACTTCAATCCAATATCATGGACAACCGCAGAATGAAATCTAATAAACTGATACATATGAGAACACACTTGAATCATTGTCTGAGCCAGCATAAAAGAAGATTGATCCATAAATAATCTGTATTACTATGAATGAAGAGAGAAAAACATACAGATATCGAATTTTGCTGAAATTGAAAAAACTGCAAAAATGTTCGACCAGATGATACATTTGAAACGTTCATAAAAAATTCACTTTAAAAGTTTTGAAGAAAAAAAATATAGCCTATACTGTAAAAAAAATTTATCGCGTAGGCTTTTTTTAACTTTAAAAACATGAAAAAGATCATTATTGGATTATTGCTGTCTGCCTCTTTCTATCAGGCTAGTGCATGAAATTTCATATATCCTTTTGATAAGGTGGCTAATCCGAAATGCAGATTTTCGAGCTGGAGCAGCTTATGAAGCGAATGCAAGATTGACCTTCCAAGAATTGCAAATGCCGATTATACCAAATACAAAACTGATTCAACCTATAGGAAAGTATATTCCATACTTTGGGGCGCGACATATAATTATTGATGGGATGTCTGATATTGAAGCCATTTATGAGTTGATATAGCTACAAGCGCGGGAACTCCGGTAAGAAGTATCTGAGATTGAGAGGTGGTGAATGCCGGTTGGCTTGCCTGATGGTGAAATACAGTAAGCATAAGGCATAGATTAAGCAGCTGAAAGGATATATATTCTAATTATTCACATCTTAACAAGATCATAGCAAAAAAATGAACCATAAAATCCGGCGAGACCGTAGGAGAAGTATGAGCTACATGAAACGCATATTGAAACCATCTTCATTTTCAGATCGATGTAACGAATCAATCTCATCCATATTGGTATACGAAATGTTCCAAGTGAATCGAGATATTCGATCTTGTGAACAATTGAATGTGCAGGGATTATCTTATGGCGAATTCTGTCGATCCTATAGTGTTCCTCGAAAATAACTGACAGTTCCTTGATGTTCAAAGTATAAAGGATAAACAGGAACAAACCAAGAAAATTGAAGGTAAGAACATTAAGACAAGGGAGCAGATATTGGATGAGGAAGTTGAAGATTTCATGAAAAGCCATTCTTTTACATTAAGTACATGAGTAAGCTGAGATAATCTTCAGGTATGACTCAATTATCTTGCCAAGCTAAGGACATTCAGCTATTGAAACACCTTTTCATGAAATCTGCCTGAAAACTGACTTTCATTCGAATATGACAGAAGTGCATTGAAGATATTTCCTGAAAAGATACTTACGCTTGATGCTTGAGCTAGGGACATAAGAATAACATGATTGAAAAGCTGAAAATTCAATATAAACATAAAGCTATGAAAAAAGGTCATATGAATAGTCACTGTAAACCTATATAAGAAATATGAATTTTCCGATCCTACAGATGCTATAATCACTTCAAAAAGCAAAATATCGCTTCTGGATGAGAAATTGGGAGGTGTTGTATTCAAGACAAAGCTTTGAAGCAAACAGATGTATATTCCCTACAACTGAACATATAGGCTCAAATCACTTTCATGAAAGGTGAAGTTCTGCAATATATCAAACAGGGAAAACAAGAAATGCAATAATTATGAGCTTGTGGATGAGCTGATATTCAGATATGAGGACACTTATAACTGAGCCTTGATATTCAATATGGTCCCTTTCGACTACATGCCTATAAAATTAGCAGTCATGAAAGACTGAGCAATGAAGCCCATTGCTACTACAGGCTATAACATAACCATAACAAATCCGATCGCTTTCGATAAGACATACCTTTACTTCAATGAAAATGTTGAGGCGTTAAAAAAATGATTCATAAAGCTATATAACTGATATCTTCTTCAGGAAAGGGATATATCATGAAAACAGGTAAAAGAGATACTTAACAATTATCTATCTTATGAGTATCTGAGATCAGGTGATAATTTGACTAAAAAGTGAGATATAATAACAAGACTCAAGCAGATGAACAAGAATTTCTCCTCCATAGATGACAATAAGACTATAAGCCGAGGAGAATTCATCAAGATATTTTTCGATAATCTATGAATATCTATAGTAAAAAACAGCAATAAGGTATTTCTGGATGAAACATGAAATTATAAGGATTATATAACTACCATTAGGGAAAAGTTCAATTTCAGCTGGAAGGATCAGTTCTGAATAAGATATTTTCAGCCTGACAAGAGCATAACGATATGAGAAGCCCTATATCTTGCAAATAAGATCCATACCGGATTCTGATTGCAGTTTGCTTATAATAAGCAAAAATAACAGCTATTTCCTTCCTTTCTTCAATTCAAGAAGTGCGTCTCTCAATTCAGCAGCCTTCTCGAAATCCAGATTTGCTGAAGCGATATCCATTTCAAGTTCCAGATATTTGATCTTTGATTGCAGATTTTCTCATTTTTCAATCGTGTAGTTCTTTTTTCATGTCATAGCGAGTTCCTTGATCTTTGAAAAGATGGTTGAAGGTATGATGCCATGCTCAGAGTTATAATCTTCCTGGAGTTTTCTCCTTTTTATGGTTATTTCAATCACTTCCTGCATAGCTGCTGATATCTTCTTCTTATAGGAATACATCGTGACCTTACCGTTCACATTTCTTGCCGCTCTTCAGATAATCTGAAGCAAGGCTCTTGCTGATCTTAAGAATCCTTGCTTTTCCGCATCGATTATTCATATGAATGAGACCTCCGGCAAATCAAGTCATTCCCTTAGAAGATTAACTCAAACGAGCACATCGATCTTTCAAGTCCTAAGATCTTTCAGGATCTCGAGCCTTTCAAGTGTCTCGATTTCCGAATGGAGAAATCTCACCTTCAATCAGTTGGAAGCAAGATATGCCGATAGCTCTTCAGATGATCTTTTTGTTAAAGTTGTAATAAGAACCCTTTCATTCCTATCTTTCGCTTCCCTTATATTCCTCATGATATCATCGATCATGAATTCCATATCCTCAATCTCAATAAGCGGATCAAGAAGTCATGTCGGTCTGATTATCTGTTCTACGACCACTGATGAGTTGTTAAGCTCGAAATCTGACGGAGTCGCCGAAACGAAAACCGTCTGTCATATCTTCTTCTCGAATTCAGTGAATTTCAATGGTCTGTTCTCGAATGCAGAAGGTAGACGGAATCAGTTCTCTATAAGATTTTCCTTTCTTGACCTGTCTCATGCATACATTCATCCTACCTGTGAAACGGTGATATGGGATTCATCTATGAAAGTCAGGAAATTCTCCGGAAAGAAATCTATCAGGGTCGATGGTGTTCATCCTTCTTTCCTTCATGAAAGATACATTGAATAATTCTCGATTCAATTCACATATCATGTCTCACTCATCATCTCTATGTCGTATTCGACTTTTGTCTTAAGCCTTTCAGCTTTCACCACATCTCATTGCGATATATAAAATGCAAGCCTTTCTTCAAGCTCAGCCTTTATCAGAGGGACTATCTTATCTATCTTCTCGTATGTGGTGACAGTATGCTTTGCAGGAAATACATCTATCTTCTGCCTTACTTCGTATATCTCATTCGTGAAGAAATTCCTTCTGGTTATCTTATCAAGCTCATCTCAGAAAAAATCAAGAGTCCAAACGGTCTCAGAGCTTGATGGGAAAATCTCTATCACATCTCACATGATATGAAATGTTCAAGGTTTGAAATCCGCTGCTGCCCTTTTGAACTGAAGCTTTATAAGATCGCTTATTATATTTTCCATCTCATATTTCTTTCAGACCTCGAATTCCATCACCTGCGAAAGATATTCCTCAACCTCTCATATCGAATATATGCAGCTCACAGAAGCGACGATTATGACATCTTTCCTTGACAGAAGGCTTTCTGTTGCAGCATGTCTAAGTCTATCGATCTCTTCGTTTATGGTTGCTTCCTTTTCGATATATGTATCGGTCTTCACTACATATGCCTCTGGCTGATAATAATCATAGTAGGATACGAAATAATGGACTGCATTTTCAGGAAAGAATTCCTTGAATTCCTGCGCAAGCTGAGCTGTAAGTGTCTTGTTATGTGCGATGATGAGAGCCGGTCTTCATAGATCGGCTATTATATTCGCCATAGTGAAGGTCTTACCTGATCATGTGACTCATAGAATTGTCTGGTATTTGTTTCAAGCGAGTATGGATTTTTCTATGTCTTCTATGGTCTTCTGCTGGTTTTCAATTGGCTTATATTCCGACACTAATTTAAATTGGCTCATTTATCTTTTATAAAAAATATTCTATTAAGTTTAGTTAAAAAAAGATAAAAATCAAAATAAAAACTTCTTGAAAACTTCACAAAAACTTCACTTAATTTTATGGTGATTTATTGATTATCGATTAAAAATTAGTATAATCTAGTGTTTATTTATTAACCAATATAAATTATGAGAAATATTAGGTCAAAAATCTATAGAGGATTTGTTCTTTTATTGGGTATAGCATTTCTTTCGAGTTCATTGGCTTTTGCTGATGATATTTGAAGAGGTGACTCAAACAGAAACGAAAGGATTTGAAGATGACAATGATGAGTCAGGGTCCTTAATCAAAGGGATGAAGACACTCTGAGAAGAAAGATAGATTCTGTCTTTCTGAACAACAGGATGAATTTCATCAATTGAATAATATGAAGGGTGAACGGTCTTCTGAACAGTATACAGAATGGAAGAAACGAACCTGCTATAAAAGCAAGGAAAATAGCTTTCCTTCAAGAGATATTGGACGTTCTAAATCAGAAGCTGGCAGAGCTTCAGAATATCCCATGAACACCTAACACCCCGCCGACTTTATCCAGCCTTTGAGTCAGTGTTACTTCAAGTACCACAGTAATGGCAAGCGTGACTTCAAATGAAGCATGAATATGATATTATGTGGTTCTGCCGAACTGATATTGAGCACCTACGGCGGAACAGATAAAATCATGAACCAATAGCGGCTGAAATTCTATGCAGATGAAATGAAGTGTTAGCTTGAAATCATGAATAAACCAGTTCAATATTAGCTGATTGCTTTCATCAACAAGCTATGTACTATATTTCACTGCTCAGGATTTCTCTTGAAATCTGCAGCAAAACGTAGCTAGTGTGATCTTCCAATCCGGTTCGATATATTGAGATTCAACACCTCCTCAGATATCCGGACTATGAATCAATGTGATTTCAAACACCGCAATAAGGGTTACTCTGAATCTGAATGAAACATGAATATGATTCTATGAAGTATTGCCTAGCTGAGCTTGAATGCCAGTAGCATCTCAGGTAAGATTATGACTGGATAGCGTATGAAACTGAACATTGATATCATGAAGCATGAGAATGGATTCTTGAATCAATCAGTTCAATATAAGCTGACTGACAACATGAGTGAATTATACTTTTTATTTCACAGCCCAGGATAACAGCTGAAATCTTCAGCAAAGCGTTTCCAGCATATCATTCCAGGCAGGTTCAGTCACTTGAGATACAGCACCTCCTACCATATCAAGCATCTCGACAAGCTGAATAACCGCTATCTCGGCAAATGTTACAGTTAGTGTGAATGAGACCTGATTATGATACTATGTGGTATTGCCGAATTGATCTTGAATACCTACCGCAGCTCAGATTAAAGCATGAACTGACAGCAACTGAAATTCCGTCCAGTTAAAATGAAGCGTCAGTCTCGGTGTATGATCCAATCAATTCAGCATAATCTGACTTGCTACGAACACCGGATATGTGATTTACTTCACGGCACAAGATAATCTTTTGAACCTTCAGCCTATAGTTACAGGCTTATGGTTTACAACAACGATGTAGATATACCTCCTCTAAGATTTAAGCCCCTCCGGAATCGGAGGGGCTTTTTATTGTTTTTTTTAAAAAAATTATGGTTAGAAGAACTATTCCTTTTCGCCCATCAGAATGTTTTCAATGTTATATCTATCTCCCTTCTTGAGAGCAAGATAGATGGACATATAAATCATATAGCTAATTCATCAGAAGATAAGGAAATATAAGATTGAAACTGCAAAATTCAATATCTGGCTATCGGTCTCTAATAATGCGAATATATCTCATATCATCGCTCAGATTATGAAGAAAGGAATTCAGATTCAGATTATCTTCCAGACCTTTCATTTTGTAACTGAAAGGCTTTCTTCTATGTAAAGCTTTGAATTGACATTAAGGTTTCTCGAGAATATGAATGCTATATACGAGAAAGCCAACCTTATTCAAAGATAGAAGAAATAATATAAGGAAGATGCGAATATGATGAAAGTCACAACTCAAAGTATGATGTTTCAGGAATCTCACTGCGCCCATGAAAGAACTCATGAATATGATAATCAGAACAATACCAAAAATCCTACAAGAAGAATCAATAAAGGCCTAAGCAGGTAAAGTCAGACCCATCATAACACTCAAAGGTATTTTCACATATGTTTGAATGAGAAATACCAATTATCCGTAAAAGCCAGTTTTTTTCATATGAGATAATTCCTATAGACATTCTGAAGAAGAATATCTCAATAGATGAAAGCGAAAACATAGAATGAGAAAATGATTCCGACATTCAATACAAGAAGAAGCACAAGCCATATATTCTCTAGAAATGATGTTATAAGGGCAGGATTGAGTTTTCATGTCTGAACAAGAGATAACATGGAAGTCGGATCGAATCTGGAAGACAGATTTCTGAAAATATAGTAGCTCAAAACTATGAATACAGATGAAAATAATGTTCAAACCAGTATTGAATAAATATATATTATGATTTTTGAGATGTTCCAGTGGAAAAATCTCTTAAAAAGGATCAATACATTCTTTATTATGTAGAATATATTTTCCCTGTATGATTTGCTGAAAAATGCAAATACAGATACCACGATTAGAATAAGAAGATAAATCAGCATCTTTGTAGAGAAAGGCAAGTCTTGCGTTCATGAATTTGCAAAGATGTCCTGCATTTGGTTTACATCCATAATTTCGTAATTAAAAATTAATTTAGATAAATATATCCAGATTTCACTTTTTTTCAAACTACAGATTGATTTTTTCAGAAAATAACTAAAATAACCCTATTGACTTTGGTTAACAGAAGTTAACTTTTTATAATTTACTTAAATTTTATGCACAGATCGCACACATGTTGAGAACTAAACAAATCACACATCGGACAGGAAGTCACATTATCATGATGGGTTGCGAATAGCCGTGATCACGGATGAGTCATCTTCATAGATTTAAGGGACAGATATGGTATAACGCAGACCGTATTCGATCCGATCGATAATAAGGATGCTTGGGAACTTGCAAACAAATTCAGATCAGAATATGTTGTAAAGCTTACCGGTAAGGTAAAAGCAAGGATGGAAGGTCAAGCGAATCCTAATCTTTCAACCTGAGAAATAGAAGTCATCATAGTGAAAGCAGAGCTTCTGATGGAATCTAAGACTCCTCCATTTGAGATATCTGACCACGTAGAGGCAAACGAAGAAATAAGATTGAAACATAGGTATTTGGATCTAAGAAGGAAATCAGTATTGGAAAACATCGTTTTCCGTGCTAATATGAACAGATTCACCCGTAATTGGTTTTCAGACAAAGGTTTCTTGGAGGTTCAAACTCCTATCTTCACAGTATCAAGCCCAGAATGAGCACGTGATTATGTAGTTCCAAGCCGTCTTCATCCAGGTCAATTCTATGCTCTTCCTCAGGCTCCACAGCAATACAAGCAATTATTGATGGTAGGTTGAATCGATAAATATTTCCAGGTTGCACCATGTTTCAGAGATGAAGATCCTAGAGCTGACAGACATTCATGTGAATTCTACCAGATCGATGTTGAAATGAGTTTCGTGGAACAGGATGATATTTTCCAGGTGGCTGAATGATTCATACATGATCTTATACCAACAGTTACACCAAATAAAAGAATATTCGTACCAAAAATACCAGAAGGAATAAAGAAATTGATCGGAAGAGATTGGAATGTGGACTGAAGATTCATAAAGCTTACACATAAGGAATCTCAGATGTTCTATGGTTCTGATAAGCCAGATCTTAGATTTGACATGCATTTCGAAGATTTCACGCTTGATTTCAACAAATCTGAATTCTCAGTATTCAAAGATGCTGTAGATAACGGAGGATGCGTCAAAGCGATGAAAATGGACGGAGTGAACATGAGCCGTAAGGATATAGATGAAGTCACTGAAGTTGCAAGAGGAGGTTGAGCGAAATGACTTGCATACATAATATATGAAGAAGAAGGACCAAGAAGCCCAATACTGAAATATTTTTCAGAATCAGAGATCAAAGCCTTGCAAGATAGATTCTCTCCGAAAGCCGGAGATATGATATTCTTCTGAGCTGGATCATTCAAAGCAGTTATAAAATCAATGAATGTAGTAAGGTTGGCACTTCGCGACAGATTCAATCTTGTTGATAAGAATGCCCTTACTTTCGCATGGATCACAGATTTCCCGATGTTCGAGATAGACAAGGATACCGGAAAAGTGGACTTTGAACATAATCCGTTCTCAATGCCTCACTGATGAGCAGCAGCTTTTGATAATCCGAATGTTGAAGAGATATACTGAGTGCAATATGACATGTCATGCAATGGTTATGAGATACTATCAGGTTCAATCCGTAACCATGACCTGAAGGCCCTTACGAAAGCTATGGAAATGGTCTGAAAATCAGAACAGGACGTAAAGAACAAGTTCTGAGCGATGTACAACGCATTCCAATTCTGAGTTCCGCCTCATGGATGATTCGCATTCTGATTCGACAGACTGATGATGATCCTGACTGATGAAGAGAATATCAGAGCGATCTATGCCTTCCCTAAATCAGGAAAAGCCGAAGATGCCATGATGAACGCACCAAGCTTCCTAGAACCAGAGCAATTGGAAGAATTGCATATAGATATAAGAGAAGAAGTTAAAGAAGAATTAGGACTAGACTAAAACACAACAAACTCGGGGTTAATGACTCCGAGTTTTTTAGAGATTAAATTATATAAAAAAATGAAAAGTGTTGAAAATAATTGAAATTTTGTTCCATCAGAAAGAGATATGACTGGTTTAATTGAACATATTATTTATGAAATAGAAATGTTATATATTTCTATGAAATGTTTTAAAAATAAGGAATTATCAATATATAATTCAATTTTTATAGAAAATTTTCTTATTCATGAAAGAAATTTAATGGATTTTTTTTGAAAAAAAACAAGATGCAAAAAAGATGGATGTTCTAAATGTTGAATTCAAGATGAAGATGATGCTTTATGTTTAGATTTTGGTTTTAATACTAAAAAATTTGATTATAAGACTAAACAAAAAATAAATAAGAGTCTTTCACATATATCTTATTCAAGAAATAATTGAAATAATATATGGGACATAAAGGAAATGTGAGAACAAATGTTAATAATTAGTTGAGAATTTTTATTATTATTAAAAAGTAAAAGATATATAATTAATTGAGATAATAATTATCAAAGAATTAAAAAAATATTTATTAATTTTTAACCAAATTAAAATAATTTTCCTCATTTTTTCAATATTTTTCTTCAACAACCAAAATAAAATCTGTTTAATTAAAATTAAACAGATTTTTTATGTGAGAAAAATTCAAGAATAAATATAATACAGGTACAATAAGATTAAAGGGTTTCGATTATTCGGCGGATTGAGGATATTTCGTTACAATCTGTACGAAAAACAGAGAGGAATATTTCGGAAAGATCATTGATGGTAAGATGATTTTGAACGATGATTGAAGGATTATTGAAAATGAAATCATAAATACAGGGATTATCCGTGATAATGTGATAATTGATGAATATGTTGTTATGCCGGACCATTTTCATATGGTTTTGATGATTGGATATTCCCGTAATCATAGAGACGCGATTAATCGCGTCTCTACGATTACGGGAACAATGATAACGACGACGGGTGGTATTAATGGTTGAATTACATGAATATATAATCCAATGTTAAATCCAAATGTTTTATGAAATATAATCAGACAATTTAAATGAAAATGTACGTTTTTAATCAACAAATCCAAACAAAACAACCATTTCGCCTGGCAATCAAATTATTATGAACATATAATTCGGGATGAAAATGAATTATATAGGATCAAAAAATATATAATAGAAAACCCGTTAAATTGGGAATCAAACAAAAAAAATGCCAGAAAATATATACATGTAGATGTGTTGCATGCATCGCATCTACATGATCAAAATTATTTATAAAAATAAATTTATGTCTCAAGAAAAAATCATTACAATAATACTGATAGTCGTGGTTATCTGAATTTTGGGTAATCTGATTGTCTTATATAGGAATAACAGGAAATAATGCCTTTAGAGATTCAAGAAAACATATTGAGATGAAATAATGCCTTGCATATTATACCCTCGGTGAGGGATAATTTTTCCTGTGTAATGGATTGACCTAAGGCAAAACCAAAAAAAACCATAAGAAGATGGAATAAGCAAAGGATAATTCAAGTTATATGGAATGCGTTCGATGAATATAAGAAAAGGAAGGAGAAATGAGAAGATATTATTTTCAATACGACATTCTTCCTTAGATCATCGATTGAAGAAGTCAGAACTCTAGCAAAAACAATGAGAAGCATATTACGAAGAACTTTTCTAGAGGATTTGGAAATTATAAGAAAAATCAATGATTTCCCTGAACTGTTCGATTTTATCCTTCCTGATTGAGACATGAAAAAGGAACTTATCGGATGTTTTGAGAAATGATGGACAAAGAAACGTGTAATAAGAACTCTGCTATCGACATTCAAAGAATATGAGGAAAAATATGAACATGTTGTTTTCAATCATAATTTTTTCCTGAATTCCAAAAATAAGGATGCCAAAAATATGGCGAAGAAATTGAAATCATGTTCTAAAAGCGCTCTTTGAGAGATCTGAAATGAAGTTAGGAATATAAAGGATCTTATAATATTGGCACTTCCTGAATGAGATGAAAAAAGAAAGATACTGGAACATTTCAAACATTATGGAAAATAATCAATTTAATTTTAAATAATATGATGCAGGATCTGATTCAAAAATCAAACCATTATCTGAAAAACATAGAGAATCTTTCAAAAGATGATATTATCTGATTGCAGGAAATTATAAAGGAACACAATAAGCTTTATTACAATGAGGAATCTCCAGTAATTACCGACAAGGAATACGATGATCTCTTCAAGACGCTCAAGGAATTAGAAGAGAGATACAATGTATTCGATCCTGAATCTCCGACAAAAAGAATCGATGTACTAGCTTCCCAGCAATTCTCAAAATGACTTCATAAATCTCCCATGATATCTTTGGATAATACCTATGATGAATCAGATTTGCGCGATTTTGAGAAGAGGATTTTCAATATATTGAAAAATGATTCGGATTTGGAATACCTGATAGAATTGAAGTTCGATGGCCTTGGGATATCTATAACCTATAAGGATTGAAAGCTTGTGAAGGTATTGACCAGGTGAAATTGAATAGAATGAGAAGATGTCACAGTGAACGCATTGCAGATATGAAATATCCCGAAAGAGATAGATATGAAAGAAGAAGTTGAAATCAGATGAGAGGTTGTCATGCCAGTCTCTGAATTCATAGCATTGAACAGAAGACGTCTTGATAAGTGAGAAAAGCTTTTTGCAAACCCGAGAAATGCCGCATCAGGTTCTCTGAGGCAAATCGATTTCAATATAACAAAAGAAAGGAATCTTAAATTTTTCGCTTACAGTTTTCCTCTTCTTGAACAAGAAAACAGATATGCGAAAACATATATCGAATATACGAAATTTCTGAGTGATCTATGATTTTCCATTTCCCCATATTTCTTTTTCGCATCAAATATAAATGAAGTCATTTCCGAAATAGGAAAACAAAGCAAAAACAAACCTACTTTCGATTTTGAGATAGATTGACTTGTGATAAAGCTGAATGATCTTTCGCTTTGGCAGAATCTATGAACGACCGAACATCATCCTAGATATGCCATAGCTTATAAATTCCCAGCTACAAACGTAAGAACCCAAGTTCTCGATATCGAGCATAGCGTATGAAGAACATGAGTGATTACACCTATCGCACATCTGGAACCGGTAAATGTTTCCTGAGTGGTTGTCAGCCGTGCGACTTTGCATAATTATGATGAGCTGACGAAAAAAGATGTTAGGATCTGAGATAATGTCTTTATAGTAAGAGCTTGAGAGGTCATACCTGAAGTTATAAGTGTCATAACCGAGGCGAGAAGCTGAACTGAAATTCCTGTGCTTCCGCCTGAATTCTGTCCTAGCTGTGAGATGAAACTGAAAAGGGATGAATGAAAGATTGCCTGGTATTGCCCGAACAAAAAGCTATGCCCTGCGCAGACATTAGGTTCTTTGGTTGCTTTCGTAAACAAGCATTGAGCGAATATTGAAGGTCTTTGAGATAAGATAATCGAGATTTTCGTGGATAAATGAATAATAACCGACTTCACATCGATATATCATATAAATGAGCATGAAGCAGAAATAATGAATCTTGAATGATTCAAGGACAAGAAAATCGAAAATATATTAGGTGAAATCGAAAAATCCAGAGATATGGAACTAGCGAACTTCTTCGTGGCTCTTTGAATCCCTCAGGTCTGAAAGAAAACCGGAAAGATATTAGCCAAATATATATTACAAAAGAATTCTGCAGGTCTTGAAGATATCTTATTTTCATTGAATCCTGAAGAACTTCAGGAAATAAAAGATATATGACCTGTCTGAGCGCATAGTATCGTGTATTATTTCGAAGAACATGAAGCTCTGATAAAAGATCTTTTGAAAGAGATCAGAATTACAATCCCTCAAAAATCATGAACATCAGCCGAAAATCTGATCTTTTCATGAAAATCATTCTGTGTCACAGGAAGCTTTGAGGCGATATCTCGCGATGAGATACATAAGATAATAGAGGATAATTGATGAGAGACAAGATCTTCAGTATCCAAAAACCTTGATTATCTGATTGTCTGATCTGAGGCATGAAGCAAACTTGGGAAAGCCCAGGAATTATGAGTTAAGATATTAAGTCTGGATGAATTTTATGAATTAATGGGATAATCAGACTTCCCAAAGATGTTTTTTATAATCTGCTTCCGTTATATTACTGAAGTCAAATCCAGGATGGATCAATCTATCTACAAAAGATTTATCTCAAGAAAATGATACTGAGTTAATCGAGTTGGATATTATCTTATGAACATAAGGATCTTTTTCAGAAAATGCTTTTATTATAGTTCCTAACGAGTTTTCTTCATAAAAATAAGTTCACCTGTACCCATAAGCATCAATATTCATTGAGCAATCCAAAAGGACATTAGCATTAAATCAATCAAGAATCAATGTTACCATTGAACCGACCACACAAGCGCTTATACTTACTCATCATATTCAAATGATAGAATCCCTATATTTTTCCAGCTTTTCCAACGCTATTTCCTTATATTCGTTTCTATTTTCAAGAAGTCAATCACTGGTTTTTTTCAAAATAAGCGGCTTTCAAGGAATCATCGACTTGATTTCAGGGATAGTATCTCAATGTCATTCATATTCAACAAGGATTATCCTTCATCAGATATCCAAGATATATTCAATTTTAGATCTTATGTTTTTTATCACATTCCATTTCAACAATTCAAATTCATCATGTATGTGCGGCCAATCACTGCAATCCAAATAATATCACTGCATATCGACAATCATTAAGGTTTCCATGGATTTTGGTTCTTTTTCAGAATCTTTTGAGAAAATATAAGCTGAATTGGATGTCATTTTTAACGATACACAAGATAAAATAGGCCCTGATAATAAATAATTTTATTTCAATGTCAAATTCATTTTTCTTGCTAGTTTTTGTTTATTTCTTAATATTAAGCTATAAATATAATTTTTATTTAAATGATCCTAGATAAAAAACTCCTACATACAACCGATGCTTATATAAAAAAGCTGAATCTGGCCTGATTGAATACTTCAGAGGATCTCATAAACCATTATCCAAGGACATATGAAAATAAGAGCAATGTCCTGGAATTTTTCAGTTATGTGAATCTTAAAGAGAAAAATACTATCATATGTGAGATCGAGACCATAGGAAGCGAGAGGACCAGAAATAATAAGCAGCTTATAAAAGCCATAATAAAGGATAAGAACTGATTTTTAGCTGAGGCTGTGTGGTTCAATCAGCTTTTCCTTCTCAGGGATTTCAAGCAATGAAACAATGTAATCATATTCTGAAAACCAAAATACAATTATTGAAAGCTTTCATTCCTTTCTCCGGATATAGAGCATGCATGAAAGGATAATAAGACCATCTCCCCTATATATCCCGAACTTAACTATATCCCCTCAGATTGGTTCGAAAAGAAAATTGAAATAATGAAACCGTATTTCAAAGAGATAAAGAATGTCTTGCCAGATGAGATAATAAGGAAAAAATGATTTTCCCAAAAGCATGAGAATCTTTACAAGATCCATTTCCCTAAAGATGAGGCAGATTTTGAAAAAGCGAGAAAAGAGCTTGCTTATGAGGAGCTATATGTGATGCAGCTAAAATGATTGCTTAAGAAAAAGCATCTTGAGGAAAATAGCCTTTGAAAATCTCCGAAAATCGATTTCGATGCTGAATTGGTGAAAGATATAATCAGCCATATACCTTACTCCCTCACAAACAGCCAAAAGATAGTGATTTTCCAGATACTTAAAGATATGGAAAAACTCCACTCGATGAGACGTCTTCTTCAATGAGACGTCTGAACATGAAAGACGATAGTAGCTCTCATAACTGCAATCCATGCAATCATAAAATGAGATATTCAGGTTGCACTGATGGTTCCTACAGAAATTCTCGCACGTCAGCATTTTGAAAGCATCGCTGATCTGCTGTTTAAATATGATATCAGGTCTGATCTGCTCGTAGGAAGCCTCACTGAAAAGCAGAAAACAGAAGCCAAAGCAAGAATGAAAAACTGAGAGACTCAACTTATCGTATGAACACATGCTCTGATACAGGAATGAGTGAAATTCAAGAAGCTGTGATATGTCATAATCGATGAACAGCACAGATTCTGAGTGGAGCAGAGGAAATTCCTCGAGGAATACTATTCACAGGAATCTAAGGAAATCTGAGTCTTCCCTCATAATCTGAATATGACAGCTACTCCTATTCCCCGTACCTTGGCGCTTACCATATACTGAGACCAGGATATTTCAGTACTGAGCGAATATCCTGCATGAAGATTGCCGATACACACTAGAGTCATACGAGATGAAGACAGGGAAAAAATGTATATGTTCATAGAGGAAGAGATAAAGGCCTGAAGGCAGATTTACTGGATATCACCGCTTGTTACGGAATCCGAAACCCTGGATATAGCAAATGCGACACAGATGCAGGAATTCCTGCAGAATATCTTCCCATGAATCAGGGTATGACTTCTTCATGGTAAGATGAAGCCGAAGGAGAAGGACAGGATCATGGAAGAATTCATGAATAACGAGATAAAGATACTATCATCAACATCTGTGGTGGAAGTCTGAGTGAATAACAGGAATGCGACCGTGATGTGCATCGAAGCTTCGGAAAGATTCGGATTGTCGCAGCTTCACCAATTCAGATGAAGGGTCGGAAGAGCTGAACACCAATCATACTGCTACCTTTTCACAACGAAGGAGTATAAGGAAAAAAGATTGAAGGCCATGGAAGACACAAATGACTGATTCGAGCTTTCTGAAATAGACCTTGAGCTCAGATGACCTTGAGAAGTATATTGAATACGCCAAAGCTGAATAGAGGAGTTCAGGATTGCCAATCTGTCAGATTTCGAGCTTATATCGGAAATTAGGGAGGATATCGAGACAAATCTATGACTTAAATAGTAAAAATATAGTCTTATGTCATTATTGATAATACTTTTGACATTTTTAAAATAATATTCTAAAATAACTTATAGTTATATTGCTGATAAAAAAAAGAAAAAGTACATACTTAATTATTTAGCTTTTTTTTATTTTATATATAATTAACCTGATATTTTTATATTTAACTAAATATTTATGATAAACATAAAAAACAAAAAAGCCTTCACGTTGATCGAGCTTTTGGTAGTAATCACTATTATCGGTATACTTGCAACTGCTTGAATCTGAATATTCACCACTCAGCTACAGAAGTCAAGGGATAGCTCAAGACAGACAGACCTTAAGATGTACCAGACTGCAGTAACACAGTTCTTCTCAGATAAAAGCGCTTACCCAGGATATTCAGGATCGACTATTGCATTCACATGAGGTGTTATGCCATATGTTTCAAACCTGAAAGAAGACCCTAAGGCTGGAGTTGATAACTGTAGAACCGCTTGAAATGCTGCTATGAAGTGTAATTATACATATACAGTCTGAAATGATCAATCTGGTATACCGGATCAATCTTTCAAATTATCGACAACCCTTGAGAATTTTGATAATGTAAAGAATCTTTCATTGAATACAAAAGACTGATCCACATGGGCTCCAACATGAACTGATAATGTTTCTTGAGCTAGTTGGTTCGAGGTTTTCTGATGAAATCAAGGTGCTGCATTATTCGCAACATGATCAACAGTTGGTACGAATTCCGATGGAACAACTGTTGTAACTACTTGAGGAGGTCAAGGTTTTGTTGCTATAAGAAAATAATTTTAAAAGGATTTTTTTAATCTCCTGAGAACAAGATTCTCAGGAGATTTTTTATTGTCTAAATTTGGTAATAATCCAAAAATTATTATAATGGATCCAATAACATTAAATCCATTCCAATGTATTCCTACGTCAAATGAAACATACTGAATATCGAAGACTGAAAGATATCCGTTTGTGTAAGCAACACTTGATTATGACTTGAAATCTTGGTTTCTCCGATAATATTATCCAAGATGAATACCTGAGATGAGGTTGAGCTGAATATCTACCATCATATCACAGAGGTTTCTCAGACACTTTTCTGATTTGAGAATTCAAATGAAAAGAAGCTTTTCAAAAGCCTTCTAAAAATAGATTGAATCGGATGAAAAGCAGCTATAAATATTCTCGGGATGTGAATAAATAACCTTGTAAAAGCAATCGAAGATAGCGATGATAAGCTACTTTCAACTGTTCCATGAGTAGGTAAGAAAACTGCTTTAAAGATAATACTTGAAATGAAAAATAAGGTAAGTGCCGAGGATCTGTTTCAGCAAAGCGGAAATATTCCTTTATCCAAGGCTTACGATATAGAGATAATAGAAACCCTTATCTCTATGGGATATGAGAAAAGGAAAGTCGAAGAAATAGTAAAGAATATACCATCTGAAGTGGAGGATCTGAAAGAAAGGGTTGTTTACTGCATTAGATTCCTAAGTAATTCAAAATAATGGATATTTCTATATTTACAGCAACCTGACATCATAATCTATGAGATGAGCTTATACTTTTAAAGGAATATGAGGTTTTCAAAGAGAACTATAAAAATGCGAATTTCAATATATTCACATATGACAAAGAAAGTTCCCTTATAAAGGATAAGGTGAACTATATCCAGTATTTCCCTACATGAATGTTTGCACATCCGTTTAAGAACATATGATATCTCATCAAGAATATAATCGTGATAATGAAATCTGATATCGTCATAATCTGATGAGGATGATTGATATACGAAAATGAGTTCCAAAGTGCTCACTTCCCAATCATGCAATGGCTGTTCAGGATCATATTATCGAAAATATTCGCAAAGAGAATAATATATTTTGCCGTCTGAATAAATATAAAGAAGCCATGATTCTTCAAAAGATTCCTTTTTTCAGGAAAAAAGGTTTTAATAAGCGTAAGGGATAAGGAAAGCTCTGAAACTCTAAACAGGCTATGAATAAGAAATATCGTGATAAATGATCCGGTTTTCCTGTTGAAGCCAGAGAAAAGAGAGAAAAATGATGGAAAAACCATATGAATATCTCTAAGGAAATGATATCTGAAAAATGAAGAGGAGAATATAAAGCAGATGATACTTTTCCTATCAAAGAAATGATACAGGATAGTATTCTTATCCCACTCCATCCATCAGAAAGATGCTTTGGCAAATGACTATGTATTCCTGAAGGATATCTCAAAAAAGTATTGAATCGAGATGACTTCTGATATAAGAAAAACCCTTGACATGTATAAAAAGCTTGATTTTGTCATATGAATGAGATTCCATTCATTGATCCTTTCCTTAGTCTATAATATACCTTTTCTTGCACTCAGCTACAGTCAGAAAACAGATGAGCTTCTCAAAGAATTCAAGTATGATCATAAGATGGATCCAAAAAGATTCGAATTTGAGAAATTCATTAAGATGTTTGAACATATCGAAGAAAATGAGTCTTTATTTGATTTTAAAGAAAATATACATATAATCGAAAAAGAATTTAAAAATAATATATCTAACTTCTTAAAAAATGGATTGGAATAAGTTAAAGGAAAGAGCAATAACTTTCAAGGATAAAGCTATGGATATGAAAGATAAGGCAGTTGAATTAGCTGAAAAATGAAAAGAGTATAAGCAAAAAGCTATAGATTTCGGTTCTGATACCATAAATAAGACTCCTATGGCATTAAAGATCATGGCTGATTACGAAAAAGTGAAAGCTGATAAATATCTTGTAATCCTATTTCTTAAGAAAGATGAGGACGAATCAAAAAAACTTCTATTGCAGATGCCTGTGATAATGTCAAGATGATGGATCAACAGTGCAACAATAAGAACATGTTTCATAAATGAGGCTAAAGAAGTAAGCGATGGTCTGGAAATAACAAACGCTCCTGTTATCCTTACATACAAATCATGAGAATTATCAAAGAAACTTGAAAATATAGAAGAGATTAAAGCTTTCATAAAAGAATTTAATATATAATTACAGTTTTTATCATGACTTTAATTTATGTTGCCATAGCCTTTCTTATAATCATATGAACCTTATTATGCCTGATATTACTTAGATTCTTATATATGATAAAAAGATTGGATAAGATATTAAGCTTTGTTCATGATATATTCAGCAAATGATTTACACACAATATTAAAGAGCTTCTGAAATTCAGATTTTATAAATAATGATAAATAATATGGAACCAATTTCAATACTTATATATCTTGCTATATTTTTCGTTGCAGTTATCTGAGTCCAGCTTATCATAACAATGTACTATGTTATCAGGGTCTCAAAGAAAGTCGATAAGGTATCGAACTTCATAGATTGAACTTTGGACATATTCCAGACCCTTGAGAATATGCCGATTGAAATAGCAAAGCTTCTTGCTAAAAGATTCTTCAAATAAATAATCAAAAAAAAAACGACTAAGTCGTTTTTTTTTTTTTTGATTTAAATCTGAAATTCTCAATTATCATATATCACGATACTCTCTCAATTTCATAGTTCAGCTGTCACTTTTCTGTTTGTTGTAGACATTATATCTGTATGGATGGCACTTTCATTGAATCACATCCTAGCCCAATCCTCTTTAGATTGAGAAGGCATATCTCAGGTGAATGCATCATGATATGAAGCTCCTACTGCAATATGCGTATTTCAGAATTCTCATCCGACATTCTCATCATATAAAGTCTCTCCCATGAATTTCGTTATCCTTGAAAATCTTCTGTCGGTAAGTGAGAATTCACCTATCTTGTCAGCATTTTCAGCTGCAATCATATCTTTTAGCAATTCCTCGTTTTCAGATGCCTTTGAACTTATAATGACTCAATCCTTGAATTCAAGTTCTATTCATCTTATTATATTTCAATATCTGTAAAGTGGCTGATTGAAACGAATCCATCCATTAGTACCTCTCCAATCCGGGGAAGTATATATCTCAAATGATGGTATATTCCTTCATGTTCATCCAAGCCACTGCCTTTTTTCTCATATTGTGATATGCAGATCAACATCTTCACCTTGCACATGTACCTTCTGGATATCCAGCTTATTCAGCTTTTCCTGGGTCTTTTCTATGGAATCCTGTATTTCTTGCCATTTAGCTATAGGATCATGTTCATCTAGAAAACATGCCTTAATTATCTCATTCCAATACTCTTCAATAGTCATTCATACATCTTCTGCCATTGCTTCAGTACCATAAAGCCCTATGGTCCATGTGAGCTTTCATGCATTCTCCTTTTCAGTGCGTGCATCCATATAAAATTTGGCTCATTTCTGGCGGCTTATTATCTTCTTGCTATCGATTCACTTCAATTCGTATTTATCCCAGCTCGATACTATATGCAAAAAATGATCACATACATTTACGCGCTCCAATAAATATTTCTCCGGCCAAAAACCTATTTGCTCATCATTCGCCAATTCAAAGAAATCACGTCATACTCCTTCTGGGATATAATTCGTAATAAAATGTCATCAGGCTTCAAGGATGGATCTTTGCAATTCCACCAAAAGCGGTTTCGCACTTTCTGGAACATTCAGAAATACAACATCTCATTTCTTTATTCCTTCACCTCACCATAAGGCGAATTTTATCAAAACATCCGCATATTTTTTCAATATCTCCTGACTTGGTTCGAACATAATCTGTATATTTAAAGATTAAAAATAACTATTCACATTTCAGAGAATCTGTTTTATCCAAAATTCACACAACTTTTTCTGGAGATGAGTCCAAAGCTTTTTCAACTGAATTCTGATTATTTCAAGGCTGTATGTTTTCCGCTCAATCAAAACTGAATCTTTCATCAAATATACCTTCTAAGAATTTTCACATAATCAATGGTTTAATATTATTATAATTGTAATGCAATACTGCATTAAGCTCGATAATTATATTAAAAAACGTATAAATATCAAAAAACATTAAAAAATTGACATTGCCATAAAAAAAATTACCTTATATACGACTAATCTTCAACTAAATCATGAAAACATCATTTACCAAAGAGGACTTAAATACAAGAGAGGCAATATGAGTTGTCATATATGATGATGAAAGAAAGGTTCTCATCCAAGATCATGTGAAACTTGATTTCTTCACTATTCCCATCTGAAAAATAAAGGAATGAGAGGAAATAGAGGAAGTTATAAAACAGGAAGTTTTTGATGAAACAAATCTTAAAATCCTAAGCTACAGGAAAATCTGAGAGAAAATCTGAGAATACGACTATGATTGAGTGATGATAAGAATAAAGACACACATATTCGAGGTTTTGGAATATGAATGAAAACTGATAAACAAAGAGGAGAAAAAACATAGATCAATGAGATTCATGGATACAGGTGAAATCAGGTGATTATCAAAAATATCAGATGCCACGAAATATTTCCTATCAACTCTTGATATATAATATTTGGCAAAATAAAAAACAGTTCGTTTCCGAACTGTTTTTTATTTTGAATTACGATACTATTCCTCTTCTTCGAATTTGATTCATCTTTCGCTTCTGATTTTTTCAGTGATATTGCTAGGTACCTGTGAATAATGATGGAACTCCATAACATATGTTGCTCTTCATTGAGACATAGACCTAAGATCAGTTGAATAACCGAACATTTCTGATAATGGAACATAAGCCTTAAGGATTTTTGCCATTCATCTTTCGCTCATTTCAATGATCTGTCATCTTTTTGAATTAAGATTTCCAAGAACATCTCACATGTATTCTTCTGGTGTATTCACTTCAACCAACATTACTGGCTCAAGAAGAACTGGCCTAGCTTTCTTTGTCGCTTCTCTGAAACATTTTGAAGCAGCAAGTTTAAATGAAAGCTCATTCGAATCTACATCATGGTAAGATCAGAAAGTCAAAGTAGCTCTTACATCAACAATAGGATAACCTGCGATTATACCTCTTGTATAAGATTCCTTCAATCATTTTTCAACTCATGGTATGTATTCTTTTGGTATAACTCAACCTACTATCTTATTAACGAAAACACATTCATCTTTAAGTCCGATAGGATCAGCTTCTCTCATCTCAACAGTGATAGGTTCGAAAGTGATGATAACATGTCCGTATTGTCCACGACCTCAAGATTGCTTTGCATGCTTGAATTCTTGATCTTTAACCATTGTCGTGATAGTTTCCCTATAAGCAACCTGTGGAGCTCATACATTACACTCAACCTTGAATTCTCTTTTCATACGATCAACAATGATTTCAAGATGCAATTCACCCATTCATCCGATGATTGTTTGACCGGTTTCAGCATTTGAACTAACTCTGAAGGATGGATCTTCCTCAGCCAATTTGTTCAAAGCCATACCCATTCTTTCCTGATCAGCCTTTGTTTTCGGCTCAACTGATATATGTATAACTGGTTCTGGAAATTCCATTCTCTCAAGTACGATTGGTTTTTCAACTTCACATAAGGTATCTCAAGTCTTAGTATCTTTAAGTCAGATTACAGCTCAGATATTTCAAGCAGTGATTTCTGCGATCTCCTCCCTGTGGTTAGCATGCATCTGTAAAAGCCTTCCTATTCTTTCTTTTTCTCAGCTTACTGAATTAAGAACATAAGAACCTGATTTCAATACTCATGAATATACCCTTACGAAAGTTATTCTTCATACGAATGGATCAGTAGCGATCTTAAATGCAAGAGCACTTAATGGCTCCTTTACATCTTGTTTGTATGTTATCTTCTCTTCTATATCATCAACATCAGATCAAGTGATAGTACCGTTATTGATATCCATTGGTGATGGAAGGTAATCAACAACAGCATTAAGTACTAATTGAACTCATTTGTTTGTCAATGCAGATCAGCAAACCAAAGGATAAAGTGCACTTGCGACAACTCAAACCCTTAATCATTTTTTGATATCTTCTATTGTCAATTCCTCTCATTCAAGATATTTGTTCATCAATTCATCAGTCTGCTCAGCAGCTTTTTCAACCAATTCCCCTCTCATTCTCAAAGCCTCTGACATTAAGTTTTCTGGAACAGGGATCTCAACAACAATCTCACCCATCTTTCCATCAAATCTATAAGCCTTCATCTCGACCAAATCAATGATTCCAGCGAAATCATTCTCTTCTCCGATAGGAAGCTGTATTGCGATAACTTTGTTTCAAGCCAATCTTTTCTTTATTGAATCATAAGTCATCTGAAAGCTTGCTCATGTCTTATCCATCTTATTTGCAAAAGCGATTCTAGGTACGTGGTATTTATCTGCTTGTTTCCATACAGTCTCTGATTGAGGCTCAACTCATTGAGAACCGTCAAATACTGCAACTCAACCATCAAGAACTCTCATTGATCTTTCTACCTCGATAGTAAAATCAACGTGACCTGGAGTATCGATGATATTTATCTGGTGATCTTTCCAGAAACATGTAGTAGCTGCAGAAGTGATAGTAATACCTCTTTCTTGCTCTTGAGCCATCCAATCCATGGTAGCTGCTCATTCATGTACTTCTCAGATTTTATGTGTTTTTCAAGTATAGAACAAAATACGTTCTGAAGTTGTTGTTTTACCTGCATCAATATGGGCTATGATACCGATATTTCTTAGATTTTTTAAATCCGTCGTAGCCATAGTTAAATAAGTTATAAGTTATAAGTAGTATTTTGGTCTCTAGTCCTTAGACTTTAGTCATTTTGGCTTACTAATCTAAAAACCAAAAATTAAAAACCAAATACGATTTGGGTGAGCAAATTTTATAGGAAAGTCGTGATTAGTCAAATTTAATTTGACTAATTTTTCTTTTAAATATAATAAATTTCGCACATGCCAATGTAGCTCAGTGGTAGAGCACAGGATTCATACCCCTGCGGTCGGTAGTTCAATTCTACTCATTGGCACCAGTTTTAAATTTGACATTTTTGAAATATTCGTAGAATCAATCTACATTTATATCGCGGAGTAGAGCAGTGGTAGCTCGCAAGGCTCATAACCTTGAGGTCGTAGGTTCGATTCCCACCTCCGCAACCATAAAGGAATTAACACATTTTTACAATAATACAAAGGACTGTTTTCGGCTATCGGAAGCAGTTTTTTGTTGGTTAAAGTTTGGTTAGAGTTGATGTATTTGAGTTTGGTTAGAGTTTTTGGTTTAACTCTAACTTTCATACGGTCGATTATGGCTTCTATTTGAGAAGAAATCCACATTAAAAATATCTTATTTTTCTTCAAATCGCTTTGGTTAGAATAATAATTGATAGTCTTATCTTTTTTCATTTCTAATTCAAAAATTTCTTCTTTGTATTTATTATTAAGCATAGAATAATTTTCATCTCCTATTTTTCACTCCATATATTTTTCTGTAAGGTTGATTTGTTTATTCTTCATTTCACTAATTCATACATCAATTTCTTTAAGTTGTGTATTATCTTGTATATTTTGATTATTTTTAAATTCATTCATTCCCTCCTTTATTTTTCTAATCATTTCAGAGCTTATTTGATATTTCTTAATTTGTTTTATTACCTGAATTAATAAGCTTTTTTCCTGTAAAGGTTTTTCATTGCATTTTGTAGGAAAATTTGCGGATATTCCTCTACAACATCAGTAATATGTAAGATTTTTTGATTTTATGTGATATCAAGTTATGGATCTTCCGCAAGAACACTTAAAGGCTCATTGAAAAAGAAAATATTTCTGATTTCTCCTTCTTTTGTTATCTTGGTTTTTAAGATTAAGATATTTATTCCTGTTATCTTTTATGTTTTTGACTTTCAGAAATAGCTCTTCTGATATGATAGGTTCAATATCTAATTTGTATCTTTCTTCGAAAATTCCCGCAGTTTTAGCTCAAAAATATGGTAGTTCGTATGGTTTAAGATTCCATCTCATAGTTTTAAAGCCTGTAAATATCTCATGTCAAAGTATACTTTCTATAACTTTGTTGGTAATAGGCGTTCAATTTTGCCTTGTAAATCACTCTTTGATTAATTTTTCTGATAACGAAAGATAAGTATATTGTCAGCTCGAATAAAGTTCAAATGTTCTCTTTATGAAATTTCATCTTTCAGGATCAATAATTGCTTTATTTTTTGCTATTTTAATATATCAGATAGGAATTACACTTCAAGAATGTTTTCATTCCATCATAGCACGTCTCATTCATAGTTTAGATTTAAAACTTAATTCTTCACTATATAATTGAGCTAAATTTCTTGAATTTCTTATTGAAAAATTTCCCATAGGTCCAGTCATTCAATAATTTTCTGTAATAGCCACGACCTGAACTCATCTCTTTTCGCAAAGATTTTCTAATGTGATAAAGTCGCTTCAATTTCTGCTTAATCTATCAAGTTTAAAAACAAGAAGATAATCGATTTTGTTTGTTGATATATAATTTAAAACTTCATTAAAGATTTTTCTTCAAATCTTCGGATTATATTTAATACTCCCTTTGAATGCAGAGTGTTTCTCTTCAAATTCTTTTAAAATATCAATACCCTGCTCTTGTGAATATCTCCTAATCTGAAATATCTGCTCCTTAATACTCATTTCTGTTTGAGTATGTGCTCACGAAATACGAGCATAAGTTATTGCTGTTTTCATAATGATGATTTGTTATGATTGTAGACAAATTGAAATTCTCAAAGAAGCTTCACTTTTAAAAGCTGTTTTTGATATCATCATTCAGTTTTTCTATCTTTTGGATGTCTATATCTGTTTTCTTCGCTTTTTTCTTCATCAAGGACTATTTCATTCAGAAGAATATCCACTACATCCTTTTTTATATCTTTTCAAATATCTTTGTATCTTTGTATTATTTCATATGTTCTTTCTATATATATTTTAAGGTTTGCCTCAATCTTTTTTCCTTCTGCTTCAAGTAATTCTATTTCATCTTTAATATCTTTTATTTCTTTTTTTATTCAGGGAATTATATTAAACAACAAAATTTCGGTATTAGCGTTCATTTTATCATAAATGTTATTAACATTCACTAATTCAGTCTCTATCTTATCAAGTTTTCTTTCCTTACCAGCAAGCCTTATTTTATGTGATTTGATACCGTCATTTATTCTTACAAGTTCTTCTTTTTTTACTAAATCAAAAATAACTTCATATAATGGTCCTATATAAATATATTTTATAATTTCCTTATAAATAAGATCATCGATTTGTTCTTCAAGAATTACTGATTTTCTATCACATATTAAAGAATTGGTTCTGGCATTTTGACACATATATCTATATTTATTCCCATTTCATCATCTTTGACCTGTTATATCTCATCAGCACACACATTTAAGAACTCCTGAATATAAAGCTCAATCAAATACTCATACTTCTATTTTTCTATGTTGTCTGTCCATATTTTTCAGAAGAACACTATCATAAAGACTATCATCAATTATCCTTAATTTTGGAGTTTCAAAAATAAGTATATTCCTTCATTTCTTGATGTCTTTTGGTCTTTTATAGAAAGAATGCAATATTTTTAAATCATCTTCAAATTTTATATCTATAATTACAAATCTTTTTCAATTATATCTAATTCTTTCCTTATTTAACAGTATTTTACTTATTGTCTTCTCATCTCTCGGTAAATAATAATGTTCATAAGATCTTTTTTTTCACCTATTCAGACTATCACACTCACTATTAAACTCTTTAAAAATTGTTTCAATTATATTTTTATGCTTATATCACTCATAATTAAGTTCAAAAATCCTTTTTATGACTTTCGCGTGAAATGGATTAACAATTATTTCACTTTTCTTGTCTCAATGTTTTTTTATTGTATATCAATACTGTATAGAGCTTCATCATAAATAGGCATAAGCATTTCTGTTTATTACGAATAGTCCGTATTGTGTAGCCTTACTACTCTGTCTATCACTATAAAAGATGGATTCACTGCAAATCATTCTGAAAAAATACATTCATGCAGCCGAATCGACTATGTTTTCTTTGATAGATATGAACTTATATCACAGTTTATATAATTTTTCTACTTTGATAAAGTCTTCTCAATTTCGGGCCATTCTGGAAATATCGAAAAATATAACTCATCAATACTTTCTTTGGAGACTTTGACTATCTTTTTCCATCAAGCTAATCATTGTTTCAAATTGAACTCTTTTTCAGCTTACATATCAAGATTTTTCCTCTTCAAATATATCACTTAATTTTAAATTATTATCTCGTGCATACTTTTTTATTGCCTTATTTTGGGCATCGAAAGTTAATTCCGAATTTCCAGCTTTTGATTGTCTTGTATATCAGAGATATTCAAGAGGCTTTGAATTTTCACCTGCTTCGATATAATCATCCAATTCTTCTTCATCAACTTCGACATTATCAAATTCTCAATCATTTCATTCTTCATTCTCATCATCTTCGAAATCTATGTAGTCCGCTTTTAAATTACTCATAGTTATATAGTTATTTTATTTAAATCTTTTTTTCTTTCAGTGTATAAAGCAAACCATATCAATAAATACAGAAAAATTAGAATAATTGTAAATGTCAAACTTTGTTCCGGATTT
Organism: Candidatus Altimarinota bacterium; assembly: GCA_028685185.1. Classification (GTDB taxonomy): domain Bacteria; phylum Patescibacteriota; class Gracilibacteria; order BD1-5; family UBA2023; genus JAQUEK01. Next base: position 42,416 of record JAQUEK010000006.1, read on the forward strand.
AGCTTAATGATTATTCATGAACCCGGAATTCATATGCTTCACGTTGACGGTGTATGAATTGTTGAATATTTGTATCAAAACATTTTAAAGGACAAGAGAGTAAAAATAATAAACCCAAAAAGCCCTTTTGATTTAAAAAGCGTTATTCATTTAGACAACATACTAACCCTTTGGTTCCTGATATTTTCAATTATTTCTTTCTTTGAATAAGGAATACTTTCTTCTAATTTTGAACTATCAAAAATATCTGACTTATATTTATCTTTTTTATCCATAAAATTAATTCATTAATAAAGTTATTACTTATATTTAGCTACGAATTCTTTTATTAGTGTCCTTATAATTTGAGAAACTGTTTCTCATTCATTCAATGCTATTGTTTCAAGTTTTTGTTTCAAATCTTGATCAACGTAAATGTTTATTGTTTCTCTTTTTTTAAAAATAGTTTTACGAGCCATATGATAAATAGTTAATGTATAAAGTATATATTGTGCATAGTATATACATTATATTAATTTGTAAACTAAACAAATTGAAAAAACCTATTATAATACTGTTTTTAAGAGTTTTTAATAGGTTTTTGTGGTTTGTTTATTAAGCAAAAGAATAATTTTACTTCTTTGATATTTTTTTCTTGGAAGGAGTTTGTGAAAGAACAGATCCTGCAACTTTTTTTTCAGATTTAGTTGATGAAGTTAGTTTTCTTAATACCTTTGAAGCTTTTGTCGCAATTTTACTTGTGGTTTGTTTATCTTTATCAACTTGTGAAAGTCAGCTACCAGCAACTGAACGAATAATTTTCTTTGGACTTTTTAGCTCTTTTGAAGCTGTTTTTGCAACTGACTTTGAAGTTGCTTTTTTATTAATTGGCATAGTATTTTAAATTATGAAATATTATTTTGCTTTTGAGGCCGATAATTTCTTTCTACAATCTATTATGAATATTTTCTTATCTATAAATTCAGACATTCAAATATCTTTTATTATGTTATTTAATTTTAATAATTCACTATCATGAAAATATAGTATGACATATATTCAGTTATTGGTTCAGTCTGCCTTCTTATAAATATCAAGTTGT
>JAQUEK010000001.1:0-66237 GCA_028685185.1 Candidatus Altimarinota bacterium
GACAATTATCTATTTTTCAGATGATAATTATATTATGATATTTTCAAAATCTTAAGCTTTCAAAAATTCACTAAATTTATACATCTGAGTAGAAAGTTGCCTGAGTCATTATATTGGACCCTGTCAAAAGTTATAATACTCTTGTGAAAGATATAAACAAAGCATCGGATAATCTAAGATGAGAAATTCTTGCTAGTACTATTCCTTGAAAACTTTTAAAAGAAGAAGAAAAAGAAATAAATGAGTTCACAAAACAAATGTGGCAAGAATTATTCCCAGAAACTTCAGTTTCAAAATTCGTCAAAAAAAATAGCAATAAGACTGAATTAGAAGATTATCAAAAAATATTAATAGCACCCTGAGAATGAATTGAAATCGCTCTAAGATGATTAGCTTCTATTATAAATCCAGAAACATACAAAGAATTTTGAAGTGCCTTAACAACAATAAATCAAATTGATAAAAATGATATGAGAGATATGACAAGATTCTTAAAACAATCATTTATAGAACTTAGTAATACTGATAAAGTACATCATGCTCTTGTTTTACTAGCAAGTATATTATTTATCTTTTGATGATATTCCAAAATATCCAGTATGATTAATGGATTCAAATGATCCGCAAGAGTAAAAAATATAATGCAATCAATGATAACTCTAAAAAATGCTCATTATACATCAAATGGTGCTACTATGTTACCAATATTTGCTGTATCCTGAATGCATTTAAGATATATTAATGAGATTAAATAATTATTAGATCCCAATTTCATCTAAATTATAAATAACCTCAGTTCTAACTTCCTCCAACACTTGGAGCCAATTAAAAAAAAGTAAAAAAATATTACCGGAAACGGTAATATTTTTTTTGGTTTTAACTTTTAATAAAGTTATTCTGATTTATGATTGGTTAATCCAGATCTCTACTAGAGACATATAATTTTCAGTAATTTTTCATAATTTAAGATTTTGAAAAACTACTAATATAATTATATTATAAAAAATAGTTAATTATCTAAAATCATTATTTACCTATATGATAGAAAAAGAAGTCAATTTGAAAATCAATGATTATAATTGATTGGTAAATTATCTTAATAATTTATGAGTAGCTAATAAAACAAGAGTTGCATTTCATTATTTTAACAAAAAGGATTCTGGATTTTTTACTAGAATTGAAGAAAAACAGGATTGATTATTCATTACACTAAAATCTCTTATTAATAAAGATGAGCCAGTGAAAATCAGAAAAGAGATTACAACACAAATCTATGATCTGGAAGCTTTCATAGATATATTTCAATCTATGTGAATGATGTATTCATGAAGGAAATCCAAAATTAGGACCGAATATATTATAGATGATCTGATAATAGATTTAGATGATTGGTATACTGAGAAATTTGATGAATTCATTGAAAGTAGACTGGAGATAGAATGAACCAATGTTGAGAAAATATTATGATTCGCGGATAAAATAAAGGGGTTTGCTTCTATAACAACAGAAGACTTAAAGAAATAATATATTAAATATATGAATTTTAAATTAATACAAATTTCCACTATAATCTCTGGAATCATCTATTAAATCAGCCTGGTATTTAAAAATTCATGACTCAATTCAATCAATAAATAGAGTAATCATTGCAGTTTTCTCCTGAATATTAAAAATATAAGTAAAATAAGGAACAAGCCAGGAGAAGTGGACCCTGTCACAACGGAGTGAGTCAAAAAAATAAAACAAAAAAAATCATCAAAAAATCTATCTAAAATAATAAAGTATATGTGAAAAAGATCATAATTAACACGAACTGTTAATTATTTTTTTTGCAAAAAATTAAGAATTAGAATTAATAATAAGGATTCGTTCTTCCCCGTTCGCTATCGCTCACTGCCAGAGACGGGTCAGGGCCGGAAGCCAAATCTTTGGCTTCCTAAAATCACTGCCATGATTTTACCCTTCTATTCGAATCCGTATAAAAAAGATTCCTTTTTCAAGGAATCTTTCTGTTTTTTCTAGCAAAATTGGCTGGGGATGAGGGATTCGAACCCCCGATAGCGGATTCAGAGTCCACTGCCTTACCACTTGGCGAATCCCCAATAAGATTTGCCTTAGTATTTTATAAAAAAATTTTAAAATGCAAATTGATTTGATTTTAATTTTAGATAGGTAAAATATATTGCAGATTTGAAACGAATCTTAAGCTTAATTCTTAAAACGGGTCTTTATGGTGATTATTGTTAAGATCATCTATATGTTATGCCTTGCTGCATCTTGAATCCTTGTCATAAAATACAGGAAAATAGTATATGAATGGACTTGAAGGATCGTCTGGGCGGAAAAATTCCTATGAAGCTGATGAACCATCATATTCATAATCCTGATGTGACTTCTTCTTATATTCCTAAGTGTCACTTACCCATTCTGAGTATTCGATGACCTTCTGAAAAAGGACGGTTCATGAATCTCTACGATAGAAAACAGCTACAACTCAGATTCTTCTGAGACCGACAGTTCAGCTCAGGTTGGAAATTAATTTATTTGATTATAAGAGAAAAATGAAAAGAAATATAAAATTGGTACTTATTATAGTGATATCATTGTTTTTTGTGAATCTAGGACAAGTCGACGCAAGCTCATGAGATTATCTCGATAGAGCAAGATATTCTAAAAACCAGATCAACAGCGCACTGACTGTAAAGTGACTTTTTCAGCTTTACTATAATATCATCTGAGAATGAATATCTCCAGGATATAAGTATATAAAGCTTAATTACAAGAATGTAGAGAAATGAACAAACTTATATGATGCATTGCAGAAATGAGTTTATCTTGATCTTATAAAAAATAAGGATGTCACTATCAATCTTGATGCAAATGCCACTGAAGATATCTTCAATAAGATGCTTAATGTGAATTTCAATGAAACTTTCAAAGCTATACCTAAAAAGATATTGACCCTTTGAAAATTTCTTGATATCATGCAGGAATTGAAGGATATAAGCCAAACTGAAGATAAAGTATCTTCAGACTCAAGTGTTTATCCTATAGAGAACGTTTCCAATTTTCCTATTTTAAACGATGTCTATCTTAAGCTTAAGGCAAACCATTATGACAGCGAGAGCTTCAAAGACGAGGATCTTATGAACTGAGCGATAAAATGAATGGCTGAAGCCACCTGAGACAAATATACGACTTATTTCCCTCCTATCGATTCCAAAGATTTCCAAGATCAGCTTTCTGGAAGTTTCGAATGAATATGAGCTCAAGTCGATATGGAAAAACCATGAATACTTACAATAATCGCGCCGCTTCCATGATCCCCTGCTGAAGCTGCATGATTGAAATGATGAGATCGTGTCATAAAGATAGATTGAGTTGAAATAACTGAAAAGACAACATTGCAGAATGCAATAGCGAAAATAAAATGAGTGAAATGAACTACTGTGACACTTACTGTCATAAGAAATTCCATTACCATGGATATAAAGATAGTAAGAGACAAGATCATACTTAATTATGTCAATTACAAAAAGCTTGATAATTGAGATAATTACATTCAGATTACCTTATTCTGAGTAGGTACACTCAAGGCATTCTCATGAGTTGTCGACAGGATATCAAAGGAGAATCCTAATGGAAAAACAATAATAGATCTGAGGAATAATCCTGGATGAAGTCTTGATGAAGTTGCATGAATCTTGAATTATTTCGTTCCGAAATGACTTAGTGCAGTAAATATAAAGTATAAGAATTTTTCAACAGACATAATCTCGGTTTGAAGTAATTTCAGTTTCCTTGATAAGAAGGTTGTTGTGATGATAAATTCATGAAGTGCTTCAGCATCTGAAATCATGGCAGCTACGATTAAAGATTATATGCCGAATATGAAGATAATCTGAGAGAAGTCATACTGAAAATGATCAGTTCAGAATCTTGACTGATATGCTGATTGATCAAGCTTCAAATATACGATCGCAAAATGGTTCAGCGGAAAAACCAAAACCTGAATAGATTGAGTCTGAATATCCCCAGATGAGATATTGAAGCTTGATGAAGCACAGTTCAAGAGCTGAACCGATAACCAGCTTAACTATGCTAAAAACCTTTCATTTTAGATAAACCCATGAAATATATCCCGAATTATACCGATCCTAAAATCCTTAAAAACTATGCGATTTGGTATTATAACCGTTATTTCCCTTCCATATCAAAAATCAGGAAAAAGCTTATTTCAAAAAACTGAGATGGTGATCTGGTTGACAGAATCATGAATGAATTAGGAAACATCTTCAAGGAAGAGGATATAATAACAGATATAATCAAGAATCAAATATATAGATGAAAAACCATCAGATATATGAGACAGAACCTGCTTGCAAAAGAATTCAGCAAGGAACTTATAGACAAACTGATAAAGGAATATTCAGATTCAGATGAGATAGATGCGAATCAATCAAGGACAATAAGGAATAAGATAGAATTCCTTAAAGATACGAAATCAAAAAGGATAATACTTCAGAATCTCATGAATTCATGATATTCCAAAGATCTTATAGAAGATATCATGAATGAAATCGAATTCAATGAAGAGAATCTTCTAGGAAAAGAAATCGAAAAAATAAGGAAAACCTGAGTTTCAAAAGAAAAAATGATCAAAAAGTTATTAGGTAAATGATTCAAGTATGAAGATATAAGAAATGATATCTAACCAATTTAAATCAATATAATAAAAGCCCGAAAATAAAACATTTGGGCTTATTATTAAGTTTTCTGATACTGTTTTTATAATTACATTGACATAATGTAAAAAAAGTTTATATATAAATTATACCAATAAGAAATCGAAAATGACTAAACTTGATGAGATAAGGGAAAGAATAGCAGCAGAAAATAGTCAGATCCCTGATTTGAGCCAAAATAAGAATATTCCGACCCATTCAAAAGATGAGATAGAAGGGATAATGGACGATATTTCAAGAGCGGTTTCCGGGCATACCGAATGTAAGGATATCAGAATACTGGATAAAAAAGCTTCGGATAGGCTCATATCATTGAAAATAAAAGAGAACAAAAGTGACAGATATCCTGAAAACAAGAAAATTGAAGCATTATCAGTGCTATTTCTAGTCTTGATTGAGGAATCTTATGCTATCACAGAAGAAATCAAAAATTCGATACTCAATCAACTATGATTCAGCATTGCTTTACAGAACGAGATTCTAGAACAGGTGAAAAAAGATCTTCTTAATCAAGAGCTGACATGAATCCCTATACTTGAAGAGATGCCTAAGGAATTGGAATTGGAACTAAAGGAAGATTTCATTGATATATCTGTAATTACGGATGAGAGGAGAATATTGAAGAAAAGCCACATAGAGATAAAAAGAGATAAGCTGAAAGCTGAGAAGATAAGAAAAAGAATTGCAGCTGTTTCAGAGAAGATAGATATCTTGCTTTCCAAAAAACAATCTCAGGAAGCTTTATCATTAGTGCAATGACTTAAAGATGATTGTCCTGAAGATAGTGATGTGCTTGCATTATTAAGCAAAGTCAAAAAAGCAGTCAGAAAATCAAATCCTAAAAAAACCATAATCAAGCAGAAATATGCACAAGCTTAATATAGATGACAAGGACATGACCGAAGAGTCCATAGGATGATCAAATAATGAACCATACGAAAACAGTCAAGAAAAATTCAGGAGCACAAGGCCCTTGAAGCAATATTTGATATTGAAAGAGCTGATGGGCTCAGAAAATAATTCCAAAATGCTTTTATCTTCATTGATATGATATATAGAAAATTGAGAAAAACTTGATACCTGTGTCAGGAATTTTATTACAAAAACTTTCGATATTAATTGAAGAAGTCTTTTTGATATGCTTTCAAACATAAAGGATGAATTTTCAAAGACATGCATAAATCCTCAACAAGAAGAAGAAAAGGTCCCGTATAACTGAATAAGGATGGAACAGCATATATGCTGAGTAAGGCTGAATATATCAAAAACGTGAATCGAACTTACTGATAAAGCGCGTGTAAGTAAGGTGTTTAATAATCCTGCATTGATAGAGCCTGGGATATTAGATAATCTCATAAATCACAGATGTAAGGTTTTGGATTGTCAAAGCCTTGAAAGTGTTGATTGATGTTCCCTTCTAAATGAGCTTATTAAAAGAATATCCGATTGAACCATCGCAAAAGTATATGAATGTATGAAAAAATGAAAAAAACCGAAAAATTTCAGAAGCATCAAAGAGCCGATAGTATTAGACCTGCCTAAACCGAAACAAACAATAAAAGCTCCGGATTTTTCAGAATACAAAAATTGATTATGAGATGCTGAATTGACACAACAGGAGCATTTCGATAATTTCCTACAAGAAACATTAGGACTAAAAAAGGATATTCCGAAAAAACCTATAGTTACAGTAGAATCATTAAGAAGGATTACAAAAGAAAAAGAAGCTGTAAAACCAGTTAAGAAACCAAAGAAAACTTCCTGAAATACTAAAAAACCGGAATCAAAGAAAAAACCAGTAACCCCTACTTATAATATAAGAAATTTTTTTAAATCTTGAATAGCAGAGACTTGAATTTCAAAAAAGGTGAATATCCAGAAATTCATATCTGAAAATTACGAGAAGCTATGACTTAAAGAAAGGAAGCTTATTGAGATAAAACAGCTAATAAAGGATTGAGTGGTTTATATTGACTGAAAAAAGGCTGCAATCTGAGATTTTATCGATTCTAAAATAGATATAAATACGGTTTCCATTGATTTTGAGGAATTCGAACTGATAAAGAAAAACAAAGAGGAAGAGAGATTATTGAAAGAGAAAGAATCAGAGAATGACAAAAAAACAAAAATTCTCAGAAGATTCAGAAAAAAGCTTGAAAAGCTCATATCATCAAGAATACCAGTTCCCGCAGAACCTAAAAGGAAGAAAAATAAGGAGAAAAAAATCACTGTAACAGAAGATGTGAGAAATCCTGATTCCAGAATCAAGAAAAATGAAGACGGAAAAATCCGAATACCTAGAAAGAAAAAAAGGCTATTAAAAAGAAGTGAAACAGAAAAAAAGGATCCTATCATTGCAAAATCTCCAAAAAAAGGATTATCAAAAACTCCTAAAACAACCAGCTTCAAAGCAAAGAAATCATTAATTCAATCAAACACGGCACTACAGGGCAGTATCGATGATATTAAATATGATAAGACTGTAGAGAAGATAAGATGATTGATAAGACAGCTTCTGGAAAAGGATAGTGAGATTGAGTGATTCTACAGAGATGAGATATTACAGAGAGCAGAGAAACTGGATTTCCTATCTCAAAACAAGGAAAATACAGATACCATAGAAAATTATGTCAAAAGCAAAAGAAAAGAGGTTGATAATCTGATAAAAAGACCTGGAGTATTTATCAGGTTAAAGGAAAAAAGAGCAAGAGAAAGCCTTAAAAGGGAAAAAGAACAGAAAGATGCTGATGATAAAGCTAAGAGACTGATATGAAAAAAGTGACAGAAGCTATGAAAGAAGAAAAAGAGATTATTGTTCGGTGAGATCTAATCTGTTATCGGAATAATCTATTCATAATTCATATTGCTAGATCCTGATCTATGAAATAAGGGCTTGTTGAAATGGTTATCAAGCTGGCATTTTTCGCAAAATCAAGAATCTTGTTCCTCTTTAACTCAAAATCGATATAATCAAGCTCCGGAGAGAAAAAATCAAGATCGAGATTAAGGATATAGTTTCCTTTGATACCAGAAACTGTGCAATTTATAAGATCAGTCTCTCATGTAATGCTGAAAACCTCGCTTATCAGTCCTGATCTGACAGCTGGTATTATATAATTTCAAACATTGAGTGTAAAATTCGTATATTCGAATATTTTCATAAGATCTGCGTCATTTCCCGATTCAAGATATTGGGGCGGTTCTCTGGTATCATGATGCTCATCTATATGGACTAAACTCAGCGGTTCGGATATTTTTCGCTCATGGGCGAATTCATACCAAAAATAAAAGGCATGATTATGATTATCGAAAACATAGACAGGAATATCACACCAGGATATTTTCACAAAATTCTTCAATCCGAAAAATATCTTCTCATTTCAATCCTCATCAAATTCAATGAATGCTGGCTTGTCTCAAATTTCCACATCGATGAAATCCCCTTCTATGATAGATGGGACATATATTTCCCTGTTTGCTCTCTTTCCGAAGGAAAAAGAATTGTTTCATATGGGCTTATCTATGATAAATGGATTATCGTACATTTTTGATTATATTAATTGTATCCAAAATGGCTTGCTCCAAAACATCATTTACAATGATATGGTCATAGAAATCCATATATTTCATCTCATTCTTTGCAGTTAAAATCCTTCTTTCTATAGATTCTTCCGATTCTGTTCATCGGGATTTCAACCTTTCTAAAAGCGTATCTAAAGAAGGTGGAGATATGAATATGGTCCTTATGAGAAACCTATCATCAAGTTTCTTCTTTATCTTTATTGCTCAAGCGACATCTAGCTCATATAGGATATGCTTTCATTTATCCAATATCCTGTTGAATTCCTCGAATGTCGCTCAATAATGATTATCGTGAACCAATTCATGCTCTATGAATTTTCACTCATTTATTCAGGATTCAAATTCATCCTTTGATATATGGTAATATTTCGCTCAATCGATTTCACTATTCCTGAGACTTCTGGAAGTCGTTGTTACGATTTTTTCAAAATCCAAAGTCTCATCATTAGTCAATCATGATATTATACTATCCTTTCAGACTCATGATGGTCAGGAAATTATAATCAGCAACGGTTTGTTCATATGTTTTTATTGTTTAATTTCAAATATCCTTCACTCATTCTTTCAGAAAACCTCAGGATTGTAGAATTCAAAAATGTTTGATGGTTTGATGTTGAATTTTCAATTATGAGTAAGCCTTAGAACATAATTGAAATCATAAATTCATGAATCAAGAGATTTCACATAAGCAAAAAATCTATCATCCCTGAATTCCTGTCTTTCGAAAAAGTTTGTAAAACCTGCAGATTTGTTTTCTGTGGAAAGATTCGTATTGACCAATTCTGATCAAGCAGGTATGAATCATTCAAAAGCCACCTTATCTCTGGATTCTGGCGTAATTATCTTATTATAGGCGATAACTAGCTGTCAAACCTTTCATGATGCTATAGGGACAAGATAATTCACTATTTCTTTAGGATATTTCAGCTTATCATATTCTATCGATCAGCTGAGATATTCCTCGAATTCCTTATTTTTCAAGGCTTCGATCTTCCTATATTCAGCGTAATCGAAGTATCTCTGATCAAGATAGAATCATTCATCTCTTGCTTCTACCTTATCGGTCGAAACGAAATATGAAAATGTCATATCATAATATATCTTTCAGTTTCAGACCTTGCTGAAATCCAAAGTGTTGCTTTTCTGAAGCTTATCTCAAGTCAAATTTTTGGAGAATACCTCAAGCTTATTGCTGTTATCAATCTTTTTACTTAAAAACTGTTCTGTATTTAGCGATATCTTGAAATCCATGTTGGTATCCTTAAGTTCTCAAGTGGCTTCAATGAATGATATTATGGATTTTATTACGATAATATTGTCTTGTGTCGATCAGAAGCTTCAATCTTTCTTCTCACTCATTGTCCAACTTATCAGATTTTGTGTTATCGGAGCTATCTTCAGAAGATCCTTATATCAGAATAAATGGATTGCCTCTATGAATTTTGAAGTATTCTGAAGTCTTGAGCTTGAACTGTCTTTTGAGATGAAGGCTCATCTTGGATTATATGAAAGGCTGTTATTCAATATATTATCGATGATATCATTTCATTGCTTTACGAGATTTTCCTTATCAATCTGTGTTAGGCTGGATATCTTAATGATCTTGGATATAGCTATAAGCTTTTCAATCTTAGTGCTTATCTCAGTGTCTTTCATATCTATCAGTTTCCACATCTTGAAGGCTTCATAATCATCCTTATTATAGGAAAGAATCGAATTTATAGCTTTAAGCCTGTATGATTCAGGATATCTGCAATCTTCATTTCTTGTTATCCTGCATCACTCCACATGATTCTCATAGAATTTATTCTTAAGGTAAGATATCGCATTTATCATGATTTTCTCATCTGATTTGAATCCGATGTTCCTTATATGGGAAACACTATCAACAATATAGCTTGTAAGATAGAAATTCGCATCAGAATAAGTGGAATCCTGCCAATATGAGAATCATCAGTTCAGAAGCTGGAATTTTTTCATGCTGATCAGATAATCCTTTATCATGTTGCTTATACTCACATCTGCATATCAATCTTCATTATCTATCCATTTCTTCACAAATACCTTATCAAGATCCGACTTGATGGATGATCTGTCATATAATTCTTTCAGATAGACCGATGGCATTATAGAGGAAGTTATCTGTTCTATGCATCAGTATGGATAATCCTTTAGGTAGCCTATGGAAGAGAATAACGATGAGATAAGGGTTGAGGAGAAGATTATATTCATTTTCGTATCCTTTATATTATCTCATAGATCAAATTTTTCAGTTGCTGATCCTCAGCTGATGCTTCAGTTTATAGCAACCGTTTCCTTGATTGAGGTTTCCTTTATAGGAATTATCCTTTCAACTTCATCCGAATCACCTGTTGCGATCGAAACAGATTTAAGGTTAACTTTTGATGCGAAATCAGACTCGCTTCATGAGATTCAGATATCGTTTATCCTGATTTTAAAATAAGCGGTTTTCTGTTCTCAATTCTTTATGAAAATCTTCTTATTATCCTCTCATGTAAGATTATCAGCTTTCAATGTCATATTGAAATCAGAATCTTTTCATGTCTTGTTGAAAATGACAGGAGAAAGGATTATCTCATCTTTAGAACCGAAAAATCTAGGAAGATTATCGTTCAGTATCACCTTTTTTGTAGTGACTATCGTATTCTCTCAGATTCATACCTTATTATCATCAGGAGTTGAAACCAAAGCTTCTATATTCCAAGTAGTAAGGTTATCTGGAAGTGCATCTGTTGTGACATTGAATTCTCAATTCTTATCCGTCTTGAAATCAGCAAGCCAGAAAGCCGTATCTTTGAAAACTCATCTTTTCTTTTTCGATAATCATCATTTCTCTCATTCTCAGGCTCATCATTTCTCTCAATCAGCAATATTTTTAACCTCCAGCTTTTCTATAAGATTCATAAGTGAAACGAATGTCTCGACTCATAGGAATCTTTTCATCTCATAGAAGAAGCTGTATGGGAATTTCTTAGGATTTCACTTTAAGGCAAGCAAACTCTCATCTACGATAGAAATGCTTCAATTTGCCTCCTGTATAGGTTTCTTATTTTCATCTGTGACCTTTATCTTGAGGCTGACCTTTTCTCATGGCAAATATCTGTTTTTCTTAGGAATAATAGTTACCTTAAGATTTTTATAATCAGTATTGACCTTTATCAGAGAAAGAGCTCTCTTATATATGGGCAATGGATTTCATGAATCTTTTCAGATAAGATATACCTTCACATAGAAATTCGGATAATAGGAATCTTTCACAGGAACAAGTATCCTCTCTCAATTTGATTTGATATCCTGAGTGAAATAATCGAGGATTCAATCATCCTTTTCAATCGTTATGAAAGCCTTTCCTGACTTTACAGGAGATTTCAATGTGAATCATGCCGTATCTCAGACTTTCAGAAGATTTTTATCTGCAACAAGATCCGTAACCGTATTGTTTCAAGAATTCCAGTAGACAAACGAATCTCATGAGACATAAGTGGAAACCGATGACGTATACGAGTTTCAGTCTTTTCATGTATAAGTGGCTTTTATAAGATATTCTCAATCCCCTTTCGTTATTACGGTCTTACTGAATTCTCACTTGGAATCCGATTTTATATTGAATTCGTCTTCTTTCTTCTCTTCAACCTGATAATCATTATAGAAGATTCAGTCGACTCATTCCTTCTTTACTATCTTTCAATCCTCTTTTATTATCTCGATTTTGACATTTTTTCAAGGCAGCGGTTTCGCGTTATGATCAAGGGTGACTCAATCCAATTTTATTCAATCTTTTTTGGTATTCCAATATGATGCGCTTATTCAGACATATCAATCTGTATCATGAAGGATAATGCTCTGAACTTTTGAAATCTGCTTTTTGGTATCAGGATCCTCTACTGTTACATTGAAATTATAGATTTTCTCTCATAGGTCTGTCTTATTATCATCGAATTGGCTCGCAGGAAGATCATATGACCATTTATCATTTCAGCTAGGTCAAATCATTCATTCTCCGGATTCCAGTATATTATCAGCATAATCGCAATATCACCAGTAAAGGCATTCCATATTAGAATATCCGTTTCAGAAATTATAAGAGCTGTAATCTTTGGCATCGAAAAAATAATTCTGAACCAAAAGGGTCTTGAAATATTTGGCATTCACCATTTTTCACCCGAAGTAGTATTCAGGGCTTATGTTTAACTCGACCTTATCCTTGAAAGCATAATTTGAATTATCTCAGGCATCCAGATTCACCTTAAATACAGGTTTCTTATATTCCTCAATATAGAAATCTCAATTTACAAGCGCCATATAATCCGGCTTTGCATCTTTCGGCTTGAATGAGAAGCTGTATTTTCAAAGCGGCATATCATCAGGAATCCTGAAATTTCAATTGAAGTTGGAATTCTTATCGAAGGTTATCTGGATATTCCTTACGAGATTTCAATTCTCATCGGTGATTTCCAATTCTCATGAGCTTATGTCTGATTTATGATATCAGTTAGGCGAAAATGTCCTTAATAGTCATTTGTAATAGATGATATCCTTTGGCTTGTATAGTGGCCTATCGGTATACACATAAAGATAATCCTTTGTTGATGAGCTGACTCATGATACATATTTGAAATCATAGTTTGATGTCTGATCGTAATTCTTGTTTATCAATCAGAAATAGCTTCAATTTTTTGCCAAAATCAGATTTCATACGTTTTCAACTTCATAAACTTTTTTCTGCTTGTTGAAAACAGCTTTTGTCTGGAGCTTATTGAAATTATCATCATACGATTCGAAAGTCAGATCAGATGGAATCACTTTTCAATCGAAGCTTGATGCAAATATCAGATCCTTTCATGAGGATTTTTCCAAAGTCAAAGAAAGGTTTTCTCGAATGAATACATTCAAGAATTCCTTTTGAGAATCCCTATATCAGAGATTTCAGCCTCAATTGTCATTGTTTCACATATTGAATCTGTCAACCGTTGCTCTTATGAGGATTATGCTTGATGTCAATTTTGCTCCTGCGATATCCTTTTCGATATCGAACTTATTGTTTGAGAGCGACCAGTTCTTATTCTTCATATCAAGATCCTTATCTATCGTATTTATGCATTTCGGTTCATAATTCTGGTTGTATGAGAATCTCATATAATCATGATATCATGAAAGATCCATTTCACATATCTGAACCTTTGCCTTGCTAAGGTTTATGGATTGCAGATTTACTATTATCGGGAGATCCGATGGTATGACATTAAGATCCTTACTCAAGGAAGAATAAAGATATTTGTCCTTCATTGGTATATCTCAGGTCGTAACATTGAATATGAAATCCTTTCATAGTTCATTTCAATATTTATCTTTCAGGGATTTATCTATCTTTATGGCATATTTGGTAAACGGATTGAATCTGGTATTGAATACATGAGCCACAGATCAGGTAAAAGCAGGACAGATTCAATCTTTATCCGAATATATTCATTTATTCTTTGCTGAAGGCAGTGTCGTTATGGTTCAGCTGTTATAATCGGCATTGTTGAATATATATGAATAATCGTCAGACGAATATAGATCATTAGTAAAATACACGCAAGATTGCGTATTATTCAAAAATTTGAAATCAAGAAGCTTTAATTCTTTTGTAGTTTTCAATCCTTTTCTTATATCTTTGTCTATTGAGCTTAATATTCACTTTTTTATGACAAGATCATATTTCAGATCATATTTCAGCGAATCAAGTATGGTGAATCTTATCTTTTTCCTGTTATCTTCCATTTTCGGCGGAAGGTTAGGATTTGCAGCGTCATATACCTGATCCTTTATATATGCGATAAGGAAATTTGCCTCCTTTCAATCTTGTCATATAAGAGCGAAATTATTCTTGTTCAGAAGAACATCTTCTCATAATTCCAGATTGATGAACATGTTTTTAGTAGGGATATTCGCTCATATATTGTAGTTTGTATAGAATGATTTCGTATCTATAACTGCTCATGAGGCATCCAATATATTCTGATTAACATCTATTGATACTATGAAATCTATTGAAGTCATATTCACTATCTGATCCTTCCTTAAAGGGATATTTCAATATTTCGGCTTAAGTCAGCTACTGATTTTCAAACTGTAGCTTTTTGAATATTCGAATGCACCATTTGCTGGAAAAACAGCGAAAATCCTTTCACTGTCATTTTTATTATCGACTTTCAATGGTATCTTGACAGAACCTAGGGTTAATTCCATGTTTTTCTGCAGCTCTTCAGATGTTATCGGAAAATTTGAACTTATGGTGATTCAATCTTTTGGAGAAAAGGTGTCTGATATGATGAATTCAAGCTCACTTGTTTTCACTTTTTCAATAAATGGTTTGCTTATAGGGAATAGCAGCCCAGAAACATCTGCCACCTTGATGGTATACTGAGTGGCTCACTCCCAATGGTTTTTCGGTTCGAATTCAAGCACATTGGGTCTTGTCCACTTGCACTTTCATTCGATTGAAGGGGTTATGACAAGCGGACAAGGCAATTTATCCCTGCTTGAAAGGTCAGTCAATGATACAACAGGAATATTGAAAAGCACAACTAAATTCTGTGAGATGTTGCTAAGTTCTCCTGATGGGATGATTTTTGTAACCTCCGCTCAAGAAATTGCTTCAAAAGTTATAAGTACATCGTTTTTGATATTCACTCAATTTGCAGATTTCAGGTCTTTCTTTATATAAATGGTGTATTGCTCTCATATCTTCAATTTCGAATCAAGCACATAACTTATGGTATTTCAATTCTTAAGCTCTGCTTTTCATGGAATAAGAGGACTTAATGTGACATTTTTTTCAATAGAGCCATTATCCAATGAAACATTGAAATCTATATCTATGCTTTTTACATCGAAAGGGATTTTCCTATATTCCAGAGAAAAATTAGCTCATGAAACCTGAGGTATCATCCTGATTCATGAATACCATCTGAATCAGAGATATGATCAGGCGATAATAGATAAAAATAAAACACCTCATAATATATAGTAAAGGTGTTTTTTTGAGATATCCTTAAATAAATTTTTTTTATTATCCATAAATAAATATAAGAAAATAAACTGATACTTATTATATGTTTTTGCCCATATTTGCAAGAAAAAAGGACCGATGTAATGCTTTATTTCTTTTTTCTGTCAGCATACATCGATTCAAGCTGTTCAGGAGTCATTCATCATTTGAAAACCTTTGGTTCCTCCTTTATCTTTTCTCTCGGTTTTACTATAATTTTTTGAACTTGAGATGCAACTTGATTGATTTTTCTGTTTCTTTCATCATCAATTGTATTTCCTGAAATTTCTTTTATTGTTTTCTTATTGCTTCCGGAAATTGCTGTTACTGGCCTTCCTTCGATTATCGATATTACACTAATGGCAAACAGTGCCGAGATCGCACCTGAAACTGCATTTGCATTACTATTAACAATTGGCATTAAGAAATCTAAAAACTCATTCATATTTTTGTTTTTATCTTATAAAATTTGGAAATTTTATTATTCTATGATTTTTACAGTTAAATCAAGATTTTTTAAAAAAATCTTGATTTAACCAGATATATAAAAAGACAAAGCTGGGCTTTGTCTTTTTATGACTAATCATCAATACCTTTTAGAAATTGTTCTTTAAGATCAACTTTTTTAGGTCTTCTGCTTGTTTCAGGCACTTTTTCTGATTTTTCACTTTTTCTTTTTCCAGGTTTCTTGAATATTTCAGAGAATAAAATGATAAGAAACCATCCTGCAAAAAAAACATAGTTTTTTTCATCATAGAAATTTATCAGATTTATAGGAAAATCACTGTTCTTTGATTCTGGTTGAGAAAAGAAATAAATCACGAAAAGCAATGTAACAACTGCAAAAGATTTTATTATAGCCATATATATCTCCTTTTTACCTGTTTTATATTGGTTTTTGTTGGATTATTCTATGATTTTGAAAAAAAATGCAACATAATTAACTTAAAAAAATGAATAATAATGTTTTTGAATTTATGATTCTTAAATATACTTTCAGAAAATAATAACAAAGGATGAAAAAAATATTAAGAACATGAGGTTATGCGATTCTGCTTTTATCTGCATCATATATATATGTCAGTTATTTTCTCAATCTATCCTTAAAAGAACTTCCTTCTTCAAATGTTGTCTATGATACGAATTCTGTCGAAATCTGAGAAATCATACATGACAATAAGATAAGGCATAGGAAAATAAGCTATGAGGAGATTCCTGAATTCTACAAGAAAGCCTTGATCCAGATAGAGGATAAATCCTTCTATGATAATAATTGAATCGATTTGAGATGACTTCTGAGAAGTGCCGTAAATAACATAAAAGCAGGAAAAATAGTCGAGTGAGGTTCTACTATATCTTCTCAATATATAAGAAATAATCTCTGGCTTAACGATAGCCGATGAGTAGTGAAGAAATCCATGGAATTCCTTTATGCCATCAGACTAAATGAAATTTACACGAAAGATGAGATTTTGGAGAAATATGCTAATCAGATATATTTCTGATATCTGAACTATTGATTGAAATCAGCCAGCATATATTTCTTCGGCAAAGATCCTGAAAACCTGACAAAGGCAGAACAGATAGCACTTCTGGTTATCCCAAAAAACATACAGAAATACGATCCATATAAGAATATATCGAATTTTTCAAAAAGATTCAAATTACTGACCGGTTATCTTGAAAAGAACAATATAATCACATCAAAAGAGAAAATATCCATAGAATCAGAAAAGTTGGCATTCTCTACTCAGCATAGAAATAAGCTTCCATATTTCATCGATTTCCTGAGAGATAAAATCAGCTCTGAATCTGAGATTGATATAAAAGTCACGATCGATTACGATCTTACTTCAAAGATAGAGGAGATATGAAAGAACACAATATATGATTTGGCCTGGAAAAACGTAAGGGATTATTGAGTGCTGATTGTCGATAGGAAAAGTCATGAGCTCAAAGTGATGATCTGATGAATGAATTATTATAAAAAGGAATGACAGGTCAATTCGACTCTTGCATTAAGGCAACCCTGATCAGCGATAAAGCCATTCACATATCTTCTTGCATTTGAAAAATTTTCCATAAAGCCGAATGATACGATATTAGATTTGCCTGTAAATTATAAGACAAGCGAATGATATAGCTATGAGCCGAAGAACTATTCCAATGAATTCAAAGCGGAAGTCACTTTTGCCGAAGCATTGGCTCAAAGCATAAATATTCCAGCTGTGAAGCTTATGGAAAAGGTATGAGTAAGAAATCTCTTAGATTTCTTGAAAAAGCTTAAAGTGACATCATTAAACAAAGACGAGGACCATTATTGATTGGCATTGACATTATGAGACTGAGAGATGAGCCTGTATGAATTGCTTCAAGCTTATACCATCTTTCCCAATGATTGAGAATTCTGCGAATTCAGCTATATAAGAGATAAATATTCGCCTTGCAAGAAAATCACCGATAAGAAATATACGGGTTCGATAAATGAAATACTTACCAATAGATGATTCAAGCTGCCATGATATCCTGTAAATTCGGCTCTTGATTTTGCTGATAGGAAGATTTTCGTAAAGACATGAACGTCGAGGAATTTCAGGGATAACTGGTCTATCTGATACAGTGATAATTATATGATCTGAGTATGGACATGAAATAAGGATTGAGCTAATATGAAATGAGTCAGCTGAGCCACTTGAGCATGAGAGCTTTTTTCAAGGATAGTGAATTATCTTGAAGTTCCGAAAAGTGTTGTCTCATCGGTATCGATCGGATGAAAAGATATCCAAGATTTCAAGATATCGAAAGAATACCTTGAAATAACGAATCCTATAGATTCCGAAAAGTTCCAGATTGATGAATTCAGACCGACAGACAAGCAAAAGATAAGATTGCAGTTCTCAACCAACATCAGCTATGATAAGTCATTTTGGTTCATGGACGACAAAAAAGTAGAGGAAACATTCATTCCTCTACTTAGATGAAAACATAAATTAGAACTGAAGCTTCTTAAGGATTGACAGATAATAAAATCTGATCAGATCCATTTCGAAGTTCAATAGTTATTTTATATCCCTGAAGAAATCATTCATTCAATCGACGAATTTCTTATAGAATATCTTATTTATGGAATAGAATATCTGCTTACCTGATCTTTTTCATTCAAGTATTCAAACCTTTTTCAATTCTCATAAGTGATGAGAGACAAGATTTTGCCTCAATCCTAATTTTTCCACGATATCATTGACCGGCATTGTCGGTGTTTCTTTAAGGAGACAGATTATCTGAATCCTATTTATTTGTGAAATCGAAGTGAAAGTCTTGATGAAATCCGCATATTCTCCGCAACATATACACTCAATTTCGGTTTTTTTCCTAGCCATACTTATCATATTACTTATTAAACTATAATTTATCATTTCCAATAAATTATATCAATATAATAAACATATATCTAAAATCAAACTTAAATTTATTTTTTAAATATAAACAAAATTTGATATAAATAATATGAATATGGCCGGAAAAATATTATCTTGATGATAGATCTTCAAGAATCCTGAAATCTTCTTCTGAATGTATGAAATATCTTATTGGGTTTTTCATTTTTGAATAGATCTCCTTAAGGTCATCAGTGGATATCCTTATGCTTTTTTCCGGATTTCATGGATTGAACATGAAGAATTCACTATCGAATATTTCAGCATCCACGAAAACAGGGATTGTTTCATTTTCAAATCAAAACGGAGGAATCGATCATATCTTTCAGGAAATCTCATCAAAAATCTCATCCTGAGATGCGAATCTTATATCTTTTGTCCCGAATTCATGTTTGAAGTTTCTGGCTTTTATCTGTTTATCTCAATATGTGGTTAAGATATAGAACCTTCATTTTGCATGAAAGACTATATTCTTGCTTCAAAGTCAATCCAATCCTGCTTCATCCCTGAATTTTTTTGATTGTTCGCAGCTATGACTTTCCTCATGGTTGATCTCTTGATATTTGATGCCAAGACCTTTAAGGATGTCTATTATATTATCGTATAGGCTCATATTAATTCATTCTGCTTTTTAAGAATTCCAAAAGTTGAGGTCCTAGATCTTCCCTATCCAAAGCATAATCTATTGTTGCTTTAAGGAATCAGAACTTGTCTCATGTATCATATCTCTTTCATTCCATCTCCAATCAATATATATCTTTATCCTTTATCATCAATGCAAAAGCATCTGCAAGCCTTATTTCTCAGCTTGATGAAGGCTGTCTTTCAAGATATTCGAATATGTCAGGGGTAAGGACATATTTTCATATGACTCAAAGCCTTGAATTTGTCTCTTCTGGTGATGGCTTTTCCAGGAATTTTGAAACAAGATGAACCTTATCCTCCGACCAATTCGATTCTATTATTCAATAGCTTGAAACCCTTTTGTCAGATACTTTTTCCAGAGCTATTATCGGTGCGTTTTTTCTATAGAAAGCTTCTATTAGTTGTGCTGCTCAAGGCTTTTCTCATTTTATCAGATCATCTCAGAACAATACAAGAAACGGTTCGTTTCAGATAAAATGGCGTGCTCTTAAGATAGCATCTCAATCTCATTTTGGTACTGGTTGCCTAACATATGCTATATTTGCCATAGTTGAAATCTTCTCCACTTCTGCAAGCTCTTTGGTTTTTCATTTTTCAACCAAAGTATATTCAAGTTCAAATGAAGTGTCGAAATGATCCTCAAGACTTCTTTTTCATCTACCTGTGATTATTACGATATCCTCTATTCCTGAAGCTACAGCTTCTTCAACAAGATATTGTATCACTGGCTTATCTACAATCGGAAGCATCTCTTTCGGCTGAGCTTTTGTTGCAGGAAGGAAACGTGTTCCGAAACCAGCTGCTGGGATTATACATTTTGTTATCTTTTTCATTATTTTTGAATTACATTTTAAAAATGCTCATATATTATTAAAAATAATTTAAAAGCAAATAAAATCGTTGCATTTTATCCATAAAAGCGCATCTAGATGAATAAGCGGAATATTCACCTCTTTTGATATATGTCGCCAGAAATCTAAAGTATCCAGTCATGTATCATTATAGATCTTTGTTATCTTCAATATCCTAGAATCCACAGGAATATCAATCTCAAAAGGGACAGATATGAATTTTCAGAATTTCATCCTGGCTCAATAATGGAACATCTTTATGGAAAAAACTATCGTCTTATCATCTTTCTTTTGTTTCATAGCTTTGGACAAATCCTCTCTGAAGACTATCAGATTCTCATAATAATATCCCTGTTTTCCAATAAATCCATAGAGAAAAAGCATTATCTTTTCAATTCTTGGAATCTTCATATTCAAAAGTCTTTTGTTTCACTTTGACTTTGGCAGAAAATCAAGGAAAAAATCTCTAATCTTATCTAAAATGAGCTCATCTCAAAAATCATATCTCATCGCAGATTCAGAGAATTCTTCCCAATAATCCTCTCAGACTGAACTTAGTTGATAAGACAGAAGTGAATTTGCGATTATCAGAGGCAGAAAAAATTCTTTATTATCCATATTTTCAAACATTTTTTTCAAAGCTTTGAATTGTCTGTCGGATTCCTCTATTTCCACTATATCATCCAGTGAATATCTTTTCAGTATTTCAATCAATTTTTCGCTCATTTTAGAGAAGAATTAATAATTTCACCCATTATATAAATTTTTGCTAAATCCTGAAATTTATGATAAGATTTTTTCAATAGAATTAAACCCGAACAAACTAAAATGTGAATAGAAAATAATTGAACCCACAAGCAACCTGAGCATGCAAAAAAAAATGTACGTCTTTCAAAAAATCCTAAAATGGCTGAAAAGCAATCAAAAGAACTTGAAAAATTAGGAAAAAAGAGGAAATTATTGAAATGAGTCGAAAAAGCTAAAACTATCTGAAGGAAATCCCCTCTTAAGCAACAGATAAAGCAGATGGCTTCAAATAACATCAAAACATGAGATATCGATAATGCGAAATTCGATAAGATGAATTCAGACAAGGAATATTTCAACAGGAATTATTCAAAATACAATAAATGAGTCTGTGCTTGGGTGTGACTTAATAATAATCTATCTGTCAGTCTCATAGAAAGAGAATCTACATATGACATAAAAGCCAAATCTGAGACGCTTGCCGACGGATATATGCAGTTGACCAATGATCCATTCGAAGATATGTACATCTGAAAATTCACAAAAAGAACATGAAAATGAAAGATCAGGAAATTGGAGTGAAGATGAACCGATTATGTGACATATTTCAAGACTTTGCCCGAAAATCTGATAGCACCGATAAGCAACAAATTCGTGCAAAAGACTCTTAGGAGAATGAAGGAGATGGCCTTAGATGAAAAAAAGATGAATGTATCAGAGTGGAACAAGGGCATCGAATTCCTTGAAAAAAATAGGAAAGAGCCTCATCTTAACCTGATAATCTGAAATACATATCTGTCTTATCTTAAGAATCAGGAAGCTAGCGATAAAAGGATAGATGCTCAGGTAGAGAAATTGGAAAAGCTTATAAAAAAGATATGAGGAAAGAATAAAGTCTCAAAAGAAAAAATAGAAAAAAGATTTAAAAGTCTTCTTAGTGAAAAATGAATCAATGTTTCAAACTGAGTATGAGAATTGGAGGAATTCCTTAGAAAACTGAAAAATCCTAACAATAAGGACTTGAGGTCAAGCTTTTATGCATTATCAAGATATAATTGACAATGATATAATGCAGAGGACATGACCGAACATAAAATAATCTATGCCGTTGCCGTATTGACTGCAAAAAAATGAAGGGATATACGAAATATAGCCTAATATCTTATCGGGAAAAACAAGCTCAATATCAAGAAAATTATAGGAGCATGGATGACATAGATCAACAAAGATTTCCTTCATAAAAATCAGATGATTCGCAGATATTTTATCTCACCTGAAAAAACCTTATCAATAAGGTTTTTTTCTATAAGGAAAACTCAAATGGAATAACCTATGATCATAACTCAAAACCAAGGAATAACAGGATAATAATCAGCCGAATAAAATCAATCATATTTAAATCATAGCCAAAACAAAAACTTGCTTCATACCAAAATACTTCATATTGCATTTCAAATAATTATCAAAGCTATTCCTATAATAAAGTTAAGATAACGGAATTTCCTGAAAAACAAGATAAGTGAAAATCATAATGTGAAGAAGTGTAATATTCAAAACACTATGAATTGTGATCTTATTGAAAGATAGGTTATAAGACTTATAGATAACGATAAGAATGCCAAAATGACGATCTTATTGAAGTAATTTCGAATAATCCCTTTTCCGTGCTTTTTTTCAGAAATCGCAAAACAAAAACCTGATATTCATATAAAAAGGCTTCATCATATCAATTGTACATTTTTCAGAAAAAATGGAGATATATCGAAATATATTCAGAAAACATTGGATAAGATATAATTGAAGTGAAAAAGAATCATCACAATGACCAAAAATCACTTCAAATAATCTATTTTCTCATATCTCATAATTTTCAATTTAAATCAGGGATATTATATTTTTATTCGTTTCCTAATCAAAAGATAAACTAAAATCATAGCTATGAAACTTGTCAGTATCATATATATTCCGTAATCGACATGTTTTTTTTGGATGCTTTTTTTGATTTTCATATCTTTTATATCTATCTCTTTATCTGATTTCGGCTTTGCTTTTGTTTTCACTTTTGGCTTTGATGAAGCTTTTGTATTTAAATCTGGTTTATATACAACGAGCTTCATTTTGCTTGTACCTATGACCTGATCAAATTGATTTAGAACAACCAATTTCGCTTCATATTTTCATGTGCTGTATTTAAGTGGCTTAGGTGCGAATCAAAGATATTTTTGTCAATTTCACATATCCCATACATAGGAAAGCTCATTTATCTTTTTTGAGTTTATTCAAAAATCGACAGAGCATATCTTATCCGTTTCACAATAAAGAGTATTCCCTATTATCTTTTTGCTTTTTGGTAATTTTCATTGTATCTTTATCTTAAAATTATCGCTAGAAATCAAAGATCCAGTTTTAGCTAGCATAGGTTTAATCTTATCTGTACTTCATGAGAATGAAGAAGTCCTATCGATTACAATATCGTCCATTATTCTCATATTCCATGACAGGGTATCAACAAGTCCGGTTCAACATGTTAGATTAACGGTTCAAGCAGTATTATTTAAACTCAGCTTTGTGATATTCTTATATAGCTTTAAAGATGAACCAGGATTTAAGACTAGATCATTCTTTATCTTATAATATTTTGAAGATTTAAGGGTTTTCGCTTCGATCTTGCAGGATCTTATATTCATTTCCTTCTGTCATATATTCTGAAGTTCAATCCATTCAAGATTATCATTTCATTTCGGATTTGGCATGATAGAAGAAAGTCTTATATATCTAAAGATGGAATCCATATCAATATTGATTTCTTCTTCTTTTATATCTTTCTTTTTATCAGCTTCATCCTTTTCCGATCATAAGACCTTTATGATTATATAATCCTGACTTTCGGTTCAGTAGTGATCTATCGCTTTCATATTCACGACATATTCTCACTTTGTGTATCTGATGCTCTTGGGATTTTTTCACTCGAAAATCGTTCAGTTTCAGAAATTCCAAAGATATCTTATATTCCTTAAGGCCCTATCTATTGCTCATTCCAGATTCACACTACATTCATCCTGATGGCAGAACAGGGTTTTTGATTCCATATATCTTATCTTGCCATCAATGGCTCATTGCACATTTATCTTTGAATTGAATCAGATATGAACATTATCTGCAGTAATATTATCCGTGTTGTTCAGAAATACGGTTTTCGTGAAGATATTTCTTATCATGATAGTTTTTTCCTTGAAATTTGAGATATCGTGCTTATCGGAAATCCTTAATGTTACACTATAGCTTCATGGCGGATAATGGATATATCATGGATTGCAAGAATCAGTAATTCAAGAAGAATAATCGGCTCATGGAAAATTCCAGCTGCATAAATATCCCGATTCTGATATTCATGAAAAACTCCCTTCTCAATTGAAATTGACGCTGCAATCTTCTTTATTGCAGGATAATTCAGAATCAAGTCAGCTTTGTATTTCGATTATAGGGTCAGGGATTTCATTTTTCTGAAAAGACATATCAGTTTTTGGCAAATTATCTACATAAAATGATTTTTCCTTGAAATCAGAAATATCATCTATATTTGAAATCCTGAGCCTTACTTGAAAATATCAGGTTCAGAAAGTCACAATATTAGGATTGCATTTGTTTTCCTCTCATGTCTGAAATCCGAAATCTATCGAACATGAATAATCAGACATCTTATATCAGGAAAATGAATTTTCCATATTCAGGTTCATCTTACATTCTGCTTTGGATCAGTCGCAAATATATATACCGGTTCAAGATTGCTGCAGATATGTAGGTGATTGGAAAACATAGCTTATTTCAGGAATAGTAAAGCCTGGATTCACTACATCTTCTTGGCTTCAAGAAGATATCACTAATCCGGATCAAACCTCTATGGTATTTCATGATCATAAGTCCCCTTCATCGATCATTCATGTTCAATTTGTAGTTCAAGTGAATCAGATGCTTATAGATTCTCATGTTTGTGACAAACTTCAGGTATCCGTAGTTCAAGTCATGACAAGCTCTCATGTTCATATTATGCTTCAGGTATTATCTATATTCTGTTCTATGGGAGTATAAGGTTCCTGAGAAATGAAAGGATTTTCAAATGTCCTATTGAATACATATGAGCTTCTATAATTTCAAAATGAGCTTGTCAAACTGAGTTTAGTCATTTCCACTCATGAGATATCGGTTATTCATACTCACTCCAAAGTCTTCAGTCTCAGATCGCTTGATGTAGAATTATTTATCATCAGGTCCTTCTTCAGATTATCCTGTTCAATGATATCCAGATACATGAAACTGCCTGAAATGGAGAAATTCGAAAACAATCAAGGCTCAGAATTGATTTTCCTCAATGCCAATCATCATGTATTCGAATAGATCTGAATCTTTGAAAAATCAGGAACTCCGGATATCTGTGAATCGAATTCTATTCAAAGCCTATCAACCTTAGAGTTGAAATCAAGATCCCAATAATAAAGATTTACAGCACTGAGTGAATATGCGACTTTTATGAAAATGAAGAACAATCAGGCTAAAAATGCTGACCTTAAGATAATTTTACGCTTATCCATATGTTATTTTAATGATAAAACATACGGATAGTAAAGATGCATTAAAAGAAAAATATTGAAAAAGCTTAGAAAAATAATTTGGATTGAAAATCCATAAGATGTTGATTTTTTAAAAAAGTGATATAAAATAACCTAAATAGTCAAAAATTGAATATATATTCCAGCTATATAAATATATTTCTTAATTCATAGCATATGAAAACAAGATTATTAAAATATGTTTGAATATCTATATCATCCATAATAGCAGTTTCATGAGTGATATATGCAGCATCAAATATTACAACATTTTCTCAAACTGTAATTGGTTGAGATACTATAAGTGAGCAGTGGTATAGTCTAGTGAATTCTTCATTATCTAAAATTTTTGATGACACCTGAAATCTTAAGGATTGAAGTATACCTGCAAATAAGATATGAAGGATACCTGCAGATCAGATTGATTGATTACCTGCAGCAACCACACCTGTTGTGGCAGATCCTAATTATGAATATATGTTAGTTCCGCCATCAACAAATAATACCATCGCTTGTTATTATAAACCAACAAATCAAATTGTTGCAGATAGCTTCTGTGCAAAGGACCTTCTATGATGAGAACATAGCAGTCAAGAATGTTGATTATTATGATGATCTGTCGAATTCAATGCTGACTGAAAAATATGTGTATTCAATGAAATACCATCATGATCGACAACATTAGCATACTATTACGGTCCGACTATAAATGTCAATTCTGTAGTAAACTGATATAGAAGAGATGCTGCCTGATATTATTATTCAAGTGCCTCATGCAAATTATATACAAAACAGATGGATCCATATTCCACTGCAGTTTCAGCGTATTTCAAATATGCATGAAAATCATGAACATTACCAACTAAAATCGCTGCAAGCAACACTTCAACTTCATGTACCACATGATCACATCCCTATTGAGTTTATGAATCAGCTAATAGTAGCATACCTAATCTAAAATACTCTGTATATTCAGCATCAGTGACAACATATTATTCTGTAACAATGTATTATTTCGATGATAGAATAAAATTCGGTTGGTTCTATGGTACATCTGTCAGTCCTATAGATTTATCAACAAAGCTATCATCAGAATATTGCTTACGAACTTCAGCTGCCTGAGAATATAATATTCCCCCAAGCACGATAGATAACGTTGCATGAAATCTTTTGGGCGCAGCTTACAGACAATCAATAGCCTGCAAATAAAAAGTATACTTTAATATTTCACAAAAATGAACTTAAAAAAAATTTATGTAGCACTTATTTTTTCCTTTATAATATTTTTAACTTCTTGCTGAGAAAAAAATAGTAATATATGAAATATAAAAAACCTGAATAATTCTGATAAGTTACCTGTAAATGAAAACATAAACGAATTCAATGATCTTACTCTAAAAGAAAAAGAGAAGTCTGATTGTTTGAAATTTGAAAATAACACAACAAAACAATATTGCAATGCTTATAAAAATAAATTAAAAACAGATAAACTTATCTTTTCATCAGATATTACAAAATCAATCAAAAACTGTGATGATTTTGTAAAAACAAACAAAGATATATTTTTATCCCCTACAAAATGTAGGTTGAAGATTGTTATAACTAACTATTTATCAAATTTAAATAACCCTTTATATAAAAGCGATAAACCTATTAATTGCAAACTCTTAGAGTCATATAATGAAAAAGATGTCTGCGAACAAAGTCTGAATGATATATTTAAATATATGGAGTCGAAAAGAATTGAAAAAACAGTGGATGAATACAAGGATATAATTCCGGCATTAATAAACTAATATTATAAAAAATCTATCATATTCAAACTTCATCTTTTATCATCTGTGCGAACGTATCAAGACTGAATATCTTTGCTTGTTTGACACAATCTTCTTTCATGGATAAGCTTTTTTCCATATCAAGATCGCAAACAGCTTTCCTGATATCTTCGATTCTGGCATCCTTATCTATAAGTATTCAGGTCTTTGAGTCTATTATCATCTCCTTGAGTCATCAGTCGTCCACTCATATCACAGGAACTCAACAGGCCATGGATTCAACAGGGCTCATTCAGAAATCCTCATCGACAGGAATATAGATTGTCGCTATAGATTCTCATATGAGCTTTCTGAGATTCTCATCATCAGGCGATTCAATCGTAGATATATTATCATATCATTTTACCATTTTTAATATCCTGACCTTATCCGGATCATTTTTTCAATACGATATGATAAGCTTCTTGTCAGGCATCTGTATAAATGCTTCAGCTATCTTATCAACTCTCTTTATCTCAGTCAATCTTGCCCAAGAGAAATAATATTCAGACCTGGTTTCTGATGGTTTGAAGAAAGATATATCTACTGGAGGATAGATGATTACAGATTCCCTTCATAGGAATTTCTTTATCCTCTGCTGAACATTTTTAGAATTCGTTATTATCTTATCAAGCTTTGCAAAATCCTTCCTGTACATTTTCTCGAAAACATAGCATGCTATCCTATATGGAATCCTTAAAATTGTCGGAACCTTAGAATAATAAACCTCTTTCTGATCATATAGATATCTTGGCGGAGTATGGCAATAATAGATTTTCTTAGCATCTTTCCTACAATTTCTGATAGCTCAGATTCAATCTCAGCTGAAGATGACTATATCATAATCCTTCAATATCTGTGTCTGAAACAATATTGCCAATTTAAGCGCAAAATGGCGGAATCATTTCATAAGTATGAAAGATGCTCACTTCAATAAGCTCCTATCTTTTATCTTCTCAACCTGATAGCTTTTCTTATCGAAAAAAGCAAATCATGGCTTAGTTATCTCTATGATCTTTCAATTGAATCAGACTTCTCTCGGATCAAGACTTCATTCATCGAAAAAACCTGAGATAAGATCAGCATCAAGCGATTTTGCAAGAAGCGTTATAAGCCTCTCTCATCCTCATCTGTACATGAAATGATCATGGAAAACTCAAATTTTTTTAGACATAATTGATTTTATATTATTTCAAATAATCATAAAGATGTCACAAGTGACATCTTTATGATTTCAGATTTAAATATTACACGTTCTTTTCAGGGACTCATTCCACTCATTCGAAGAAAGCATCGAAATCCTCTCTGTACATCTCCTCCTTTATGAGTAGCTCTTCTGAGATCCTCTGATGAAGATCCCTGTTTTTAGTTATAATATCCTTTGCTTTGTTATAAGCTCATTTCAATATATCCCTTACCTTATTATCTATTATCTCCTGGGTTTTTTCGCTTATCACCTTTCATTGTGTTTCTCATCATAGGAAATTTCATTGAGCGACTTCACCTATGAAATTCTCAGCTCAAAGCTCATCGTCAAATCAGAATCTCATAACCATCGCTCTGGCGATTTCAGTTGCTTTCTCGATATCATTTGAAGCTCATGTAGTTATATTCTCCTTTCAGAAAAATATCTCTTCTGCAACCCTTCATCCATATAATACAGCCAATTCATCAAGATATTTGGCTTTTGATACAGAAACCCTGTCTTTTTCTGGCAAGAACCAAGTGACTCATAATGCCATTCATCTTGAAAGGATCGATATCTTATTTACAGGATCAGGATTAGGAAGCATCTTTCATACGATTGCATGTCATACTTCATGGAAAGCAGTGTTTTTCTTTTCAAGCTCAGTCATCTTAAGTGATTTCTTTGTTGTTCACATAAGTATCTTCTCGACTGATTTCTGGATCATATCGTAAGTTACGGTTTTCGAATGTAATTTTCATGCCAATATAGCAGCTTCATTAAGAAGGTTGGCTAAATCCGCTCAACTGAATCATACAGTGGTTCAAGCTATTTTCTTAAGGTCTATGTTCGGATCAAGAGGTTTATTTTTAGTATGTACTTCAAGGATCTTCATCCTGTCTTCAAGGTTTGGAAGGTTTATAGTTATCTTCCTATCGAATCTTCCTGGCCTTAGCAACGCCTTATCAAGAACATCGGCCCTGTTTGTAGCTGCCATAACTATTACATTCGTATCATTATCGAATCAGTCCATTTCAGTGAGTATCTGGTTCAATGTCTGTTCCCTTTCATCATGTCATCCTCAGATTCATGGTGATCTTTTCTTACCTATGGCATCGATCTCATCGATGAATATTATTGATGGTGATTTTTCCTTTGCTTCCTTGAATAAGTCCCTGACACGGGCAGCTCATACTCAGACAAACATTTCCACAAACTCAGAACCTGAGATCGAGAAAAACGGAACTCAACTTTCTCATGCAACAGCACGAGCCAAAAGAGTCTTACCTGTTCCTGGAGGTCATACCATAAGCACTCATCTAGGGATTTTAGCTCAAAGGTCACGATATTTCTTCGGGTTCTTCAGAAAATCAACAACTTCTATTAGCTCTTCCTTCTCCTCATCAGCACCTGCAACATCAGCAAATGTTATCTTATCTTTTCCTGGATCATATAGTTTTGCACGTGATTTTATGAATGCCATCGGTCAATTTGTTCATCCAGCCATTTTTGAGAAAATGAAAAGGAAGAGTACGACAAAAAGTATGGTTCAGATTATGCTAGGTGCAAAATCAGACCAGAACTTTGACCATGTATCATCCTTGACTGAAACTTTAGTAGGATTTCATTTCTGATTGAAACCAAGATCAACCAATCAATCATTAGGCGGAAGTGTTATCCTGTCTATCTTGGATAAGATTATCTCCTTATTTCATATTTTTACCTTATCTTCAGGTTTTTGCTTCCTCTTCGCAAGAAGTTTGTTTCAGTCTATAAGGATTTCTGAATATACTCCTGAAGAATAGTTTGAAACAACCTGATTTATTCATAGCTTGTCATTTATCACTTCAGTCTGTCATGTACTGAAGAAAGAATAAATGACTGCGATGATTATTGCAGTTATAAATAACATTATGAATGGATTTTTTCCTTTCTTTTTCTTATTTTCCTGTTTTTTCAGGTCTTTAAGCTTTTCAACCAAATCGATTTTGTTTTTTTTGTTTGCCATAGTTAAAATTGTTAAATAAAAGCTAGTAGATAGTATTAAAAAATGCCGAAAAATCAAATCCAGATTCTCTATATTTCACAATATATGAAATAGAGATAAATTCAAGCTCTGTATTGATTTATTTGCTCATTTCCTTAAAATAAATATAATATGATTTGACAAAAATAAATATAAAGTTATATATAAGAATATAAAAACAAAAACAAATCTCACTTATACAAACATTAAATATAACTTATCAATATTATTATGAAAAAAATATTTAGCTTTATTATAATCCTTTCTGCGTTTTTTTCAATAAAAATCGCATTCTGATACAGTGATTATGATTCATGCAGCACTTATTATAGCCATAAGAATGATTCATTCTGCTACAATAAATACAAATCTGATTCAAATTCCAGATACAGCAATTCAAATTATTACTATGATAGAAGCTATGATAATTCCTATTATCCATATGTGAATAACTGATATGACAGGACTGTAAATGATGCATATGATGATTATGATTCATGCAGAAGCTATTATAATTATTGAAACGACTCATTCTGCAACAATTATTTCCATTGAAGCTCTTACCAGAAATCAAACTCTTATTATGACTATAATTCATGCAGGAAATTCTATAATTACAGCAATGACGCTTTTTGCATAAGCAGGTTTAATAATGTCATATATACGAATTCTGATAGAAGCAATAACAGTTTCTATGACTATGATTCATGCAGAAGATACTATAATTATAACAATGATGCGCTTTGCAACAGCTACTACTATTGAATAGCGAACACATACTATACAGATTACAGCTCTTGCAGCAAATATTACAAATACAACAATGATTCAT
Organism: Candidatus Altimarinota bacterium; assembly: GCA_028685185.1. GTDB lineage: Bacteria > Patescibacteriota > Gracilibacteria > BD1-5 > UBA2023 > JAQUEK01. The sequence goes on from JAQUEK010000001.1 coordinate 31,527, forward strand.
TCTGTTCAAACAGATATAACTGAAACTACAACAGCTACTGACAGACAAGGACGGGTGAAGAGAATTATTGGAATCTGATATATATGAACGGTCTTGAAGACAGATATTCCAATTCTTCAAAGTCCGATTTCTTCACCAGAAATGTCATATGAACAAGTGTTGAGATGGATAAGTTCGACAGTGCTCAAATGATAAATTTCTGACTTACAAACTCAGTAAATAAGACAAAGTACAGTGACGCAACCAGATTCGTGAATGCCCTCAGATCAGAGATATCTACCAGATATCAAAATTGAACCATAACATATGACAAGATGAACGATATAATAAATGATTTCTCATACTACATCTATTACACCAATTTATACTTCGAGAATCTCAGGAATATAGAGAAATGAAAAAATATATCCATGAACCAAAAATCCTCAATCGAGAATCTTACAAAAGTAAAGACATTCTTCAATAAACTGAAATTCACGCTTAGTAAGATTTAATCTGGACAATAAAAATATACAAGTCAGAATAGTTTATTTGAAGATTCCTAGATAAAAAACAGAGACGCGATTAATCGCGTCTCTGTTTTTTTAATGTTTTTAATATACCCTTACCTTATCATTCTTCGGTTTGCTCTTATCTCTCTTGTATATGCTTTCCCTTCATTTCAGCTCAACTATTATCGGTGTTCCCCAGAATCCGAAATATTCCCTTATCTGATTCTCCAGATATCTCTTGTAAGAGAAATGGAAATGAGCCTGATTGTTCACGCTTATAAGAAATTTAGGAGGATTGACATCAACCTGTGATCCATAATAGATCTTAGGCTTATGAGATTTCTTATTTCCGGTAGGAGCATGCTTATATGTAACTTGTTCGATGAAATTGTTGAATACTCAAGTCTTAACCCTTTTTCATCTCTCTTCCTTTATCTTTGAAGCTTCTGAAAGTATCTCATCAACTCTTTTTCAATCTATGGCAGAAGTGAATAACGGTGATGCAAATGGCAAGAAATCGAATTTCTTCTTAAGATAATTCATATATTCAGCCTTTATAGATTCCTTATCAATTCCTGGTTTAGCCAAAACCTTATCCCATTTATTCACAACAAGTATTATTCATTTTGATTCTTCCAATGCTTTGCTTACTATATGAAGATCTCATGCTGTGATTCAATCGAATCAATCGATTACCAATGCGACAACATCAGCTCTGACTATGGATCTTTCACTTCTCATTACGCTCCATTCTTCGATATCCTTGTATCATATCTTTCAAGCTCTTCTGATTCAAGCGGTATCAATCAGTACGAATTTCTGGTCATGCCATTCGAAAACAGTATCGACAGCATCTCTTGTAGTACCTGGCATATCCTTAACCATTACTCTATTCTCTCAAGTGATAGCATTTATTATGCTTGATTTTCAAACATTAGGTCTTCAGATTATTGCAACCTTTACGAACTTATCATCATAATTCTCTTCGATGATCTCCAATCATTTTGATTTCAATGTTTTAGCTATGATATCCTTCAATTCGAAAATTCACTTATTCTGAGCGACACTCGTGAATAATACATTTTCAAATCATAATGAATAAAGCTCATAAGCGTCATTTATCCTGGTTTGGCTATCAGCTTTGTTTCAGATTACTATTATCTCTTTTCATGATTTTCTCAAGACTTTTGCGATTTCCAAGTCCAAATCGGAAATCCTGTCACATTCAAGGACAAATAATATTATATCAGATTTATCTATTGAATTTTCAGCTCTCTTTCTGACATCCTTCAGAATCTCATCCTTAGTTCATGAATTAAGACCTCCGCTATCCGCCAAAACATAGCTTATCGCATTTTCCTGGTCATTTACCTGATAATCCAATATGTCACGCGTGGTATTTTCAATATCTGATACTATCGCGATCCTATATCAGCACAAGAAATTAAAAAGGCTTGATTTACCAACATTCGGTCTTCAAACTATAGTTACTCTTCATATCATATTTTATGATTTTAATTTTAAACAATTGAGAAATCATATTGTCATTCTTATATCGCAGACAGGAGAATAATCCCTTTAAACAGATGATCTATTTATTTAAGGGATCCTTCGGCTTTATTACTCTTCGCTCAGGATAACACATCTTTAATTTCAATTAAGATGATTGTATAAGAAATAGACAATTTTGCAAGTTTAAAAGCTTTATTCCTTTTCCAATATGATTTGCCCTATCTTTCAATTAAGTATGCTTTTTACACATATCCTCAGGCTTTTATCTTTTCATGATAATTCTATGCACTCATCATTTTCAGGAAATCTTTCAAGTATCGAAGTTATTATATAGCTCAGATTCTCTCAAGCGAATTCCTGATCAAGTCAAATCTCTGACAGATCGTTGATATCAAGCTCTTCGATAACATCATCTATAAGAGTGTTTCAACATGCTATGATACTTCAGTTCTCCAGACTTTTCATATATATCTCTTCTTTATCCGTCTCGTCCTTGATATCTCAGAACACTTCCTCTATTATATCCTCCAAAGTGATTATTCATTCAACACCTCAGTGCTCATCTAAAACAAGCGCTATGTGCTTTCTGGATTTCTGCAATATCTCGAATACCTTATCGATTGGCTGAGTCAGTGGTATCTTTATGATCTTATCCAAAGTAAGGTCTCTTAGTTTTTTCGGTCATCTTCATGATTCCTTAAGTTTGAAAGCTTGTTTGAATGTTATGACGAAATCTATATTATCCACTGTTCAGTCATAAATAGGAATCCTAGAATGAGAATGAATCAGCAGATATTCGCAAAGCATATCAACTGTTGTATCTATACTGACGGCATCCATCTGCACCCTTGGTGTCATAACCGATTCCGCAACTGTATCTCAAAGGTCAAGGATGGATTTTATCTTCTTATGCTCTTCCTCCTCAACTGCACCATTATCCTTTGACATATCTATGAAAGCCTCAAATTCCTCGCTGGACATTTTTGTAGAAATATTATTACTATTGAATAATCTTGATATAATCTTTACGAAAAATTCAATGATATAAGTTATCGGCAATAATATTATCATTAAAAAATGGTAAAATCCTGCGACTAATAAAGATGTTTTTTCTGCATATTTTGAACAAATTGACTTTGGTGTTATTTCTCAAAACAAAAGCAATATAATAGTAACCATTCAGGTTGCTATTCATATTCAATAGCTTCATGGTAAATTTAGGCTTTCAACCAATTGAACTGCATTTACAGTTGCAAGCGCTGATGCTCAAACATTTACCAGATTATTACCTATCAAAATTGTTATAAGAAGTCTATCGTTGTTTTTTTTAATTTTTTTAAGATATTTTGCTCAAGCTTTTTTTTCTTTTATAAGTGAGGTGATCTTATGTTGTGATATGCTCATTAATGCTATTTCAGTTCAAGAAAAAAATGCAGAAAGTGCAACCAATAAGATAAACAGAAATAAAGATGAGGGGTCCATAAGACAATATGTAATTAAGAATAATTGATTTATATATATAAAATATTGAAAATAATACAAAAAGCAAGATTAATTATGTTTTGCTGCCATAACATAAAATCATTTATATAAATTTATCCTCAGCAAAAAATAACATCAGAAAAACTTCTATTAGCATATTCCAACACTTAAAAAATACACCTTCTCAGATTTTATAATTTCATAAATCAATAAAATATAGTCAAACTATATTATTGTAATTTTTAGTTATTTCCATGTGATTACTTTATAAAGCATTATTCCTCGCTATCTATACTTTTGAATAAGGAATAGAATCTGAAATATTCAAATAATTGAAGTCAAGTGAATCTTCATATCAAAATATTTAATAATGCTATTATGAATAATAAATCAGGGTAGGATAGAAGTGTATACTGAATTCATAATGAATTAATGATATAAAATGAAGCTATTGATATGATTAAGAATTGCAAAAATAAAATAGATCCTGATTTGCTGAATATATTTATATCCTCATGAAAAATCTTATCTGCAATAAGTATTATAAATAAGAATGGGAATATCATAAAAATATTTGAAAATAAAGAATAGTCTATAATATTGAAGTTAAAGTAGTTGTCAGTTCAAAAAAAGATGATTGTCATAATAAGATACATTGTTATAAGTAACGACCTTTTAGCATTATATAAAAGATAAATCTTTTTTAATAGAAGATTTACAATATTTGTAGATATGAATGCTAACAAAATTAATATAATAAATAATTTGAATTCCATTATTGAAAGGCATATTGAAAGGAAAATAGGATTATATATTCCAAATGAATATATTCATACAACATGTTTTAAGAAATTCAGTAAAAGTATAGCAATAGAAAGACTTAGTATAAATCATAGTATTGATGCTGGAAATCATCAGTAAATCATATTATATACAAGATTGTTCAATGATAAGAATCAAGGTGTTCTATCATATCATATCTTATTAAATCATTCGTCATTAAGAGTATACTTATTCTCTCATAGTTTAAAAAGCAAATTCAAAAGTAGCCTATTTTGCAGAACATATATATCTTGTACTCAGATAGATTTGATATGTTGAGCAAGTAGCTTTCATGCTAGATTCTTCCCCATATCAGAAACAATATATATTTTTTTCTTTTCAAGTGAGATATTAGTATTTGGATTTGATATTATTTTAAGGAAAATAGAGAAAATAGAGTTTGGATCATTTGTATTCATTATAATGATATCACTTTCCTTAATATTGTCTATGTTTCAATAAATAATATCTGTAATCCCTTCATTTGCTTTGATTAGCCTAATATCATCATTTAAGATGATTTTCTTAAATAATACAAGCTTATTCTCATAAAGATAATCTATATCTGCGCTTATATCATTTGTTTCGCTTCAAATATAAACAATTTCAGATTTATATATCTTAATATCCTTTTCTAATTTTATCTCACATCATTTTAAAGAAATGAAATTAGCTGATAGTTTTACTTTTCATTCTTTTGTGAAATATCTCAAATATTTTTCTCATTTTGCAGTATCAATTATTATTCAATCTCTATTAAGTTCGAAACTGACATCATGATATTTGATATCGGATTTTGATTTAATAACATATTCTTGAGATGTTCAGATTTTTACTTTATCTAAACCGATAATTTCAAAATCGTCGTTTTTACATACTACTTTATTTATAGTATTACCTAACACAGATTCTTCTTTAATATCTCATGAATTAGCAATTACAATCTCAAAAATCGAGAAATTAAGACATAAGGCCAGAAATATAACTAATTTTTTCATATGAAATTATTTAATATAAATTTTAGAAACCGAATCCAACCATTCTTTTAAGAAAGGTATTTCTATCTCAGTATCAAGATATCAAGTAAGAACATTATTTTCTGTAAAATAGAAATTCCCATTCTTTGCCATTACAATATCAAGTCATCCATGATTATCAACAAGCTTTGAACAAAACATCTTAACTTCTTCAATTAGATTTTTCGGATATTCAGATTCAAGTATCGGCTTAACCATATTTCATTGAGAGATATTATGTAATATCTGTCATTCCAATCTTTCTTTCTTGTACATGGAAACTATATTCACCTCATTATCCTTTTTATACCATAATAGCCTTATTTCAAAATCAAGAGTATCCAGAAGCTCAGAAATCACTATTTTTGATTTTCAAGATTCTTTCATTGATTCAATAATTCAATTTATATTATTCCTATCCTTGGGATCAGCAACATCTATAATATAGATATTCTTTCATCAAGACGATTCATCGCTTTTTATAATTATCCTATCTCATAGGTTTTTATAGAAAGAAAGAAATCTCAAAAGAATCTTAGAGTTGAAAACTTTAGAAATCATTGGAACAACTGAATTCGGTATATGCGATTGAGTGGAAGAAATATATCCCCAATACATTCAGAATCTTTTTGTTCATATATGGTTATTATCATAATCATATGAATAGTGGAAATTTATATCAAATGCTTCTTTTGAATATAATTTCAAAAATGCCAAATATTCCTTATCAAGCATTTGTGTTCTCCAAAGGTATACATCGCTTCAGTTTTCAAATTTTGCAAAATCGTTAATACTTTCATTGAAATAGTAGATTCAATCTTTAGTTGCAAATATATTAGGCGAACATACTCCTCAAAATTCTCATCAAGATTCAAGGGTTTTAGCAAAAAGATAAATCAAATCAACAGAACTGAATCATAGTAAATTATACATTTCAAGATTCATCTTTATATCGAGCATCAAATCAATATTCCAGTTTCAGTAGTAATTCCTAATCTTACTTATCTCGCTATCCGAGAATAATGTGACTAAATATTTTTTCATATAAAAATGGTTAATAAATAATTATTAGTTGATGATTTCTATATCTTCCACCTTAATCTTTCAAAAGTACATTGAATTTTCATTTCATGATTTTTCTACCCAATCCTTAATTTTAAGATAACCGCTAAGGTAAGATTTATCTTTCTCATAGACAGTTCAGATTCAGGTTATTGCTGTGTCTTTAAGTCATTTTTTAAGTCTGAGAACTTCATTGAATATTCTATGAGGCGATTTATCAAAATTAAATCATTGAACAAGGTTTCAAAGAGCTTTAAAATCATAATTTATAGCTTCTATTGTTAAGAAATACTTTTTAAAGATTCAATCATTATAGTAATCTTCAGGTAAATATTTCATAGAATTATATATAGCAAGTCATTCCTCATCTCTAAGATAAAAACCAGTTCAATTCTTAAAAAGATTCAATCATGTATCTTCTCAATTCAAATGTCTTTTTAGATGAACAAGAATTTCATGTGCCAGAATTGAATCTAATTGTTTCTCATAAAATAATGCACTGGTAGAAATCATTATCTTTGGACTATTCCTATAATTAATTGAAATTCTAGATGTATTTGAATTGGAAAATTCTATCTTTATATCTTCCATTCAATTTTGACTAAGGAATTTTTTTGTTTTATTGATAACTTCTTTTATAGACAATACATTTCATAGAGATTTTATATCATTTATTCTTGACAACATGAAAAATTTATTCTTTGCCTCACTATATAATTTCTCATCAGTTAAACCATATAAAAGATCATTGTGTAATTTAATATCTTGATAATCTTGTTTTATATATGCAATAACAAGTCCTGATTTAATTATAAGCTCATCAATTTTTTCTGAATAAAGAATGAATATCTTGCTTTTATATAATTCAGGGTCATAGGTTTTCTTTAAAATCTTTAATCTATTTATTATAGTAGACATCTTCTCAATTGAAGGAAAATTATATGTAAAAATAGGGTTGTAATTTCATTTGAAATTTGCAAATTTATCCAGTTCTTCTGCATAATTAGTAGGCTTTAATATTTTTGACAGATTTAAAGATAATCAAATCTCATGCAGTTCGAAATCCAGGGTTAAAATATTTTTGATTTCACTATATATTATACCTTTGATTTCAATATTTTTCTTTTCTTGTTTATTTATTGGCTTTATATAGAAATCCTTTATGATTTTTCTTCATAAGATTATTTTTCATTCTTCATTTTTTTTTGAACATTGGAGTTCTAAATTTTCAAATATTATATCAGAATCACTGAAAAATATTGAATACCCCTTTGAACCTTGAATGGAATCGAATATATCTTTAGATGCAATATTGTTATTGGAATTCATACTTACATCTACACTGATTTTTTTGATTGATTCTCAAGTATTACCTATTATCTTAAGATTTCAAGTTTGAGATTTATATAGTACTTTTGAGTCTATAAAGGAACTTGATATATTTTTACTGAAAAGACTTTTTGCAATCTCAACTCATTTCTCAGGATCGGATATGTTCAGATTCGAGAGCTTATCAAGCCTATTTCTGAGAGGCAATCTGCATGCATTCTGCACTTCAAGTCAAGCTCTTGCATTAATCTCAAGAAGTTTAGGTCAAGATTCAGTTATAACCCAATCTAATGCAAGATATCAAAGATTAACAAAGAATTGTATCTTTGATGAATAAAGCAATATATTATCCCAATACTGTATTTTTTTTCAAAAAAAATGTTCATATCACTCAGGGAATTTATATGAATATGTCTTTCAATTTAAAATCATCGATTTAATTATTCAGGTTGCTACATCAACTCATAATCATATTCATCATTGCTTTAAATTGGCTTTTCAATTTGAATTTCGAGTAGGAACTCTTACCATGGCTGCAACTGGAACTAATTTGAATACAATAATCCTAATATCTGCTAATCAATATTTACAAAATTCTCAGAAAGACAAGTTTGGAGAAAGTTTTTCTTCGATAAGAATAGAATCTGTTCATCAGGAAATGGAATATTTTCAATCCAATATATCAAATAATCTTCTTTTTAAATCACTGTATTCTAAAATTTCGTCTCATACCTTGAAATGGTTTTCAGTTGAATCTGTAATATTTCAAACTCATTCATTATTATTTAATTTTTTTAGAGGGTTTCGTCATCATAAAAACTCCGATATAATTATTCATTCACCCCGGCTTCATTTATTTGGTTTAAACACTATAAACCTTGAACCTAATTTATTGAAATCAAAATTATTTAACTGCTCTTTTGTATGAATCATAGCAAAAGTATCTCCAACAGGAATTCATCTCTCAGAAAGAAAGGATTTCGTATTGTATTTATTATCTGCTAATCTTATGGATTTTTTATTGTTGAACTTCTTTATATATAGGAGATTCCTGGCATTAATTCACAGTATTCCAAAACTAAACATCAATTCAATTAATTATTAATTACAAACCATAGTAGTGATTTTTACTGTAAAATCAAACTTTTAAAATGAAGATATTGATTAATTTTATATATATTTTATAATTATCCAGATATATAAGCTATCATTAGTTATAATAAATAATGAGTTATTTTTCATCTTTTTATATAGTTGTAGTATATATCCTTATATACATTTCAAGTATATTGTTGATGTAATAGTATTCATTTCTATGCAAAAAATGTAGAATCGGACAGAAATTAAACTACATAGTTAATTTAATTGATGGATATTTATACATTTTAATAAACTCATTTATATAAATTTTATCCTCAGCAAAAGTTAACATCAGAAAAATTTATATATACCAACACTTAAAAAATACAAATAGATAAAAAAATAACAACTGAGATAATCTGCACAGTTTATATTGCTGAATCGAGACAACATCAGAAGAGATGTCGAGAACTTATGATCATTTAGAAGAAAAGATATTAAAATCTAAAGATAGACTAGAAAAGGTGATGAGATTTTTCCCATAAAAATAATTTAAATAAAAAAATAGCATCGATAATTTCTATTGATGCTATTTTTTTTATTTAAATCCCATTGGTATCCGCGACAGGAATCGGACCTGTGTCTAAGTCTTAGGAGGACCTTGTTCTATCCACTGAACTACGCGGACTAAATATAAATATCTTGGACCGGTCCAAGATATTTATATTTTCATTTTTATCAAGTTTATTTTAACTCAAGATTTGAATTGTACTTAATATCAGAAAGAATATTAGATACGATCTTTGAAAATCTCATCTCTTCCTTCTTTGTTATGAAGTGTCTGATATAGAAGGAATTCTGGAAATGAAGCACTTTATCGATGTGCACATAAGATATTCTGCTTCATGAGAAATCAGAATCTATATAATTCTTCACCCTTGATATTCAATATGTTCCAGAAATCACATAACTTCTTTTTTCATAAGTTATCTTTATTGAAAACCTGTCATTTAATATGGAGCTCGCCTCCTTATGGTAAACAGGATGATTCAGGCTCGAAAGTCTCGGATAATATTCTGTTTTAGAGTTCATGTTCGCCGTGAAATCTATATATGTCTGGTTTTCATTTTTTGTGTTTTGCATATTGGTTTGATTATTCCTAAAATATTTTTTAAATTTTAGAATAAAAAATTATGTTTGTCAATAGAAAATCAAAATATATCATATTTCTATTGAAACTTGATTGTTATTATATATCCTAGTCTTAAATTAAACCATATTCAGAGGATTCTTATGTTTTTTTGACAAAAATGAAAAAATGTGAGATTATATGTGTAGATTAAAAGATAATTTAAAAAAGTATGCTTTACTCTATTCCAGAAAATGAAATCAATAATTTATCACTAGAGATGATAATCTATTATATGTTTAAGGATTATCCAGAGATAATTCACTGATATAATAATGAAATGATATCTATTTTAAGAGAAATTAATAATCTTGAACCAATAGAAGATCTCAAAGAAAAATTAATAGCTGTAAACAAAGATTTGCTTGATAGCTGACATAGTGAAACTGAAAATGAATTTATAGAATCAATGAAAGAAATAAGTGATTCCTATATAAAAGAATGAGAGCAAATTGATAGAGAAAATAGAATGAAAGAAAGAATAGATAATTTAAAAATCAAAGAAACACAAGAAAAGAAGGAAGAGATAGAAATAGTCAATAATTTTATAAATAATTTTTAATTTTTTAATTTTAATATATTATGGCAAATACAGATAAACAAAGAAATGAACCAAAACAAGATTGGAGTAAATGATGGGAAAACCCATGAAAAGATATAAGTAGATTAATGCAACTTGAAAAAGTTTATGCGGCATGAGTAATTCCAAAAAAGCTTTTTGAAAGTTTACCAAAAAGAATTCAAGATAGGCAAATTGCAGAAATTCAAAAAGGAAGTGAAGGTAATCCTATTATAGATTCAACAAAAACTCCATATCTAAGAGATATTTCTTATTTAAATACTATTCAGACAGAAAAGTCTGCAAGAGATTTATTAGCAGCTTCAATTGCTGCAAGAAATAAACCACAAACAGCACAAAGACATACTACAATGTGAAATCAACATAAAGAAATTGAAAGACTATGATTGTAAAATAATATAAAAATGACATCAAAAAATCAAGACATTATTATGGTTCCAGATTATGAAACTTGAATAACTGAGGAATACAAGGTTTGAAGTTTTAATAAAGAGGAATCAAGAAGAGAGGCTCAGAAAATATATGAGCTTCTCTTAGAGAAGGAGAGGGTTCTTACTCAGCTTGATTTATTAAAAGAAAAGATATCTTTAATTAGAGAAAAAACTAAAATTTTACCAGAAGATGAAAAAGAAGTTGAAAACATATATTGAACTATAAATCATAGTGATGATGCGAATTTTGAATTGGCACTTTATTGTTTTGAAAATAATAAACCGATTAAATGAATAGAATATCTCAAAAAAAGTTTAAATATTTCTTCAAAACATAAATCTTTTGTCATTGATTATATTAATAATTCTATATTGCTTGATGTAAAAAATTGATTGAATTATAAGGAGAATGAGATTTTTGTGCTTTTTGTTAAAACTTTCAAAACAGAAGTATTAGATTGATTAAATCAAGAAATAAAAACTGTTTCTTGAACTGAAAAAAATGAGTTAAATGAATTTTTGGAATATTTGAAAAATTTATAAGATTCACAAATAAAGATTAATTAATTGTAAGATTGAAATCACTCATTATTGGTCTTCAAGTTGAAAAATAAGAGATGCCATGACATATATTAAAAATGCTAAATAAGGAGTTAGAAAAAATTATTTGGATGAATAAAAAAACCGCCACATGGCGGTTTTTATTATAGCTTATTTTATTAGAAATATCTCTTCAATTTGAATATCTCCCTTCCTACTTGCTGATCTTCCCTCTTATATAGGATACTTCAGCTTTTTGTAGTTTTGAATTCTATATTTTCCGGAAGCAGTTTCTGAGGTTTGAATCAATATCTTTCCATTATTCCATAAACTTCTGTGAAATAATAGAATTTTCATTTGAATTCCCAAAACGGAAATGATATTACGATATTTCAAGAGAAATCAGTCTTTCTGAGTCATGAGAAGAATCCTTCGTAGAGAATAGCTAAATTTTTGCATTGGATATCTATTCTTTCGAGCGTGACATGTCATTTTGTCATTATATCACCTAGATATCATTCTGTAACGATATTCAGTCAATCAAGCTTTTTATTGGTTTTTCAGATGTCCATGACATCCATCTCGAAAATGCTGTAATCGATTGAAGAATCACCGAACCTTATGAAGCTCTCAAGATTCTTCTCAGATATATCAACAAGATCCTGCCTTATATCGCTTCAATATATTTTCCTGTATCAAGCATTTGCAGCTTCTATCAGGACAGTTCATAATCAGCAGAACGGGTCATAGATTCATGTGTTTGATCATGAGATGTTTATCATCATCTGAGCAAGCTTTACTGGCAGCATTCATACCTGCATATCTCTAGATTTTCAAAGATCTCTCTTCGAATATTCATCGACATCCTGGAAAATTATAGTGTTTCCTGCTAATATATTCAGTCATATCATCACTATATTAAGTTCAGTTCAATTTTCCCCTCAGAGTTTCTCGTTCTTATAGACAGCACTATTTATGTTTCTGTTCTCCTTATTCACGAACCTTATCGATCAGATCTTTGATTTGACCAGTTCTTTCTTTATCTGGATTCCGGAGGTGAAGAGATCTGACTTGATCTCTCCATATTTTGCCAAACCGAAATTATATTTTCATGATTCGTTTTTCTTGTTTTCCTCTATGTATTCTATTGAGAATTTCAAGAAATCCTTTTCAGAATCAAGCTCATCTTGAACTTCGATGACTTTTATGATTCATCATATTCTCTTGAATTTCTCAGTTATCTCATCTTTTGAAATATTGTCTACGATCAGGAATTCCTGAGTAGCATCAACATATTCCGCTTTCGGAAACAGACTATATATTTCAGCTATCGATAGCTTAAACTCTCTTCAGAGTATGAAAATGAACATTATTCTAATATATTTTTAATAATTAATTAGTCCTTTATCACTCTTTCAAGTCATATTTTCCCCTTTTCCTTATCTACAGTTATAACCTTATATTCGACAATATCTCAATCCTTAAGGTAATCGGATATGTTATTAACCCTTTCTTTTGCGATCTTTGATATATGTATCATTCAAGATTTATTCGCTCAAAGATCAATGATAGCTCAGATTCAATCAAGAATCTTAACGACCTTTCAAGATCCTGAATCTCCAACTTCAACTTCCTTTATCATATTTGTGATATGATCAATGGTTTTCTTTCATTGCTCCTGATTCTTAGCTGTAACAGAAACCAATCAATCATCATTTATATTAATCTCAACTTCGAAATCTTTTATCATTTTTTGGATTGTTTCTCATCCTTTTCAGATTATTTCCCTTATCTTATCAACAGGAACTTTCATACTCAGGATAAATGGAGCATATTGTGAAAGCTCTTTTCTAGGTTCACTCAATTCCTTTATCATTTCAGTTTGGATATAATCAAGTGCGCTTTTTGATTGTGCTATGACCTTTGCTATTACTTCCATCGATAATCATTTGATTTTACAATCCATCTGAAGAGCTGTGATTCATTTTACAGATCAAGCTATCTTGAAATCCATATCTCATAAGAAATCCTCTTGAGCCTGAATATCTGATAAAATCTCATAGTTTCCTGTCTCGTCATCATAAATCATTCACATAGCAACTCATGAAACAATGTTTTTTATTGGAACTCAAGCATCCATAAGTGCCATGCTTGATCCGCATATGGCTCACATTGAACTTGATCCATTACAAGTCAAAGTCTCTGAAACGCAACGTATGAAATATGGGAAATCCTCAAGATTCGGCAATATAGGCTCTATAGCTTTTTCAGCTAATCTTCCGTGTCAGATTTCTCTTCTTCCAGGTCATCTTAACGGTCTTACTTCTCAAACTGAAAATGGAGGGAAATTATAATGATGGATATATCTTTTCTCTGATTGTTCGAACATATCATCTATAAGCTGGATATCTCAAGGTCAACCAAGCGTTGCAATAGTAAGTGCTTGGGTTATTCATCTCTGGAAAAGTGCACTTCCATGCGCTCTTGGAAGAATTCAGAATTCTCATCTAACTGGTCTTACTTCATCTGTTTTTCTTCCATCAAGCCTTAATTTATTTCAAAGCACATTTTTTCTCATATGTTTCTTAATGACTTTGTATACACATTCCTCGATTTCTCATAAAGTCATTTCTTCCGTATCTTCTGAATAACCTAACCATAATCTTGTTTCTTCACCTAACTTATGCATCTCATCATGAAATTCCATTTTAGAGACATGATATAGCGGAGACATCTTCTCTAAAGTTATATAGCTTTCTATTTTTTGATATAATTCCTTGCTTAGGCTTTTTGATACGATCTTTGATTTCGGAAGAGAATGGATTTTGGAATATTCAGCAACAAAATCAGTTTGAGCAGCGCATATTTCCTTAACTATAGCATGAGCGAAATCAAATGCTTTCAATACTGTCTTATCATCAACCTCCTGTCATTGGGATTCAACCATAGTGATGGCATCGACCGTACCGGCAATGGTAAGATCAAGCTTACATATAAGCAGATCTTCGAAAGTTGGATCGAATTTAAGATTATCATCCTTATCAACTATAACCCTGCATCCTGAAACCGGTCATTCGAACTCTGTGCTTCATGAAAGCATAAGAGCAAGGCTAGCACCTGTAACTCCATAGAATCAATAATCTGAGATTCCTGATGAAGACATTATTGAAGATATTATCTGAACTTCATTTACGGTTCATTTAGGAAACATCGGTCTTATTGGCCTGTCAATTAGCCTTGAATTTAAAACAGCAACCTCTGAAGGCCTGGATTCTCTTTTCATGAATCTGTTTCATCCTATCTTACCTGTTGCATAGAATTTTTCCTGATATTCTACAGTCATAGGAAAGAAATCTATCCCCTTTTTTATATTTTCGCTGATTCAAGCTGTAGTAAGAAGATAATTACCTTCTTCATCGCTTATTACAACACTTCAGTCAGCAAGCAAAGCTAATTTTCCGCTTTCAAAAGTAAGATTCTTACCTGCTATCTTATATGTCTTAGAAAAGGATTTGTGACTCAAAATCTGCTTATCACTTAATCAAATTATCATAATTCAGAATATTAATAATAAATTCCTGTTTGATAAAGCTCTTAGTTGACAGTTAACAAGCAATAATATTATTGATTCTTAGCTACCAGCTACAAGCTTTAGATTACCAAACAAGACTGGAAAATTATATGGAAAATTTTAAAAAAACAAAATTAAAAAAGTACAGACTTTCCATAAGGATAATCTGTACAGGTTTTATTTCAAATTCGCATTTGCCTTAAGGTTATGCTCGATTTTTTGTATTCCTTGATGTAAAATTTCATATATGAGTTTGTATTCGACTTATATATGATATGGTCATGCCAATAGAAATTAATCTATCTCTGAGCTATAACCGCAAGAATACTACTTGTAAGGAAAAAAATTGGAGCAGTCTCTCCAGAAAGGAAAATGCATGACCATTATAATGATTTTTCATGGATTTCAATTTTTTTGCATAAGAAAAAAACCCGGCCATTTCTGGCCGGGCATATATGTAAAGGATAGGACAAGCATTGACATCAAGCCGTCTCTATCTCGTTTACGAGTTTCTGGATTTTATCCGGATACCAATCTGATCCTCCGGAATATCTCCATAATCCTCCTTTTTTCTTGAACATCCTACCTTTTGCTTCTTGGGTATGGATATTCAAGATTCTTTTGGCATACCTTAAATTTGTTCTAGGATCGAATAACGAACCTTTTATCTTAAGGATGCTCTGCCAAAAAGGCATTATCTGCCATGGCCCCTTAGCCCCCTTACAGCTTACTGCATTCGGATCTCCTCCTGATTCTGGAACCAGAAGAGATGCGAACACTTTTTGATCGTGCCAATCCTTCACCTCCTCGAAAATGATGTGAGTGTACATCTCTGGAGACCTGACCTTTTTCCTCTGAAGGAAAGCTAAGATCTTTTTCCGTTTTGTACATTCGCGTAACACATCCTTCGTGATACTATCGGACAATTCAGAAAAAAATCTTTCTGAATCATCTTCAATAGTGGCCGGGTAGGTTTTTTCGATTTCAGTGTAGGAATCCGGGTTTAAATCGGTTTTACTGTCAAATGTCAACTCTCTATCAAGAATATCATTTTGTTTTGCTTCTGCAATGGTGCCAGTGTCATTTTTAATGTTTGCATGACAGACTGACGTAGATAAAACTACAAATAAGATTACAACAATTTTCGATATGATTTTGAGCATTGCTCCAAATCTCCTTTTTTGTTTTTTAATATTATCCTTCGCTTTTGATTCTTTATTTTTCTTTTTATATTTATATTAATATAGACCGGCCAAGTCTATAAGTTTTTTAGGGGTTAGAGTATTATATAAAATAATTTCTGTTGTCAATTTTTATTTAGTTTTTTTATTGACAACGAACCATTATAGTCAAAAAAATCCAGTAATCAAATTATCTGGATTTTTAATTATATTTATGTGAAATTAAAAGATTTCAGGTTTTCTGGAATTTATATATTCCTTCAATGAATTTTCCAGAACATGTCATACTTCAAAAACCTTCTCTTCTCAGAATTTCGGTCATAATATCTGAATTCATACAGGAAGCTCTATGTCTTCTCAAGTCTCTGGTTTTGCATATCAGACCGGGATAGAAAGTCAAGGAAGCTGAGCAAGACTACCATTTACAGTAAATATATCAGACAGATACATCTTCAATGGATCATCCACCTTCTCTCATGTTTTCCATGCTACGCTTGGTGCTGTTGGAGTTATTATTATATCGACATTCTTGAATGCATCGTCAAAATCCTTATTTATAAGTCATCTGACCAAAGAAGCCTTCTTATAGTATGCATCATAAAAACCTGAACTCAGGACAAAGCTTCCAAGCATTATCCTTCTTTGTGATTCTTTTCAGAATCATTCTGCCCTGTTCTTTTTCATCATATCGTTTATCTCCAATCCTACATCATTTGCATGTCAATATCGGATTCCATCATATCTTGCAAGATTTGTTGAGACTTCAGCTGGCATTATTATGTAATATACAGCTAATCAATACTCCGAATGAGGAAGGCTTATATCTATGATTTCAGCTCAAAGTTCCTTTAATTTAGAGATAGCTTTTTCAATTTCAGATTTCACTCAAGAATCGATTCAGTCTATGAAATACTCTTTCGGGACTCAGATTTTGATTCATTTAAGGTCTTTTTTATCCCAAATCTCAGGATTTATCTTGTTTCAGGCATCGATGCTTGTGGAATCAAGCGGATCATGTCCGGACATTATCTCATAAAGCAGTCATGCATCTTCAACCGTTTTAGTGAATGTTCCAGGAGTATCAAGGCTTGATGCCATAGCTATTATTCACCATCTCGAATTTCTTCCGTATGTAGGCTTGAATCATACGACTCAGCACATTGAAGCAGGCTGACGTATACTTCATCCTGTATCTGTTCAAAGAGCAGCAGGAACCATTCATGATGCGACTGACGCGGCAGAACCAGAACTTGATCAACCAGGAATCCTTGAAATATCCCATGGATTTTTTGTTATCCTTAATGCTGAATTCTCTCAGCTTCATCACATCGCGAATTCATCGAGATTAAGCTTTCAGATGCTTGAAAATCATGCATCTTTCAAATTCTTTATTATACTTGAATCATAAGGAGGTATGAAGTCCTTGAGCATAATAGATGACGCTGTGGTTCTGATTCATTTCTCGCAAAAAAGATCCTTGACTCAAATAGGCACTCACGCAAGGATGGAATTACTGTCTTTTTCCTGAAAATCCTCATTCACAAAATTGAAGGCTTCGATCTGGGGATCGAATTTTCTTATCCTGTCCAAAAAATAATCATATACTTCCTTTTGGGATATTTTTCCTGACTTTATTTCGCTTATAATCTGTTTTAGGCTCAAATCTTTTAATTCCATAAAAAAATCTTACTGATAAATTATTGAGATGATTATATGGAAAATTTTTAAAATTCTAGTTTTTTTGAGAATTGGCATTTTTATGCTTCATCCTTTTTATCAGACAATACATCGACCTTATTCAATCTGCTCAATAATTTGATCTTATCATTTACCAAATCCAAGAATCATCTGATTTTCTGTTTTATCTTTATCGGAGATATCAGCAGCACTTCATTTCATAACAGCACAGAAACCAATATCAGATCCGAAAGGCTGAAATTTATAAGAAGATCTCTGAATTGGCTTACTACCCTATGTATCTTTCAGTTTTTAGTCTTTGTATTATACATATTGAAATCAGCAAGGAAAGCTCTTTTATCATAGCTTACAGATTCATCGTAAATCTCATATCATATTGAGAGCGTATATTTCATATCCTCATTTGGCTGATTCTGATTTTTCAGATCGACAGCATCTATTATACTCTTCCTTATCCTATCTAGAACAGCCTTATCTGTAGAATCAACAAATACAAGGAATTCATCTCATCAATTTCTGCATGGCTTGTCATCATTTTCAGCTCTTACACAATCCTTAAGGATACCTCAGAATTCGATCAGCACATCATCTCATTTAGCATGTCAGCATGTGTCATTAAGTTTTTTAAAATCATTTATGTCTATAGATATAAGCGAATATCTTCATCATTTTATCAGATTGATATATCTTTTATTATACAATCATGTAAGTTCATCGATATTTTCCTTGATCATATTAAGCTTTGCTCTTACAAGCTGTGAGATTGAGCTTTCATTGAATAATGATTCGATTTTCCTTATGGATTTTTCCTCTCATGTAAACATGAAAACGACCTTTTCATTTTCTCATTCGAAAATCGAGTATTCGAACCTTACAGATGATTTTATTATATCTCACTTCTTTTCATATGAAAATCACTCGTTCAATAATGCTTTTTCTTCAAGGCTAGTATCAGTATCCTTAAAACATGCTATATTAGCATATTTCTGACTACCTCTTCTTTTTATCGGTTTAAGCATCTTTTCCTGAATTCAAGTTTTGCTATCATTCTTTTCCGTATATCTGTAAATATCAGTCTTGACTCAATAATTAGCAGTGAAAAACAATCCTAATTCATCGAATATATCATTCGGTTCAGTAAAATTCTTGTCTCATATCCTCATATTCAAATTGTTTATCTCATGGACATGTCAGATATTTCACATCACAGTCTCTCTGATTCCAGTAATATTCAGCAATTCCTCAACAGCATCTTTCTTTAATAGCAGCAGTCTTACTATCCTTTTCACATCTTCCTTGGATTTATCATTTCAATTAAACAAGGCATCTACCCTGGAGTAGATATTCTTTATCTCATGATACGCCATCCTCTTGTCTATCATATTTAAATTCAACTAAAAAAACTAGTAAATCAATTTTTTTTAGTTTACTAGTTTTTTAATAAAATGTCAAGTGTAATATATCTCCTTTTCGATATTAATGGTAAGTCGGTTGTTTTTCTTTGTTTCAATTTCATTCCAAAAGATCAAGAACTATACCTATCTTCATTCTGACTTCATCCTTATATTCCGAATGTTCCATTCTATTCAAAGAACATAGTTCTCTGCTTAATTCAGCAGATGACATACCTGAGACTACTCTTTGGTAATTCATAATACATAGATTAGAATTTATTGATTAAATTAAAACATAAATGAATTAATTTGTCAAAAATATTAATATTAATTCAGCTTGAATTTTTATAATATTCATTAATCTATATTAAATGAATAACTTAACTAAAACTAAAATGAAGCTAATAAGTTGGAATGTTAATGGTATAAGGGCAGCATCCTCAAAATGATTCATGGATTATATCACCAAAGAACTGCCTGACATAATATGACTGCAGGAAGTGAAAGCAATGGAAAATGAGCTTCCGATAAAGATAGAGCTTCTCTCTCTTTGATATGAGATCTATTGGAATAGTGCAAACAGAAAATGATATTCATGAACGGCTGTACTCACCAAAATAAAACCTTTATCGGTCTCATATTGACTTTGATTTCCTGAGCATGATGAGGAATGAAGAGTGATAACATTGGAATTTGATGATTTTTATTTCATAACTGTATATACCCCTAATGCTAAAAGAGAATTAGAGAGGCTTTGATATAGGCAAGTCTGGGATTCGATTTTTCTGGATCATATGAAGAACCTTGAAAAGATAAAACCTGTAATCGCGTGTTGAGATCTGAATGTAGCACATAGGGAAATAGATCTGACGAATCCCAAAACAAACAGATGAAATGCAGGATTCACAGATGAAGAGAGAGAATGATTCCAGAAATTCGTAGATGCAGGATTCATAGATACATTCAGACATTTCTATCCTGAGTTAAAAGAGCAATATTCATGGTGGAGCAATTTCGCGAATTCAAGAGAAAGGAATATCTGATGGCGTATAGATTATTTCCTGACATCATCATCATTGGAAAGCAGATTGAAAAATGCCTTCATCCGACCAGAAATCAGATGATCAGATCATTGTCCTGTCGGAATTGAGATAGAATAATGAATCAACATATAATAAAAACAGAGACGTTGCATGCAACGTCTCTGTTTTTATTTATTTTTCATCACGGTCAGATTATCACCTTTTATATCCAGTTCAACCTTATCTCATTCAATTATTTCTCATGATAATATCTTTGATGACAATTCATTCACAATATATTTTGTGATTGCCCTTTTAAGTGGCCTTGCTCAATATTCAGGATTATATCAGATTTTTATTATATGGTTCTTTAATTTTTCGCTGAAACCTGCAGTAATATTCTTCTCTTCCAATTTTTCCCTGATTTCCTTCAGGAGAAGGTCAACAATTCATATGAGAATCTTCTGATCCAATGCATTGAAAACAATTATATCATCGATCCTGTTTATGAATTCTGGCATGAAATGTTTAGTGAGCTGACCTATGACCCTTTCTTTGATTTCGTTGAAATCCCTCATGATCTTAGGTTTCTTGCTGTCAGAATCGACCTGAAATCAGATATGTGCTCCTGCATCTGAAAATTCCTTGCTTCAGATATTTGAAGTCATTATGATTATGGTATTCTTAAAATTCACAGTCCTTCATTTTCAATCAGTAAGCCTTCAGTCATCCAGAATCTGCAGAAATATATTGAATACATCTCTGGATGCTTTTTCGATCTCATCGAAAAGTATTACAGAATAAGGTTTTCTTCTTACGGCTTCGGTCAACTGTCATCATTCCTCATATCAGACATATCACGGAGGAGATCAGATCAGTCTCGATATGGAATGGGATTCCATATATTCACTCATATCAACCCTTATGAAAGCACTCTTGTCATTGAAAAGTTCCAAAGCCAGTGCTTTTGCGGTTTCAGTCTTTCATACTCATGTAGGCCCCAGGAAAAGAAAGCTTCAAATAGGTTTTTTCTCATCACTCAATCAAGCCTTATTTCTCTGTATAGCCTCTGAAACCAATTTCAGAGCCTCATCCTGTCATATGACATTCTTATTGAGCCTATTGAAAAGATGCAGGTATTTCTCCTGTTCTTTCTCAACAAGCTTTCAAACAGGTATTCATGTCCATTTGGAGATTATCTCTGCGATATCCTCGAGATCCACATGATCCCTTAGGTATGATTCTCATTTTCTTTTTATGGAAATAAGTTCAGATTCCATGTTCTCATTTTCCTTTTCAATCTCAGGAATCTCTCAATATCTGATTTTTGCGACTGCCTGATAATCGAACTTTCTCTCGAAATCATCAGCTCTGACTTTAAGATCATCGACTTTCTGCTTATTTTCCTTTATTTTTGAAATAATATCCTTTTCCTGCTGCCATTTTGAAAGCTTTGCTCTTGAATTTTCCTGTTTATCTGCCAATTTTCTCTCTATCTCTACTAATCTTTCCTCACTTTTGAAATCATTCTCATTTTTCAATGCTTCCTTCTCTATCTCAAGCGATCTTATCTCTTTTTCCAAAGTATCCAGCTCTACAGGCTTGCTTGTTGAACTTATCTTTACACTTGATGCAGCCTCGTCTATAAGATCTATGGCCTTATCAGGGAGTTTTCTGTCATTTATATATTTGACGCTGAGCTCAACCGCTCAAACAATTGCCCTGTCAGAAATCTTGATTCAATGGAATGTCTCATATTTATCCTTTATTCATCTCAATATTGCTATCGCGTCATCCTCGGTCGGCTCATCTATCATTACTGGCTGGAATCTTCTTTCAAGTGCCTGATCCTTTTCGATATATTTCCTGTATTCATTTATTGTTGTAGCTCCGATCACCTTTATCTGTCACCTCGCTAAAGCTGGCTTCAACAGATTTCATGCATCAGTGGATCATTCCATGCTTCATGTTCAGACTATCATATGTATCTCATCGATGAAAAGTATAACTCATCAGTTTGATTTTTCCACCTCCTTCAAGACAGCTTTAAGCCTTTCCTCGAACTCTCATCTGTACTTGGTTCAGGCAATGAGAGCTCCCATATCAAGTGAGACTATCTTCTTATTCTTAAGATTGTCAGGTATATCATTTTCTATAATCTTTCTTGCGATTCACTCTACAATGGCAGTCTTACCGACTCAAGGATCTCAGATGATCACGGGATTATTCTTCATCCTACGCGAAAGTATCTGAATCGTCCTTCTTGTCTCTTCTTCCCTTCATATGACAGGATCAATCTTTCATTGCTTGGCAAGATCCACTAAATCTATGGTGTATTTCTTCAATACCTCATACATGTTTTCAGCATCGTTTGAAGTTACCTTCTCTCAATTCCTCATATTCTCTATCTCCTTCTTATAGGAAATGAAAGTGATCAGAAAATCCTCAAATATATCCTTGAGGCTCGTTGATTTTTCGATCATGCTCAAAAACAGATGCTCTTCCGTGATATATGAATCCTGCATCGTATTGGCAAGATGATCAGCGAAAAACAGGACTTGATTAAGCTCTTGTGAAATGGTCAGAGCAAAGTTCGATCAGCTTATCTTCGGCAATGAGTTCATCCTGTCTTCAACCCTTTTGAACAATGCATCGATATTTATCTTAAGCCTGTTCAATATCTCGATATTTATGCTGTCATTCGATTCCAAGACAGAGTAAAGCAGATGAATCGAATCAAACACTGAAGAGGAATTTGAAACGGCAAGATTCTGTCATTCCTGGATTCTCTTAGAGGCTGATATCGTAAATCTATTCAATTCCATATGCGTTTATTTAAGATATAATGATTTCTCATATAATCCGATTCATAATTATATTCCAAAATCATGAAATTACGAATTATGCGATATTTTATTGTTGTTTGTTGCCGAATGATCAAATATTGAAATATTCTAGCACCTAATATTATATGGTGCCAGAAATAAAAGTCAAAAGTTTTTTATACAAATTTTCAAAATGTTTGGAATTTAATTGACAAATAAATATATTTTATTATAAGTAAAATACAAAACAAAAATAGGCCGGTATCTTAACTATAACCCTTAAATAAAAGAAAGGAGCAATATTATGTTTGACAAACCTAAAACAAAAGTGGAAACCGAAACTTGTGAAGAATGTGGTGGTAATGGTGAATATCAACATAGTGGAGATGAACATCATTGGTCAGGTAAATATGGCTGTCAAAGTTGTGGAGGTAGTGGCAATATTCATGAATATTGCGGGCGCCGAAATGATAATTTTAAAAAAGGTAGTGGAAAACAAAAAGTTACATATGAACTTCAAGACAACGGTAGCTGGCGTGAAATAAAAAGAGAACCAAAAACTGGTTGGTTCTAAATTTTAAAACAAATATTTAAAGATTAGGAATATTGTAATTGATTAAATTATTAATGTTTCAATTTAATTAAAGGCTCCTTAAAAAAGAGTCTTTCTTTTAATAAATCAAATATATATACAAATTTTCAAATATATTTCAATATTTTGCATTTATGCTTAAAATATGGTAAATTTTAAAGGAATATTTTTAATTTTCAAATATGGTGAACAATTCCAACAACGCCCAGAATCAGCAAAGAGAAGACAATAATCAAACCAGTCCTCAGGATAAGGAAAAAAAGATCGAAAAAGCCATAAAGAAATATAGCGATTGAAGGCTTAATTCAAGCAAATGAATCGATTTCTATAATTCAGCGTCAGCAAACCTGGACTGATTTTTCAATGATGGACTTAAGAATGATTTCAAAAAATTCATCGAGGAGAATGATGAATTCAAAAGCATAAAGCTTGAGGATATCTCAGAAAAGAAAGATTCATTCACGAAACATATCCTTTCTTTTTGAGTGGCTTATGAATCAAAAAGGACCGCAATAAGAGAAGTTATCAAAAGAGAATATTGAGAGCTGAACATCGATTGAAACAATGCATTGAATTATAAGATAAGCGGTTTATCCTTATCTGGACTTGATGATGTGCTGGAAAATTGAGAGAAGAGAGATTCATTCATACAAGGCACACTAAAAGATAAAGCTCCGAAAAAGAAAGAGTTCCTGAATTTTCTTGATAATTTGAATATAAATCCATCTTCAATAACAAAAGAACAGACTAAAGCGATAATATCAATAAGAAACTGAAACCTTATAAATGATGAGCAACTTAAAGATGTCTTGGATCTATTTAAGAATAATCCTGAAGCACAGAAGAATATCATAAAGGCATTCCTCCCATCCGTAAGCATAAAAAAGCTTATAGACATGGATATCCTGACCGAAGAGAAAGCAAATTCATATATCAAGGAGCTGATAAATAATAATGATAACCTGAAGAAGCTTAAACCGCATTTCGAAAGCAATCATTGATATCTGAATGATGATATCTATGAAAAAGTTATAATCCCTACTTATCTTTTTCCTGACGATGTCGTGAAAAAGATATTATGAGAGCAATGAGTTCCACTTCTAGTCAAGGAATACAATTCGCTTGTTGATGAGAATAATAGGAACGGGTCCTTTTCTCATCTGTTCGAACTTGATGAAAATGGGAATGTCACTCCTGATTTCATAAAGAAGGTTTCAAGCGATTCTAGTCTTAGAGATAAAATCAAATGAATAGATAAGCTGAAGGAATGAGTAATATTGAAAACACGAAAGAAGACTGAAAAAGATGATAGCTGAAATCAATGAGAAGATGTCTGATATTTCAGGATAGATAAGCTTGACATATGAACCGTTCTTGAAACTAAACTTCTGCAGGTCACAAATCTGACAGGTCCTAATTGAATCAAAAGAAATCCATGAGAACCGGAAAATCTCAGATATAATACGTTTCTAGAATTTCTGAAAAGCATCGACTGAGGTGAATTCATAGACAATGATGTTTTCGAGGCAGAAAAAAAGGATTGAAAGATTAAGGAATCCATAGAAGTATGAGAGATAAACTCAATAAGTGATCTGAACAAGAAATTGGATGAGGAAGCGGATTCCAAATGATCCATATACAAAGTTGAAGACTGAATGAGCTTTGAGACCTTCAAAGATGACAAGTCCAAATACTGAGTATTTTCGATATCGATAAACAAAGCGAAAAATGAGATTACCGTAACAAATTGAAATGCAGAATTCTGACCTCTATCATACAAGAAATTCTATGAGGATTTTCTGCATAACCAATCAAGCAGGATATCAAATCTAAGAACTCCAGAAGCTATGCTTTCTACGATCAAAATAAACTGAGACAGCAAAGTTGCCGATTGATTCAAGGAAATCGTATTTGAAGACGGTAAATTCATGCCACAGGATAGAAAAGCAGACAAGAATTTCGAATGAATAAGATATTTCACTTGAAAAGATGGTGCTGCGATCCGTATCGATGAGATCAAAAACTGAAAAGTCAAACTGTCAGAATGAAAATACAAAGAGAATATAAAAGCATGAGAAAGTGATGAATTCAAATGATCAAGATCAAGTTGGTACTGAATAGAGATAATGTACTATATGCTTCAGAAGAATGGTCTGACCCCGAAAATCCCTAAAAAACCGGTAGAGCATGTAGATGCTAAAAAACCACCGAAGCTTCAATGATGACTATTCAAATCATGGCTTCAATGATACAGTATAAACGATCTTGTGAAATGATCTAAGCAATTCACAGATTTCGTGAAGCACAAGCTGGAACAATGATCCAAAGTCAATTCATCAAGATTTGCTGTTAAGATCTGAAAGATTCTTCATCTTCCTGATGATGTCATGCTTGATCTTAATTCTGTTGTAAGATCCGCCGATAAGAAGAATATGGATGAGATAGTATGAGAAATGTGAAACTTATCTCCTCTTGAAAGGATCCAAAGGATAGGTAAGATAGTAAAGAATGCATGATCTCCTACTTACGAGCTTCAAGCAGCCATGCTGGTCGCACTTTCGAAATTCGGGCATCTATATCCATGAATGGTGGAAAATGAATGAACATATCTATGGTATAGAAGATTCGGATGAGTGCCAAATGATACTTTCTTTAAACAAACAAAAGGTGATTTGGAAAAAGAATGAAAGCAATTCACTGAAGAAGCGCTTATTATATTATGGCTTAAGAAAGATTCGACATGGCAGAAATATAATATGAGTTCATCTTTCTGGTGAGAACTTAAGAAATCATGGAAGGAATGAAGGGAATGATGACAGAAAGCTTGATGAGAAGATACCGAATCTATGAAGAGTGTGGATGCTAGGATAAATTTTGCTATAGATGAGCTCAGAAAATGAAAGAAATACAATACTTTCTGAATATTGAAGCCGATATGGTGAAAGTGATGAACTGCACAAGAAATGAATAAGGTTCCATTCATACTTCTCATGTCTTGAACAACAAAAAAATTCAATGAGGCAGAAATAAGGGCTATGAATAATTTCTATTGGGAATGATATCCTTTTCCTGCATTATGGTTCTGAAAGGATGATGATAGTATTAATCTTTTCCAAGATGTAATAGTTAAACTATCAAAATCAATATGAGCTGAGAAAGAAGCTGAAAAAATAGTATCAATGCAAAGAAAATTTGAAAAAAATTGATATAAATTAGATGAAAACAACAAAACAGATGAATTTCAAGAATTTGTTAAGGAAATTTCATCTTTCTGGGATAAGCATTGAAGCAAACTATCCCCAAAACTTACGATATCATGAGATCCTGAGATATTCCTGAAGAAAGATGAGCCGAATAATGCTGAATATGCGAAATATTACAACACGCTGAAATCAAGGATGGAATCTTCTGATTACAAGCTTAATGAAGGATGATTCGCAGAATGATTCTATAGTCATGATCATTCTTCCCAAGCGCTGCAATGAGTTGAGACATTCTTGTCAAAAAAAGTCAGATTCACATCTGATGCGACTGTTGTGGATAAAGCATGAAAGGATATATTTGATGCTGTTGTAGATGGAATCAGGGATATAAAGAACAAGCAGCACGACTCGGATCCAGTCAAAAACAGAGAATATCAGATAAAGCTATATCAGGAATACTATAGATGAACTTATGCTTTCATCAAATCGCAGATCACGACAATCGAAAAATTCCAGAAATCCGATTATTGAAAGAAGCTTGCGAAATTGTGATTCAATTTCAGTGAGGATTTGGATTATGAATGAGTGAAAGCTGGAAATTATAATGATAAGATAAGATGATACTTCGATTCCTATATGGTTCATTGAACCGATGCTGTAAAGGTTAACTCAGCGATACAGACCAGAAATGTCTTCGAAGGAAAGATAACTGATCTCATACCTGCTGAATGAGTGGCAGATAGCCATCATAATGATAGTCAAAACAGAAGAGCAGCCTAATTGCTTATCCTCAATAATTTGATGCTATCGGCAGCTCAGCTTATTATCTCAATGCTATCCTTGGATACTCATAATTCCTTAGCGATAAAGCCAACCAGTTCCTGGTTGGCTTTTCATTTTTCCGGAACCGCTTTAAGCCTTATCTTTATGGTTCAGTCATCCATTATTCAGAAAACCTCTGTTTTGGGCTGGCGCGGAGAAACCTTTATTCTGAAATAATTTTTGGTATCTTTATCTAATTTGACATAAGTTGCTAAATCCATATATTTTCATTAATGATCACTTAGATGATATTTAATTTAAATTATTTGCAAATAATATGAAAATTTGAATTGATTGCAGAATGTATTCGATACATTTCACATGAATATGAAGGTATGTTTATGAGCTTGTTTCTTACCTTGAAAAAAATGATCTGGAAAATGAATATGTCCTTTTCTTCAATGAACCGAATTTTTCAGATTATATTCCCCCGAATGAAAGATTCAAGAAGGTTCTTGTGAATGCCAGACATTATTCATATAAGGAACAGTTCGTTTTCTTATATAAATTATACAAGGAAAATCTTGATCTTATGCATTTCACACATTTCAATGCTCCGATATTCTATAAAAGGCCTTCAGTTGTAACTATCCATGACCTTACCATTTCATTCTACCCTTGAAAGAAGCTGACAAAACCTCATCATAGGCTAGCATATAACCTCACAGTGAAGAACATAACAAAAAGGGCAGAAAAGATAATCGCCGTCACAAAACATACGAAAAAGGATCTCATAGAGGTTCTGAATGTTCCAGAAGATAAGATAGAAGTCATATATGAAGGATTGAACAAGAATGATTTCTTCATCGCATGAAAAGAGGATATCGAAAAATTGAAGATGAAGTTTGACCTAAAAAAGGATTATATCTTCTACGTATGAGTATTAAGGGAACACAAGAATCTTTTAAGGCTAATAACCGCTTATAATGAACTTCTGAAAGAATGAGTAATAGATCTTGATCTAGTCATAGCCTGAAAGGAAGATGTATATTTCGAAATAAGGAACACGATAATAAATGAGTGACTTCAGAAAAATGTAAGGCTTCTATGATTCGTGCAGGAACAGGATCTGAATATCCTGTATTCTTGAGCGAAAGCTGTTGCATATCCTTCATTGTATGAATGATTCTGACTTCCTATACTTGAAGCTATGGCACATAAGGTTCCTCTTGCCTGTTCGAATTTCTCATGTTTGCCAGAAATAGCATGAAAGGATTGAGCGATATTCTTCAATCCGCTAAGTATAGAAAGCATAAAGAACTCCCTTAAGGAAGTCCTTACAAATGAGGAACTCAGAGAAAAGCTTATAGAAAACTGATTAAAGAGAGTTGATGATTTCAGCTGGGAAAAGATGTGAGGTGAAATATTAGCCTTGTATAATAGTCTCAAATAGATTTTTGCCGTTCTGGTTTTCAGATAATTCCCAAACAGGGATGCTAAGATAATCTCAGATCAGCTTAGCATCTTTTTTTATCATATCAAGATTTCAATGATCAATCACATTGATTCTTCTCAGATCATTCAATACCAGATTAATCTCATAGCTGTAGAATGAAGTCTTGTTTCATCTGACATATTCAGAGATGACCTGTACGGCATGTATGCTTTTTATCTCTATGAATTTATCATTGCTTATGAAATTGAAATTCGTTCGGATTTTTCATCTGTAATGATAACCTGCGATATTATCGAAGATTATTGGAATCGAATAATAATAGAGTAGCCAAGCTCAAATTCAGATGAAGATAAAGGATATGATTCAGAACATCATAAAGGATTCATAGCCTTTTGAAGTTATGGTTATGAGCAATATGAATAATCAGACAATAGTGAATATGGATGCTGTTATCTTCATCCATATCGATGATGAGAATATCAGCCTTCAATTCTCCTCTTTCAATATATAAGTATAAACACTTGCTCATCATCTTTTCAAAGGTGTCCACTCTATCTTCTCTGCAATCGGATCATTGAAAACCGATGCCCTTTTCTGCAATTCTTCCTGTGATGCATTCATCTTATTGGAAAGATTCTCCATTGTAGCTTTCAGTGATTCTATAAATCAGGCCATAGATATCATGTTAATGAAATAATTATTTAGGTTTCAATCAGAAAGCGTTGAACAGATCAAGTGTCTCATCAACTGAATCTTTAGTGCTTGTGACTATTTCATAGGTTCAGGAAAATGAGTCTTGCTTGATCATATTCTTCTGGCAAGCTCATAATCATAACATCATAGCAGTTCAGGCAAAAACCTTTCTAAAGTTCATAAGAATATTAAATTTAATTATAATCCGACAACTTCTTTTACTTGTTTCATCTTCTCATCTATCCTTTCATTCATGATCATAGCTCATTCTGCCAATTTCTGTTCGATCAGTCCATAATCCTTAGACAATTCTTCCCTTCTTGATCTGAAAGCTCATATATAATCATTCATGATTTCAAAAAGTTCAGTTTTCGCATTTCAATATCAATATCATCCGGAAAGATATTTCTTCCTTATATCCTCAACTCTTTTCAGATCTCAAAATTGCTTTATCAATGCGAATACATTGCAGGTTTCCGGATCTTTCGGCTCATCGACTCATTTTGAATCGGTGGTGATCGACATGATTTTTTTCTTCAATGATTTCTCATCTTCAAAAACTCATATGAAGTTATTGTATGATTTGCTCATCTTTCTTCCATCAAGGCCAGAAATCATAGCAACATCCTTTTCTATATGTTCTTTCGGAATCTTGAAGATATCACATTTATAAGTCTTATTGAAAGCTTTTGCAATATCACGAGTCATCTCAAGATGCTGTTTTTGATCTTCTCAAACTGGAACTAAGTCAATGTCATAAGCTAGAATATCAGCTGCCATTAGGATTGGGTAGTTGAAGACTCACATGTTCATTCTATTTTCAAAATTTTCAACAATTTCTTTAAGTGCAATCAATGCATTTTTATCTTTTTCTTCTGCTTCTTTTATTAAGTTAGCTAAAAGTAAAGAAAATTCAGGCATAGACTTTTGTTTATCTAAAATATTTTTAAATCTATTGTATGCATCGTTTACTCACTTGTTAAAATAGATATCGTTTAACATTTTTTCTTTCTTCTGCTGAAAATCCTTAAAACTATGTGCCCTCAACATCAAAGAATAAGGAGTCACATTATTTAAAACCCAGTTGAGTTTTGGGATAAGTACGATATCTGATTGTTTAAAAATCTTAACTGGCGTATCAAGTCAGAAAATCGTATAGTAAGTGAGTGCGAGATTTCTGGTGTTTTCTTGAAGGATTTTTCCATCCTTTATGGAAGTGAGCGCATGCATGTCAGCTATGAAAAGGCTTGCATCGACATCGTTTTGCTCTGATAATCTCTTAAATGGAAGAATGGCTCATGTGAGATTCCCTATATGCGGCATCTCTCAAGTAGGCTTTACTCATGTTATTATTTTTTTCATCGGTTTTTAGGTTATTTGTAAGATTATATTTAATTTTTTAAAATCTATATATTTTTTTAAATTTTGCATGTGGCGCCAATATCTGAAATAGAAAGAGTTCATATGTTTGTGTTTTTAAAGATTAAAAAGACTGTCATCTTCACGATGACAGTCTTTATTTGTATTCATTATATGCTTTAACGGAATCAATAAAAACTCTTATCGAGAAGAGGATATTATCTTTGTCCACCAAAGTCTTTTGTTCATATGAATGTTTTAATTAACTGATGACAGTATATCAGAAATTGGATTTGTGTCAAAAAAATTTAGAAATGACTTAAATATTTTGACAAAGCGTAATATTTCCATATAAACATGTTAATATTTTATCCGTTTTTTAAAGATTTTGGAAAATATGTTTCTAGACAAACAAGCACAGTACTGATGAGAATATCAGGATATTTTTGGTTTGGATCTTTTCAGTTCAAAACCATCAGAATGAGATTATCTAGCTATGTTTTCTTGAGATAAAGTTAGTCTTGAATATGAATACAGAATCAGATGAGAAATTGACAGGATTCTTGAAAAGGTTTCGAATAAGCAATTTTTGGAAACAAGGGAACTTCAGATATATTCGTTGCACACAACCATAGAGATGCTATCGTCCGATCAAGAACCTCAAAAGATAAAATATAAGTCACTGATAAGAGAGATTCTGGATTTCAGATGAATCGAATGAAATTTGGATTAGATCCATAAGATCGGTTCAAAGAACTTATCTGGTTTCTCAATGAAAATCAAAATAAAACCTGTACCCCAGCTATTGCCGCCTGTAGGCAGAGAAAAATCTCTGCTGAGTTTATCAACCGCCCTTATATGGGTCAAATATACGATAGGAGGAATACCATGCCAAACCAGAAAGATCAGCATGCTGGAAAAAAGATATCAGTAAAGGACCTGCTCAAAGGTACCGGGCTTTTTGACAAAAACGGATACATAGATTTTATGTACGTCGCCAGCTTTCCCTGTAAAACAAACGGACAGATGGTCTATCTGAAAAGAGAGCTTAAGAAATGGATTACCGAAGTATTGAAATCTGGCGCCATAATCGAAGAAAATGTTCCATTTGAAAAAGAAGCAAACGGCGTAAAAGCCATCTTCAATTTCAGGATCAAGGGCGGGATGAAGGATGGAGTCTGGAATCCGGATACAAAAGAGAGATTCAAGACCGACGTTGTAAAGAAAATGCTTGAGGAGATGATCGAAAGAAGATTTCCATTCCATTTCCCGAAAGATCTGATGTTCAGCATAGATACGACCGATATCTATGAAGCAGTCGTTTTCGATGAAAGGAAAGAAGGAGATCTCTCGGTACATATCCTTGAATCTCCAGAAACTGAAACATTGATGCGAGAATATCTCTTGGATATCCATGGCGTGGATTTATTGCACATCAAGGAAATCCAAAGAGATGACGGTTTTCGCGGGTTCAGGCTAACTGTAAAGTGGAACCGCGACATGAGCAGCAAAGAAAGATCAGTCTTAAGCCTTGATATAGAGAAAAAGCTCGTGGAGATAGTGGGCTGTGAAAATATCTTTTACGTGAATGATCCGGAAGAATAGTTACAAATACAAAATAAACAAAAAGAGAGGAATCAAAAAAACGGGCCCTGGATCAATAAAACCAGGGCCCGAAAACTTTATTTGTCAAAAATAAGATTTTCTTTTTGGAGAAATTCAAATCATCTATATAATAATCCGGCAAAAACGCAAAAATTTTCTTTTCACCAGATAAAAATATCTCTCGAACGCAATAAGGAAACCATTCCTGGAAGTCGTACGAAAGAATAAAAAACTTTTGTGACTAAAAGAAGATTTCTTTATTTTATATTTTGTTTAAGAAACAATATAAAATTTTTCTAAGCAGCGAATACTATTAATAAGAAGAGTTAAAGTAACTCAATTTAATGTTCTGCAGCCATGAGAGATTTTTATGTGTTTAACTTAGACAATTAAACTATTTTAACATTATGAAATTTACAGAACTAAACCTTAAACCAGAGGTTTTATCATGACTAGCAAAGCTTGGTTATGAATCGCCAACAAAAATTCAAGAAGAAGTTATCCTTGAATATATAAACGGGAAAAACATCATATGACAATCCCAGACATGAACTTGAAAGACTGCTGCTTTCATCATATCATTATTACAGAGCATCGATATAACCAGACCTTGAGTTCAGGCTCTTATCATGGCTCCAACCAGAGAATTGGTAACTCAGATCAAAGATGAGTTCGCTGCAGTATCAGCTGATATGATAGGTATAAGGTCACTTTCAGTATACGGATGATCACCTATATTCAAGCAGATAGATATGCTAAGGAAATGACAGACTGTCGTTATCGGTACTCCAGGTAGGATCATCGATCTTATAGAAAGGAAAGCCTTGAAACTACAGGAAGTTGAATATTTCGTCCTTGATGAAGTTGATAGGATGCTTGACATGGGATTCGTTGATGATATAGATTTCATCTGGAATTCACTTACGGCTGTCAAACAGACTTTGGCATTTTCAGCTACTATAACTCCTGAGATAAAGTCAATCGTCGAAAAATACCTTTGAGTAAATTATACTTTCATCAAAGCTACAGATGATCTTATGGTAGAAAAAATCGACCATTCATTCATGGAAGTTCCTCATTTGGAAAAATACGAACAGCTTAAGAAATTCGTAGGTAAGCATAAATCAAAGAAGACTATAGTTTTCGTGCAGACAAAAAGGGACACTGAAGTCATTTCAGATAAATTAAGAGAAGATTGATATAAAGCAGATTGCCTTAATGGTGACATGAGACAGAGAGAACGTTTTAAGGCCTTGAAGGATTTCCAGGATTGAATATCAAGCATTTTTGTCGTAACAGATGTTGCTGCAAGAGGGCTTAATGTAAAGAATATAGATCTTGTTGTAAATTTTGATGTACCAAGCGATCCAGAATCATACATACACAGAATCTGAAGAACATGAAGAGCTGGTGCTGAATGAAGGGCTATAATGTTCGTTTCTAACAGCGAGCAGATGACATTAAAGAATATCGAAAGAAGAAATAAAATTACAATAAAACAGGTTGACGAAGAATGAAATGAAGTTACAAGAAGAACTTCAAGAAATGACTGAGGTTCTTTCAACTGAGGAAGAAACAGATTCTCATCCAGAAGTTCTGGAGGTTCAAGATGAGGTTCAAGATGATGATTCGGATGAAGAAGCTCTTCTTCTGAATCAAGATTTTGAGGCGAAAGAACACCTTCAAGATCATGAAGCCATTTTGACAGACCTGAAAGATCTGACGCTAGAAGCGATTCTAGAAGTTCTGAAGGTGGATTCGGTAGATCTGAGTACAAACCAAGGACATCAAGCACAGGATGAAGATTTGGTGGTGA
>JAQUEK010000001.1:66337-316247 GCA_028685185.1 Candidatus Altimarinota bacterium
AAGAAGTTCTGAAGGTGGATTCAAAAAACCATATGCTCCAAGAGAATGAGGTTTCGGTGGTAGATCTGATTCTAGAAGCGATTGAGGTTTCAAGAAACCTTATGAGCCAAGAGAAGGTGGAAGAAGTTCTGAAGGTGGATTCGGTAGATCTGAGTACAAACCAAGGACATCAAGCACAGGATGAAGATTTGGTGGTGAAAGAAGTTCTGAAGGTGGATTCAAAAAACCATATGCTCCAAGAGAATGAGGTTTCGGTGGTAGATCTGATTCTAGAAGCGATTGAGGTTTCAAGAAACCTTATGAGCCAAGAGAAGGTGGAAGAAGTGAAAGAAAAAGCTTCGATGACAGAGACAACAAGCCAGCTTCAAAAGATTTCAATACAAGGAAACCTATATTCAAGAAAAATAAGGATTCAGAAGGATCATATAAGAAGAAGCAGGATTAATCATCTTTCTTCAATAAAAAAACAGGAACCGATTATCGGTTCCTGTTTTTTTATATTTCCATAATCATGAACTCCTTTTCCTTCAATCTTATGATTTCATATTTATGTCATCTCTTATCCAATCTCTTAACTTTTTCGATATCATTTTCTTCATCAAAATGACAGATCGTTTTTATATTCAAGAATCATAATCCTTCAAGGATATCATCATAATCCTGAGAATATGAATATCTTGAGAAGATGTTGGTTCAGGCTGAAACTCAGACTATGATCTTATTCCTGAAAAGAAATCTCAGGTGCTTAAGAAAATATATTCTGGGCATCAGCTTAAGAAAATCTCAACCAGGAATGAAAATCACCTTTGAGGATATTATCTGAATTATAAGATCAATCTTCTTTACAGATGCAACTGTGATATTGTATTTCCTGTTTTTGATATATAATCATATCTTCTCTTCCAAAAATGATGTTTTCCATTTTTCCATATCCTGTGCAAACGGGATATAAAGGATTTTTTCTTTCTTTATATTACAAAATACAGTTTTGAAAAACTTCTTATTCTCATCGCAAAAAGAAGAAGAATCTCATCAATGTAAAATGAATTTTATCATAATCTAAACGACAATGCTTAATAATTTATTTTTTACATAAACAACTTTTCTGATTTCCGCTCAACCTATATGTTTCTTTACATTCTCGCATTCAAAAGCGATTTTTCTGATATTTTCCTCTGGAGTATCGAAATCAACTTCAATCTCATCTCTTACTTTTCCATTCACCTGAATCGCAATCTTTACGATTTTGTCTATCAGTTTGGATTCATCATACTTAGGCCAGCTTTCAAGATGGATAGAATCCTTATGTCATAAACTCTCCCATAATTCTTCCGTAAGATGAGGTGCATAAGGTGAAAGCAGCACAAGAAGCTTTTCGAAATATTCCTTTTTGATCTCATTTTCCTTTTCTAGAGCATTAGTAAAAATCATCAGCTGAGAGATTGCAGTGTTCATTCAGAAGTTCGCAGTATCATCTCATACTTTTTTGATTGTCTTGTTCATAAGAACATCAAGTTCATCTTTTGCTCATGCGTTTTGTGAAACCTTTTCCTGAAGATTCCAAACCTTATCTATGAATCTCTTGATTCAGATTATATTATTTGAATTCCAAGGTTTCATATCCTCCAATGCTCACATGAACATAACGAACATCCTTGTGGAATCAGCTCAGAATTGAGATGTTACAGTATCCGGATTAACAACATTCCCTAAAGACTTGCTCATTTTCCTTCAATCCTCAGCCAAAACCATTCATTGATGGCGAAGTTTCAAAAAAGGCTCGTTGAATTTTATTTTTCAATATTTCTGAAGCGCTTTTGTAAAAAACCTTGCATAGAGAAGGTGTAATACCGTATGCTCTGCTCAACCCATATACATATCTACAGGAAGCCATTTATCAATGTTTTCTGAACTGCAGAATTCATTCTCGTTATGAGTATCTGCGAACCTGAAATAATACCAGCTTGAACAAACAAAAGTATCCATGGTATCAGATTCTCTTCTCGCTTTTTTTCAGCACTTAGGACAATTCACATCATGGAAAGTTTTGGAATTGACCAAAGGAGATTCTCAAGTAGGCTTAAAATCGACATCAGTCGGTAAAACTACAGGCAAATCTTTTTCAGGAACCGGCACTTCTCCACAATCCTTGCAATAGATGATAGGAATCGGTGATCCCCAATATCTCTGACGGCTAATCAACCAATCCCTTAATTTATAATTGGTTTTTCTTTTTCATATTCATTTATTTTCAAGCCACTCTCACATCTTTTCTCTGGCGATTTCAGATGTAAGCAAGCTGAATTCTTCAGAATTTATAACGATTCAATCATCAGTAAAAGCTTTTTCTTCTCACATCCTATTCCATATCTCAAGATGATTATCAAGATTTATGAATTTTGGAACTTCGCTTGAATCGATGAAAACAGCCTTATGCAAATCTTTTTCCTCTTGCAAAGGTTCTATGAATTCATCATCCATAAGTTCGAAATACAATCATTTTCACTGCGCTATCCTATTGACTCATTTATGTTCAGCGTAGAAATTGCTTATGACCTCTCATCATAATTCCCTTACGAACCTTACATTCTGATATCAGGTCTCCTCTTTTATCTCTCTTATCGCAGCCTCAATCATATTCTCTCATTCTTCAACTCATCCTATAACAAAAGTTTTCCAATTGTATTTTTCCCAATCCAAACAAAGGATCTTATCTTCTTTCCAATGCTTTATGACAGCAAAAACAGTTTTTCTTGTTATTGTTTCAGCTCAATCCCTAACCGCATCTTTTCAAGAAACTGTTTTGAAATATTTCGCTACAGATTGAGTGATATCAAGATCATATTTCTTAGCGAATTCAAAATCCCTTTCATCATGTGCAGGAACTGCCATGACAGCTCAAGTTCAATAATTTGAAAGCACATAATCTCAGATGAAGACTTTTACTTCCTTGCCATTGAAAGGATTGATTCAAACTATTCATTTAAGTTCAACTCAAGATTTTTCCTTATTCAATTCTGTCCTTTCTAGTTCAGTTTTTTTAGATGTTTCCTTTATATAGTTCTGAACTTCTTCGGTATTCTCGATTTTTGACCTAAGATTCTCAAGTAATGGGCTTTCAGGAGAAATCACGATATATGTCATACCGAAAACTGTGTCGATACGTGTTGTATAAACCTTTATCTTTTCATCTGAATCCTTGATTCAGATATCAAATTCAACTCATTCAGATTTCCCTATCCAGAATTTCTGGGCAGCAATCGTGGAAGATGGCCAATCTATAGTATCTAAACCATCTATAAGGTCTTCTGCAAAATCCGTGATCTTAAAAAACCACTGTTCAAGATCCTTTTGGATCACTTCATTCTTACATCTTTCACAGATACCTCATTCAGCTTGCTCATTTGCAAGTACTGTCTGACAAGAATTACACCAGTTAACTTTCGCTTTCTTCTTATATGCAAGTCAATTCTCGTATAAGAATAGGAAAAACCATTGCGTCCACTTGTAATATTCAGGAACTGAAGTGTTGATTTCTCTAGACCAGTCATAACCGAAACCAAGGCTTTTTATCTGACGTGTGAATGTCTTTATATTGTTCGGGGTTTGGATCTGAGGATGGATTCAAGTCTTTATAGCATAATTCTCTGAAGGCAGACCGAAAGCATCCCAACCCATAGGATGAAGAACATTATATCATTTCATCCTTTGGAATCTTGAATAAATGTCGGTTGCCGTATAATTCTCCATATGTCACATATGAAGACCGTCTCAGCTCGGATATGGAAACATGTCCAAAATATAGAACTTTTCCTTATCTGAATCTTTCTTTGCCTCTGCATAATCAGATTTATCCCATTTATCTTGCCATTTTTTCTCTATTTTTGAAAAATCATATCTTTCCATAAACATTTTATTATTAATATTTGAATGTTTCTAATAATACACAAAACACTCATAAAAAAAAGTTATTTTTAGAAAAATAACTTTTTTTCAGATATGTCACATTTTATTATAGGATATTCTTTAGTGCTGCAATATTGAAAGCATAATCCATTTTCAGCGATCATAAAATTCATAAGTATCAATCCTTTCAATCCAAATCTATCTTTTTCACGATAATAGCGCAGCTTTCCAAGTCAGGTATAATATTCTCCTCTCATATGAATACTGAAACCTTATTTCATATATCAAGATTCTTCAGAAGATCTATGAAATTATATTTGTTTTCAAGAACCTTTATGACATTATATACTTCATCTCAAAGCGAAATCATATTTTTCTGAAGAAAATTAGATAGTCCGAGATAATAGCTAGTCTGTTCGTTCGGAACGCATGCGAAGGTAATCTCTCAGGTTATCTTTGTCAATCTTGAAACCAGGAAATATAAGGTATCATCGATCTTATTAATCTGATTCGCATTCTCAAGTTCCTGTTCAGCCTCTATGAAAACCTGTGGCATATGTTCCATGAGATAATCAACAAAAACCCTTATTCATCTTGTTGTCGGAAGCCTTCATGCACTATTGTATGGCTGGAATATAAGTCACATTTTCTCAAGAAATGCCATATCATTCCTTACAGTTGCGCTGCTTATTCATAGCTCATATTTCTTGAGCAGGGATTTTGATCAAGTGATATCACCTGTCTTTATATATTCTTCAACGATAAGTTTCAGAATCTGTATTTTTCTCGTGTCTATTTTTTTCTTCATCTTATAAGGATTACTAACTTGAAATAGTATATCGAAAATAGATTTTTTGTAAAATCTGAGTTTTTGATTGACAAAAAGTAATGTTTGAATATAAAACACCAACAAACAAAAACAACTATAAAAATAAAACATATTCTTCAGGAGGTGTATATGAGAGCAGAAGTTCATATTGGTTCACCGATATTGGTAGTAGTCCCCGTGATTTTCGCACGAAATCAATTCACTGATGAAGATATGGATATAATTCATTCCTATCTTAAGAAAAATCCATGTAACGATGATCTGA
This sequence comes from Candidatus Altimarinota bacterium, assembly GCA_028685185.1. Classification (GTDB taxonomy): domain Bacteria; phylum Patescibacteriota; class Gracilibacteria; order BD1-5; family UBA2023; genus JAQUEK01. Next base: position 71,338 of record JAQUEK010000001.1, read on the forward strand.
TAGGTCAAGGTGGACAGATATTCATTGATGAAACAAAGAAGATATTCTTCACTGGTAGTAATAAGGCCGCTTCATATATCAGAGAATTCGCTAGAAGAAGTATTAATATGAAATATAAGATCATAATAATCAAAAAAAATGTTTCACATCTGCTTCTCAGTATAATAATTCATCTCTTGGTAAAGTCCTCAGAAAAGGAAAAGCATAATCTGGAGTCTGTAATGTTTCTGGTTCAAGATTAAAAATCATGAAAAAATATCCAATGCATCACAAAATCTGCAAATACAAAACCACTGGAGCAAGGCATGAATATGAATTTCCTAATGTCCGCGCTGCATAATATCGTCTATGTATATGAAATATCTGAGATATCCGAGGAGATCGAAAGATATGTGGACGATACATACAGCAAATATAACTTCAGAAGCTTTATAGATGTGCTTGATAATGATGGTAGGCTTATAAAAACTGAAAACTACTGGATAACAGGCTGTCCTAATACTGCATTATTGCTCGAAGGATGTAAAACAAAAAGACTTAAAACGGTGATGATCGGACAAAAATCGATCAAGGAGGTCATCGAACAATTAAATCCCCCCTGTAGCTAGCTACAGGGGGGATTCCCCATTTCAGATAATATGATTAATATACATCCCTTGGTTTGCTTCAATCAGGCGGTCAGACGATTCACATATCCTCAAGTATATCGATAACCCTTGCTGCCCTAGCATATCAAAGTTTCAGTCTTCTCTGGAGAAGTGAAGTTGATGCCTTTCATGCCTCACGGCATATTTTTATCGCCTCATCAAGTATTTTAGGATCCTCATCGTGGTCACCAGTCATTATGCTTCAGTCAAAATTGCTCGATTCTCATTCTACAATCGATTTATCATAGATATCTTCAAGCATTGCAGGATCGATAGTCCTTTTTATATGATGCACGACCGATTCGACCTCTTCCGTTTCCACTAATACTCATTGCATCCTTTCGGGCTCGACGGATCAGCTAGGAGAATAGAGCATGTCTCATTTTCAAAGCAGATCTTCTGCTCACATCTTATCCAAGATTGTTCTTGAGTCCACAAGGCTAGCAACAGTAAATGCTATTCTTGATGGAACATTCGCTTTTATCAATCATGTGATTACGTCGACCGAAGGTCTTTGTGTAGCTATTATAAGATGCATTCCGACAGCTCTTGCCATTTGTGCAATACGGACTATCGCGTTTTCAACCTCCTTCTTGTTTCAGCTCATCATAAGATCAGCAAGCTCATCCACGATTATGACGATATTCGGAAGCCTTTCCTTTTTTACCACTTTCTTATTGTATTCGTCTATATTTCTTGAACGGGTCTGTGTAAGGATATCATATCTTCTCATCATCTCAGCGACTCACCATTTCAAGCTATTCAAAGCTTTATCAGCTTCATTTATGACTGGAGTAAGAAGATGAGGTATTCAGTTATAGATACCTAGCTCAACCCTTTTTGGATCTATCATTATCATCCTAAGCATATCTGGAGAGTTCTTATAAAGCAGGCTTAATATGAATCAGTTCATTCAAACCGATTTTCAACTTCATGTCTGACCTGCAATAAGCAGATGCGGCATTTTTGAAAGATCTCAGACAACATAATCTCAATTTATATCTTTTCAGATTACCAGGCTAAGATTTGATTTTGCATTGATGAATTCCTTGCTTTCGATTATTTCCCTGATTCAGATGACTTGCCTGTTTTCATTCGGAACTTCTACTCACACAAGTCATAATCCTGGAATCGGAGCTTGTATACGTATGCTTTTCGCTTTAAGCGCCAAGACCAGATCCTTCTTAAGGTTCTCTATCTTATTAAGCTTCACTCATTCTGATGGCTTGAGACGATATTGGATAACTGTAGGTCATACAGTATATCATTTCATATCGACATCAATCTTGAATTGAAGAAGCGTTTTCTTGATTTCAAGTGATTTCTGCTCTACTATCCTTTCGTCTATATCTCATTTGCTTTTTATGACATTCAGAAGATCTGCTGATGGAAAATCCCAAGTTGCGAAATTAAGCTTTGTCTGAACTGCTTTTTCATCTTTCTTCTCATCTTTTTTAAACATATCAAGGATTCATTTCTTCTCAACCTGTATTTTTCTTATAGGTTCTTCTATCTCCTTTTTGGGCTTTTCTATCCTCTCAGATTGTTTTGTCAGCTTCTCAAGCTCCTTTATCTTCAATGTTAGATTATCTACCTCATCATTATATTCTCATTTTGATTTTCATTTCTTGTTTTCCTTATTGTTTTCCTTCATATCCTTTTTCAAGTCATTCTTTATATTGACCATCCCCTCTTTTACGCTCGATGCAGAAGGTAAGCTAGAATGTATCGTTTTGAGAACCTGAATATAGGATATCTTGAAAATAAGATACAACGATAGTAAAAATCATCATACCGCTAGGAATTCTCCAGGAATCCGTCATATTATATCCTCAAGTATCGAATGGAAATCGAAGATTCAAGTGATGGTCTTAGAATAAAATCATATTATAGATTCCACCGAAAACCAGAAAAGCATAAGTCAGATTATCCTTGTATTGTTCCAATAAAGCTTCTTAAGAGATATCAGGATTCATAATAGGAATAACACCGGGGAGAATATTATCCTGAATTGCTCTCAATACAGGAGATTCAGGAAATCGGACATATATCTTCATATGAAAGATTTCTCATCCGAAAAGAATCATAAAATAGCAAAAAAGACTATGAACAATCACCCGAATATATTCTTAAGCTCTTGATTGAATTGAGGTCTTTGCTTTTTATTTTTCTTTCACATCAAAAAAAGTTATAATAAAGTATTTTTCGGATTACAGGAGATATAGATTAATTGAATTATATAAAAAATAGGAAAAAAGCAAAACTAAGATAAAACAAACTAAAACTTGAATTTTCGGTATTTATGAATAAAACTAGATAAATATTTTATATAAGTAAATTTTTATTATGTTCAAATTAATCGAGTTCTTTAAAAAGAGACCAAGCGACAAAACAATAAGATACTGAAGGATAGTTTTCTGATTGATGATAATTGGGTTATTGGCATTATCCATTAAATTTCCGAACGATTATGCATTAAATATACCAAATAGCCTTAAAAGCAATGAAATATATGTCAGATATGCCCTTATGATCCTATGATTCTTGCCTATATTGGTATGAATCACTAATTCATGCGTAGCAAGAAGAAAATATATGAAATTGATTCAGATAATACTTTGAATAGCATTGATATTCGTATGAAACAATATCACTCTGATAAGAACCCAACAAGCTCCACAAATCAAAACGGCTTCCGGATCAGCTAATTTTGAAAATCTTACAAAAAATCAGCAGCAGAAAACCCCTGTCGATATATGATTCTGGATAGCATTGCTATGAATATTGCCTATCGCAGCATGAATAACATGAAAATTCACTACATCAAAATGCCTTAAATATTGAGAAGTCATAACTAAGATAAGGGTTTAAGGAAAATCATTAAATAAGATATATGAAAATAGCTATTCTTTCGTGATGAACATGATTGGAAAGAGATGTGGCGTTAAGAAGCGCTAAAACTTTCAAGGACAACATCAGATATGACAATGATTTATATATTTTGCCTGAACAATTAGATGATTTTCTGGCAAGCTATAAAAGCTATGATTTAGCTATACCTGTTTTCCATTGAAAATATTGAGAAGATTGAATCATTTTCTGACTATTGGAAAGTCTCTCCATCAAGGCTGCTTTTTCTCCTATGAAGACACATGCGATATGTATGGACAAGAATATGACAAATATACTTGTAAATGAAATCGGTATAAAGATACCGAAAAGTTATATCCTGAAAGATATTTACGATATTGCCGATATAGATATAACATATCCTGCCATAGTTAAGCCAAACAGCTGATGAAGCTCAATTGCAACATACAAAACAGAAAATATCACAGAACTTGAAGATGCGGTAAAAAATGTATTTGAATTAACTGAAGATTTTGCCCTTGTTCAGGAATTCATCATAGGAACTGAATATTCTGTCCCGATAATCTGAAATGCAGAAACCGAAATCCTGCCGATAATGCGAGTGCAGCTCAAGTCCTGAGATTTCTTCGATCATGATGAAAAGTATAATTCCGATTGAAGCAATGAGATATTTTGAGATACAGATAAGGATCTTGAATTTTCATTGAAACAAAAAACCAAAGATATCTATAGATTCCTATGATGCAGATGAATATCAAGAATCGACTACATGGTAAACGAAAGCTGAATATATTTTCTTGAAGTGAATACGATCCCCGGCTTTTCTGCAGCATCGATATTCCCAAAAGCGTGGAAACTTAGTTGAAGGGATTTACCTGAACTCATAGATCTAATAATAAGCCTATGATTGGAAGATAACAAATAAAAAACCTCGAGAATCAATTCTCGAGGTTTTTTTTGTTTATTATATGTGGCAACTTCATCAATGTCCGCATCAATCGCAAGATCATCCGCATCCATCATCTTCTCATCAGACCATAGACATTATCATTCACATGATCTCATCCTTTTCAGGTACAAATCATTCGAATATCACATCTTTAAGTTCAATGCTTTCTTCTTCGATACAAAATGCAGGTTCAGCAGTAATCGCTAATTCTTCCTTGTATTTCTCATCAAAAATCTTCTCGATTTTTATGAATTCTGAAAGTCATAATTCATCTAAAGATTCGACAGTGATGTCAAACAATTTCTGAGTATCTTCGTTGTTTCAATATATTTTTAATATCATATCAGATGTAATTATTAGCTATTTTCTTTATCTTTTTTCTGTTCAGAAGCAGGAACTTCAGCAGCTTCAGCAGGAGCTTCATCCTCAATCTTTGCTCATTTTGTCTCAAGAACAGAGATTATAGGTGAATCGATAGGTGTAATCAATTCAAATTTCTTAGTATCGATCTTAACATCAGATAAGTGCATAACTTCTCCTAATGCAGTTAAACCAGATACATCGACATCAAAACCATCAACCAGATCCTTTGGTAAACATTTCACTTCAGCTTCATGAAGGATTTGATCAAGTAATCATCATTCTCTTAATACAGGAGCATTTCAAACAATATGAAGAGGTATGCTGACATGAATCTTCTCTCAAGCAGACAATGCCATGAAATCTACATGTTGGAAATCTCAAGTAACTGGGTGTTTTTGAAGGTCATGAACAAGAACATCTTGCTTCTTTCCATCAATTGTAAGTTCTATAATATGAGTATAACCTCATACTCTGAAAACTTTCAAGAACTCTGAATATCAAATTTTTACGCTTGTTGAAGGAAATTTATGTCCATAAACTACAGCAGGGATTTGTTTACCAATTCTTAATTCTTTTAAATTTTCATCTACTAGCCTAACGCTAGAATTTAAATGTAACTTTTCCATAAAAGGCGATTTGTAAAATAAATAAGTGAAAAAACGTGTGAATTATATTAAAAACAAACGATAAATCAAATTTAATTTTGAATTTTAAAAATTAATTGAAAAAATAATTAAAATTATATAATGAAGCCAATTTAAAAACAACTTATGAACTTAGCAAAACTATTTTGATCGAATTGTAGAGTAAAAATATTAGAGAAGTTTATATTCGAAAACCAAGTTAAGGATGATAACGCTGGTTTTTTCATACGAGAGCTGTGCAGGAACATAAACGAGCAGATAAATTCAGTACGAAGAGAGCTTATGAATCTTGAGGAACTTAAGATATTGAAATCAAGAGAGGAAAACAAGAAAAAATTCTACTATCTGAACAAGTCATCCACTGTACTTATAGATATAATACAGATTTTCATAAAGAATTTCGATGCCATCGAGGCGCTTAAGATATTTTTCAAATGAAAGAAGAATATCGATCTCATAACTGTTTCAAATAGCCTTCAGGATTTGAGCTGAACTTCCAACAATGTAGTTGATATATTCATAATATGAGAAATGGATAAGATAGAATTCAATGATTTCCTGGCAAAGACCTTTCTATGAAAAAAGATAAAATATGCCATAATGAGCGAGGATGATTTTACCTACAGATTAAGTTATAACGACAAGCTCGTATTGAACATATTGAACCAGAAATGAAATATCTTCCTTAAGGATAAGCTGAATATAGAATGAAAAATAAAGAATCTCTAGAGATTCTTTATTTTTCATTTGATTTGTTTGAATTAGCAGAAATATTTTTCGAAAAATGCTTTTGCTTCAGCTAATCTCGATAAGACCATTTCGTCCTTTCATACTGAAAATTCCTTCGGATTAAGCTTTACGGTGAATAATCATTTATATCAGTTTTCCTTAAGTTTGATAAGAAGGCTTTCAAGAGGCATATCTCATTTTCATAAGAACATATCCTGTTTGTTTCAGGTCTTATCAGATAAGAAAACATTTTTTATCGTATTTCAAAGAAGTGAGAATGTCTTCAATAGATCCACTCAGCTTGAAGGATCGACATTAGAAACCGCAAGGGTTGTCTCTTCTGTGATTTTCTTTATTGTAGATAAGGTTGCATCCTTATACTCAGGTATGAAGAATAGGAATGTCTTAGGCTCGACGTTTATAAGAGTTATGCTTAGATTTGGATTCTTAGATTTTACTTTCGGAAGATATGAAGAAAACCATGTAGATTCCTTATCAAGACGATGCGGAGGATAAAAGCTTATGGATTTGGAATTAAGCTTTTTGGCCATTTCGACAATGAAATCAACGGTCTTATTATCCATCTTCCTCTCATATGCCGTGATACTTACCACAGGAACATTAAAGCTTGCTGACAATTCTTTTACATACTCTACATTTTCAGTATCGAAATCAGTAGATGAAAGGTCAAGATTGATTCAATCATAATCCGATTCGCTTACAAGCTTGAATATCTTATGTAGGCCGTATCATCTTAAAGATGAAGTAGAAATAAGAATCATAGTTTTAACGTTATTTTTAATTGATTATATATTATCATAAATAAAAACAAAATGCAAAAACATGAAAAGCACTTGACATTACAAATAAAAAAATTATAAATCATACAATCAAATTTTATTATCTTATATAAAAAATCAATCAGCCAATGCCGATAAATCCAGATTTTACTGAAAATTCCAATACAAATGAAATTATCAAGAATTCAGTAATAATAAAAAAGTTAGAATCGATCTGATGTCAACACCTCACCGAAGAAACAAAGAACGAGGTCTTTAACCTTCTCAAGCAAAATCTGACAAAACCGTTATGAATAAATGCCGAGTATTATTTTTACTGGCTTATAGATCAGATATATAAATCTGCTTTCTGAAATCAAATAGTCAGATTCGATTCTATTTCATATAATGATAAGTTCTGAGTATTCTACTGATATTGAACATTGGATCCGAAAGATTCATGGAATCATATCTGACCGGCAAAATTCATATTCTATGATAATAAGGTCGAGATATGTATAAAAAGAGGAACCAAAGATAAAGATACAGGAATCATAAGGCTTTTTGAAGAGATACCTGAATTGACATTAGGCAAGTACTGAAGACCTGATTGAACGATTATAGTGGATTGAATATTACATAAGCTGAACCACTTGAGCTTAGTTAGATTCAATGAAGTTAGCGACAGCTTTCTGCTTTAAGTGGAAACTGCAAACTTTAAAAAACTTTGACAAATATTATAAAATACTTACGATTATATCAATAAAAACAAATATTTTCAATTACATTATAATTAATCCCTTTAAATATGGCTAAAATAGTACCTCCTTGTAATGCATTCAATTTTCAGGAATGAGAGCAGTGCCCTTGATTATGTCCAGATTGAGAATGTATCAGAGAGAAAAACAAAAGTCTGAAAGAAGAAAAGAAATGACAGGTTGACGTGATATTGAACAATAAACCGCTATCATATCTGACCAAAACTCCACAAGAGATAGTATTCTCGATATTATGAGAACAATCACCTGAAGTTGAAGCGATTGTCGAAAAGATATTCAAGACAAAATATAAGGAACATATAACTGATTTCGTAGAGATGAATTATTTCCCTTCACTTTGATGACTTACGTACTGATATGCTGAAATGAATAATTGAAAATTCCTGGTATTTTATGAGAGAAAAATCGAATGAGAAAGGAAAATCGGTCTTATTGAAGCTAAAAGCATCTTAAAGCTGAAACTCTGAAATGATGGTAAGCCTGAATGAATACAGATTTAAAACAAATAAAAAAATCCCGATCAGATCGGGATTTTTTTATTTGTTTTCAGTTTTATAATATCTCTCTGCCTCACATATAATTTCTCAGGACTTCCGGAATTGTTATCGTCATATCCTCATTCTGGAAATTTTCCATGATGGCAATTAGACATCTTGAAAATGCTATGACCGTTCAATTTAAAGTGTATACGAAATCAAGGCTTCAATCATCTTTCTTATATTTTATATTAAGCCTTCTTGATTGGAAAGATCATACATTTGAACAGCTTGTGACTTCTCTATATTTTTCCTGAGCTGGCATCCATGCTTCCAAATCATATTTTTTCATTGCTGGATTTCAAAGATCTCAGCTGCAGATATTCATTTTCTGATAAGGTATTCAGAATGACTGCCATATCTCCTCTTCGAGAGATACCATGAAATCATGGATCTTTTCACTTTCTTCAGGCTTACAGAAGCAAACCATCTCAAGCTTATCGAATTGATGTCATCTTAATATTCATTTCATGTCCTTACCATAAGATCAAGCTTCTCTTCTGAAACAAGAAGAATATCAAAGATATTTTATAGGATTGGTAACATCGATTGTCTCATCCATATGATAGCTGGTAAGCGGAACTTCGCTTGTTCATATCAGATACAGGTCGTCTTCATCAGGATTCACTCTATATATCTCACTTTTTTCAGCCGGGAAGAAACCTGTTCAAAACATTGCTTTCTCTCTTACCAGAAATGGAGGTATAACAGGTGTGAATCATCTTTTTCACATGAAATCCATCACATAGTTTATTATTGCGAACTGCAAAATAACAAGGTCTCACTTAAGATACCAGAATCTTGCTCATGAAACTTCAGCTCATTTTTCAGTATCGATCCATCATCTTGCCTCACCTATCTCATAATGAGCTTTTGGTGTGAAATCAAATATTCTTTTTTCTCAAGATACATAATCAATCTTATTTTCATCTTCAGTTGCTCAGATAGCGGCGGTAGGAGATAGGAAATTAGGTATAGAATACAACATTCAGAAGTATCTTTCATTCGTTTCATTCATTTTTTCTTCAAGATCCTTTATCTTTTCTCAGACTTCTTTCATTTCTGCGACTTTCTTCTGTTTTTCTGAAATATCTGAAATTGTCGGGATATCTTTCGATGTCTTATTTCTTATTGCCTGTAATTCTTCAACTTCCTTCTGTATCTCAAGCCTTCTTTTATCAAGCTCTATGAAATCATCAAGATTTAATTTAAGATTCCTTTTTTTGATGCTATCTTTTACCAATTCCGGATTTTGACGGATAATCTTTATATCGATCATTTTTTCTGATTTAAATAAAATATACTGCCAAATTATAAAAAAATTGCTTTATAAAGCAATTTTTTTTGAACTTTTCTTATTTTCTGATAATCATTATACCGTCATCGATATCAATCTTCAAAACCTCATATCCGATTCATTTTTCCTCCAGATATTCATAGAGTCAGATCATCTTCTGCTTGAATTTTATGACATCATCTATCACAATCATTCATCAATCCTTGGTTTTCGGCCAAGAAAGCTCTAAGAAATCCTTACTTCTGCGTTTCATTCAATCTATGAAAACAAAATCAAAGCTTTTGTCTTCAAATGTAGGTATGATATCGAGCGCTTGCCCATGAAGAAGGTTGCATGTATCTTCAAGTCACACCTCTTTTATGTTTTCCTTTGCCTGATTATGTGAATTAATCGAGAATTCTATTGATGTGATATGTCATGAGACATCCTTTAGAATATCGGCAAAACAGATTGTAGAATATCCGTTTGCAGTTCATATCTCAAGAATATTCCTTACATCATTCTTCTTTATCAGATCCGTAAGGAATTCTGCATTCTCATCGGTTATGTTCGGAACTTCATTTTCCAATCAGTACTGCCTTAATTTTAATAAGAATTCTTTTGTTTTCATATTGTTAATTTAAATCGAATCATACAAGTAAAGTGGCATCGTCCTTATTGAATACCTTAAGCTTTTTTATAAGGTATTCATGCACTTGCATTCAAGGCGAAGATGAAACGACCATTCTCCTGTTTATCTCATGGAATCAGATTGCAGGGAAAATAACCTTGTTTCAATATTTGAAGACTATCGGAGCATCAGGATCCCTAAAAATGGAATCATGGGTAATGCAATAAACTACTTCCCTTTTGATGGTCTCGTATACTCAATGATTTCTGTCTTCTTCATTTTCAAAGATGAATCTCTTATCATTATCGCTAAGAACATATCAATCGATGATTCATCTTATCGACAAAAGGTTATCCAGCTCATACTTTGTTATCTGTTCTTTTGTTGTAATCACATCCTTATTGAATATATCTTCGATACTGCTTATCTTTTCCCTTTTTTCCTGTGGAATAGAATATAGCTGGCTTATGATATTGAAGATATCCTTTACTTTAGGGATATAATTTACAGTAAATCCGCTATCATCCTCAGATCAGCTCGATCTAGCGAAAAAAGTTCAGCAATCAAGGAAATAATTGAAAAGATTATTCTTAGAATAAGCCATATCCTTTATCTGACTGAAATAAAGGTTCATCTCATATTCGCTGAAAAAACCATTTCTGACCTTCAATGCTATTTTCTTGTTCGTTATATAGAAATATGAATTAAGCCAGAATATTTTCCTATATAGGAGAATGAAAAGCACTGTCAATATCATAAATATCAGCAGAACCGATATTGAGTCGAAAATGAAATATCATGCTATTCATATCATCAAAAGGGAGAAAATCCATTTGAAAGTCTGCATCCAAAAGAAAAACGGATGCCTGTTGGTCTTGTATAATATGTTTTCTTTATTCATAAGCTGATTCTTAAAAAAGTTTGAAGCAGTATATATATTTTTTTGAATCTTTGAAATATATTTCTTGATTTCCTGATTTTTTTTATAAACTGTTAAAAATATCATTAATAAAACAATTGGAATGGATCTGACAGAAATAAGGCCGCAGATAGATTCAATCGATTCCCAGCTTGTTGAGCTTTTGGCGAAAAGATTCGATCTTGTAGAAAAAGTTGCGATATATAAAAAAGAGAACAGCATAAATTCTCTTCAGCCAGGAAGGTGGCAAGAGATACTTGATACCAGAAAAGAACAGGCAGAATGACTATGAATCGATCCTGAAATGATCGAGGAGATATGGAATATTATCCATAAATTTGCATTGAAGATGCAGAATTCGATATTGGAAAACAAATAATCCGAATAAAAGCACATAAAGAAGATATATCACTAATTCATATGAAAATGCAAAAACCGATAATCTCAATAATATGATGAACCTGAAAATTCTGACAGTTCTGGCAAAAATATTTCGAAAGCAAATGACTTGAAGTGATTTCATGCTGAAGAAGTTGACCGATTTCTCCTATAGAAGCGATCAGATCTTCTGATATCGTTATATTCTCGCTTAGCATCAGATATACCAAAAAGGTTATCTGAGATCTTATCCCGTTGATTCCAGAATGAAAGCTTATCATAGACTTCACCTGAATTAAGCAGGAAGCAACAGATGAGATGAGAAAATACGTATCCTGAGAAGTTGTATGAACGCATCCGATGTTCTGACCGAATGTAAAATCTCTGGAAAATCAGAATATAGCGTTCGATCCCATAATGCCATGAGAAAAATGGGATTTCATCTATAATCTCTGGAAAGAGGACAAAGCAAATCTCATAGAGATGTCATCGAAGAAACACGATGAGCTAATATGACTTATCCAGCCTATGACACATTTCGTGAATTTCATTTTCTGACATATGCTCAAGAAAAGATGAATCCATCCAGAAGATCTTGTGACGATATCAACTCCTGTCTCAAGGATGCAGACATTCATATTTTCAAGATTCCTATGGCAGCAATCCGGACTTTATGCAGATATGCAGATATGCAATGAGGTATATAAGAAAGAAATATTGAAAGAGCTTGTTGATTTCACGAAACAATTGGAGGAGATAATCCAAAACAACGATTTCGAAGCATTTGAAAAAGAGTTTGAAGAGCTTAAGGAATTCATCGGTCCGAAATTCCTGGAAAAAGCCATGAAGGTTTCCACAGAAATCGATGAGATAGTCAAAAATGGCTAACTATTGATCAAATCCATATTCAAGATAATTTTTTCACGCCAACAGATATTCCAATGCAACGGGCAAATGCGGTATAATCTTTTCTGGTAATCCGTTTATGTGAAACCATTCTATTTTCTCACATTTATCTTCTTCTAAATTTATCGGATCTGATTGCCATTTTTTTGTCAGAAAAACGAAATACATCTTTTCCTTTTTTCAATCGCTGAAATTGATAGATAAAGGTCATTCAAGATCATCTTTAAGGACATTAACTCAGACCTCCTCTTTTGCTTCCCTGATGCAGGCACTGCTTATGGACTCTCATTCTTGAAGCCTTCATCCTGGTAATCACCAATATCAATCCATAAAAGATGTATTCTTCCTTTTGATAAGAAGAACCTGTTTCTTATCATTAAGCAGGAAAATGCTTACTGCTACTGGTAAAGAAACATCATTTGCCATAAAATGTAAAGTTAACTGATATTTAAAAATTCGATCACTTTCGTATCAATATGATTGCAGAAATATCATTCTTCGATTTTTTCCTCCAATTCCTTCAGATTCATAAATTTAACTTCTTCTACCTCATTATCATTGAATTTCAGATCTCTGATATTTCAATTCCATTTCACTGCGTATACATTTGTGAAATGCCTGGCTGGCTCGTATTTAGATGAATATACGAAAATAAGTTCCTCAGGTTTGATATCTAATCATATTTCTTCTCTCAATTCTTCAATAGAGCTAGAATCGAAAGTCTGTCATGATTTGAGATGTCATCATAAGAATGATTGCCACTTTGATGGATTGGAATCCTTGTTTTCAGATCTGAGCTGACATAATATCTCTCATGAATCGTTTATTATCCATATATGGCTTACCCTATGCCAATCCTTTAAATCCTTATGGACAATATCCCTTTGTTTTCTTATTCACAGAAGATTATTGTTTTCATCCACGATGTCGAAATATTCTTGCATATTCATAAATAAGTAATCTAAATCCTGATTTTTCAGAAATTCGCATAATTCCCTATTCAGGTAATTCGGAATTTCAGAATACCTTATCCATTTATATTCGCTGAATTCGTTTGTAACACCTATATCGATCTCATTTTCATTTCATCTGAATCTCAATATGAAAACATGGTGTTCAGAAATGCTGTAGCCATATCCTTCTCAGTTTATCTTAACTTTTTTCTCGATTTCTTCATCTGTAAAATGTCTTTCGAAGATATCTTCGAGTTCACGGATCATATCAAATTTATCTTTTTCCAATCATAATTCCTCATAGATTTCCCTGAATAAAGCATCGGTCTTATTCTCTCAATCATTGATTCATCATTTCGGCAAGGTCCATGTAGGGCTTGGTCCGTTGTATTTTCAGATTATGACATCTCATTCTGAATTGATGATTATTGCGATAATTTTCTTCTTTATCTTTTCCATAATATGATTCTTAATAAAATTCCCTTATTATATCCTCGATATCCGGATCTTCTATTGTTATATCCTCAACAGCATAATCTCAAGTCAGGATTTCAAATGTCTTTGCCAGATTTTCCTTCGTATTCGGAATTTCGAATTCTACGAAATCTCATTTTTCCTTTTTCATCTTCATGAATCAGAGCGGTTCGAAAGTTTTTTCCATATTCTCGAATTTCACCCTTATATTCTTCACCTTCACATAATTTCTCCTCAATTCCTTAAGATTTCAGTCATAAAGGATTTTTCAATGATTGATTATTATCACCCTTTTGCATATATTCTCGACATCTCAAAGATCGTGCGATGTAAGGAAGATTGTAGTTCATTCGGTTATGTTTATCTCGTTTATTATCTCACGGAGCTTCTGCTTTGCGATCATATCCAATCATATGGTAGGTTCATCCAGAAAGATTATCTTAGGGCTATGTATCAGACTTGCGACAACTTCACATCTCATCCTCTGACCCAATGAAAGCTTCCTTACCGGAAGATCTATTATATCTTCTATCTCAAATTTACTGACAAGATAATCTATTCTTGTGGCTAGCTTTTCTTTCGGAACATCGAACATCTTACCGAAAAGCTCAAAGCTATCGCCAGGTGTAAGATGATACCAAAGCCTTGAAACCTGTCCGAAAACAGCTCAGATATTATATACATATTTCTCTCTGTCGATTGCAGGATCGAATCACATTACATCTATGCTTCCTGATGTGGAATGCAATATTCATGTTAACATCTTTATGGTTGTGGATTTTCCTGCTCAATTCGGTCATAGGAATGCGACCTTCTCTCATTCCATCACCTGAAATCCTATAGAGGATACTGCCTCAAAATCATTATATTCAGGCTTGAATATTGATTTCAGCTTATTTTTGAATCAGCTTTTCCTGATTTCCTGCTTGAAGGTCTTATTTAGATCTTTTACTGTGATTATTGGTTTCATAAGGTTATGATAAATTTTAAATATTGGTTATCATGAGATTTCAGCTCTCGTATCTCTTGAGTCACCTGTAAAACACTATATATCATGCTCACATGAAGAACAATGCCGACAGATGAAGTATTATGAATCATTGCCACTCGAAGCTCCTGACTAGATTGAAAGGCAGATAAAACGTGTAGTAAACAGGGATTATCGTTACAAAGATAAGTTTCAGAAATGTTCATTCGAATATCTTTTCAGGATAATTTCAAGGTCATAATATCAGTTCGAACAATGCCCTGGAAATTTCCTTAGAGCTTCATATGAAAAAACTTAATGAAGTCGTGATTATTATGAAGCCCAGAAACACGAAGCTTCAGATCAGGCTGAAATATAATACTTTAAGAAACATGAAAAATGTGAAACCAGGAACAAAAAGCGGTATCAAAAGCGCATTTATGAGGTCTCAGAAAATCGAGCTTGGCATTCAATAAGCCAAGAGCTTTGAAAGGATTCATTTCGGCATAAGAAGGAAATTATCCAAAGTTCAGTTTGTAGCTCATGTCGCGATATTTCCGTATCATCAGAAGAATATATGCACAAAGCAGAAATTAAATAGCAGAGTATCGAAAAGAATAAGATAATCATAGAAATTAAATCAAGAGAATGTTCAGAACCTATCAAATATGAAATACCATATCAGGAAAAAGCTTGTATTCGATATGAGCATCGTAAATGCCTGAATCAGAAAAGAAGCCTTATATTCAATGACTATCTTAAGATTGTTCTGCAGGAATAAGAAATAATTTTTCATTTTATCCTCAGTTAACTACTAAATGTTTTCTTGCATTTCTGTATATCAGATTTATCACTATGACATATATCAGCATCCATGTGAACTGGACGGACAGATAATATAAGAACTTATCTCCTTCGAATTTCGAAAATATCAGTCATGATGTATAACCTGTATAAGCAAAAGGCGAAAGATATACTATGTTTTGGATGAAAGCCGGAAAAAAAGGAATCGGCAATATGTTTCATCCAAAAAGCCTATCCAGAAAATTATATATCATCCTGACTCAGGCGATATCCTCTATATAGAAAGCAAAAAGTCATATCAGGAAATATGCGAAGTATTGTATGAACATGGATCAGATAAGCAAGACTGTTCATCATAATATTCAATAAAGGCTCGTATCTATTCATCCGAGATATAGGAATCACAAGATTATTCATATGGATAGGTTTATGGCAAGATTATAGGAATATTGAGTGAAGTTGACTATGAATTTATATCATAGATACGAGATAGGATTAAGAAGATAGTTCGTTATCTTTCAGGATTTTATCTCTGATTGTATATCTTCAGCAACCTGAGGCCTGCTAGTGACTAGAGCTTGGACGAAAATAAGTCACCATGATACCTGCTCCAGCGTATAGGAAGTATTCGAAGCGTTTCAGAATTTGTATATGGCCTTGAACATCGTTATTATGACAAGAACCCTTATTATGTAGATGATGTTTTTTCATAATATGTCTCACAAAAAAACATTATAGCTCTTAAATGATATAATCAGGATAGATAGGTATTTCTTAAGATTCTTCATAATCTATTTGTTAGTACCGTTATCATATATATTTTAAAAGATATTTCAACCCCAGGATTGAATTTTAAAATATTTCTTGGGTTTTTCAATATTTTTCTTTTCATGGTTTCTTATATTGAGCTCGCAAAAACAAAAAAATAAAGGAGGATTACAGACATGTCTTACACAAACGGATACGACAATGGCTACAAGAAAGGCTACGATGACGGATTCATAAGACAAACGAAAAGCATCACTGGAGGATTGGGGATCGCAGATGTGGCAAGAACCTGCGTATCGCCTGAAGTATATCTCGAAACCTTCCTTGAAGGCTATCAGAAAGGATATAACGACGGTCTCTTCCAGTACAAGCAGAAGGAATCCCTCAAAGGGATAATCTGAAAAAGGAGGAAAAAAATAATCCCGCCAACGGCGGGATTATTTGATTGTTACAGAATCGGTTATACTATCTTGGCAGCGATAGAATCAACAACTGTCTTATCTAATTCTATTCATTCTTCAGTCAGTTTTGCTTCGATCATTTCTCTTTTCTTATCATCTGGCACCATTCTATTGTTTTCATCCTTGAATGAGCTCAATTCGAATTTAACGGTTTGTTTCGCAGGTTTATTATTCTTATCTGTTCATTCGATTACGACAGTAACATTCTGCGTATCTTTCACTAATCCATTGGCTGCAGCGATCTTTGGTTTATTTATCTTTATCTCATTATCTGCATCAACCTTTCATTCATTATTATTTTTAAATAATTTATTCAGTCATGTTGCTGTTTTTAGATCATGGATACCTTTCTCTCATAGATATCAATCTAAAGCTATATCTAACTCATGGAATCATTTCACTATACTATCTAAAGTTCAGATCTTTATATCCTCAAGGATCTTTTTCTTCGCATCAGGATTAATAGTCAGCTTCTCTATATGTTGCATTAGCATTTCCTGTTTCTGCTTGTCTTTAGCTAAATCAGGCAGATCCTTTATATCCATCATCTTTATTCAATTACTTATCCATGCGGCTTGCTCAGATTTTACATTTGTGGGTTGTTTATCTAGATTTTCCCTAGATTTATTATACCAATCTTGGGTATGATATCACATTGTTGAAGCCAGACTTTCACCGAATTTCGTTCAAAGCTTACTACCCTCAACAGATGCCGCATTAGAAATGGCACGCTCGATATTTCATCAGAATGATTTCAATCATTCCATACTCATTCATTTTCATGTTCAAGGTACTTTCAGCGGAATATATTTCGGAGCATCCATGGCAAGCTTACCGATAGAATTACCGAATTCAGCGATAGGTGCAATTGCTTTTCAAGTGATTTCATTCGCTTTCAGCGCAGCCATTACAGCCATCCATAGTATCACAAGAGCTAGAAATGATATTATTATATTTGATATCATTCATTTTGTTACATCCATTACATCTCAGAAGACTCAGTTTGTTCATGAATCATAATTTCACATTATAGTAAGGTCGAATTTTCAGTTTCATTGTCAGAATGAGATTGTCTGATCTCAGTTCTCATCCGTATTTCATGAATTCGTCAAAGATATGAATTCGCTTCACTCATAGTTTGCACTCATTGCAAGAGATAGGAATGTAAGTCAAAAGGCTAAAGCAGCAGATACATATACTGGAACCATCGCAAGAGATATGAATTTTGTTATTGAAATATGTTTATTTATATCCTCCATCATCTTTCATCCTTTTCAGTGGAAGAAATATACTAACGCGAATACCGGCGAGAACATAGCAAAAAGCCAGAGCATTGTCATACGGGAGAAAAGGGCAAAGGCGATTGCAATTATAAGTATTCAGAAAACCAATGCGAATATAACTCAGAATGTCAATTTCTTGAATATATCTCACACTTTCTTGACGGAAGTCAAAGTCTGCTTATCTGAAAGCTCTTTAAGCTTGTCTATTTTGAAAATTCAGTATGCATATATGGTCAGAACATTATATGCTCCGTTTCAGTTTCACATAAGATCAGAAAATTTTATACATTTATCAGGTTCTTTCGCACAATCTACATTGTGATAATCTCATCATTCACCTGTAGCTGCAGCATGTGTCTCTGCCTGAGCGGCTGCAGTATCTTCTGCTGTCATTCATTCCTCTCCTAATCATGTTTCCCAATCACTATCATCAGTAAGATCTATGTTTATGCTTTTAGGAATTATAGCTTTATCTAATATTGCGCTTCAAGCAGGATTCTTGGCGATTGTATCATATGATAATGAGAGAACCGAAGCAGTAAGTATATTGCTCACGCTCAATACAGCACTGACTATGAACCAAGTGAAAGGGACTATAAGTATTCAGACTACAAGCCTTGGCAATGATTGCTTCATGGCGAATTGTCATTTGCTGTCTCAGAATATATTCATGAATGCTATCACGACAAGCATAAAGGCAAATATCACATATACGAAATTCGCCACCATTATCCAAATGGTATGCAATGCAGGCCTAAGTCATATGATATCTCAGAATGTCCAATCAGGTGAAAGTAGCCATCAGATGAACATAACTAAAGGCTGTGATATTAGTGCGACTATTGATATCACTCAGTTAAGTATATCTATTGCTCAGTTTATTGTAGTTGATGCTGCTGCAGAGGTTGTTTCATCTGCCCATGCGAAATCCCTGAAGATGAACAGATAAAAAAATATAACAGAATAGAAGGTATACATTCTCCTGTTCAATATATGTTTTTTGGAAAAAATATAATATGTCCTTAATGTTTTCTCAAATTCATGAATCGTTTCTTTGATAGGGCTTGTAACGGTTTTTCTAAGGTTTTTCCTTAGATCTCTCCTATTTTCAAGAATATATTTTTGTATTTGTAGCATAGAAATTTGATTATTTTTTTAATTTTGTTTACAGATTTCTATATCATTAAACCATATTTTTTTATTAATTGCAAAATAAAGGTTTGCCAAAATCTATTTTTAATTGATAAAATACCGTTGATTGTCTTATGAAAAAATCCCTTATCGTCTATATCGACGATAAGGGATTTGAAATTTCAAACATCTGATTATTGGGGAACTGCCCTGCTTTTGAATTCAGCCTCTGTATTAAGAAGCTTAAGCTGTTTCATCAATGCTGTGGAACTATCAGGAAGAACAACTGTGACATCCTTAACCAAAGCTTCCTTATTGTTTATTATAGTATCAAGGAGTACTTTATTATAATTGTTGAGGATAGTATATGATGCTATGAATTTTGATATGAATATAAGGTAAGTGTTAGAATATGTGTTCGAGTCTTTCTCTTTAAGATAATTATCAAGGCTTTCCTGAGTCTTATCATAATCCATCGCCTTATATGCCAAAGTCAGATCTGTCTTAAGCTTATCTATCTTAGCAGTTGAATTGGTAAGTGTGGATTGCAGCTCTGTTCATTGCTGCTGCAATGTCCTGATTTCGGAAGATGTATTGGTATATCTGAGCTCAAGCTGATCCTGAAAGCTCTGAAGCATGGATTCCCTGTCTGTGGATTGATCCAATAGCTTATTCACATCGGTTCTCAGGATATTCAGATATTCTGAGAGATTTATCATGTTTGATATTATGATCTTATCCCTTGCGGTTTTCTTATTCGCAAGAATGAAAGATATAGGCATGACATCGGTGAAAATATTCACTGGCACTTCCTTGGCTTCCTTGAATCTTGATCATACATTAAGCGAAACGGCAACTCATGTCGTTCATATGAATCTGGAATCGGACCTGACGAATTTAGTATCATTTGATTCGGCAAAAGTGCTTCAATTTATACCAGAAATATAAGTTACAAAAAGATTGATAAGTAATGATAGCAGTATTCAAAGGATTAATACCTTTTTTACAAAATCCTTGATTTCTGATTTTAAAATCATAAAATACCTTGGCAAATTATTAAAATTTCCGCCATATTAATGGATTTTGATAAATTTGCAAAAAGAGTTTAAAAAATAATTCCAAAAGATGAGAAAAACAGCCATTCTGACATCATTCTTCTTTTTATCATATATATTCGCTCCGATATGAAATATGTTTGATTTCAAAAGAACATATACATTCGAATCAGAGACTGATTCTAAGATTCTGGAATTAAATGCTATATATGCTCAAGAATCAAGCAATGTTGATCTTCCTTTGAAAATCTCATCATATAGTGTGAAATTGAATTCTTCATTCTTAAAACCTAAAGATACTTTCGTATTCAAGATAAAGAAAACCGATGATCTTTTGGCTAAGGATATTTCGATATCACTTAATAGCAATGAAAAGAAAATCAGCATACAGATTGACAATGACTGAGACTGAAGGATATTGAAAGATGAATATTTCTATACAGAACCCGTTTTTCTTAACTCAAAGAATAGCTTGGATTATGAAATCGAATCCAAGAAGGATATCTCATGAACCGATATTTCTCTTATATGAATAGATACAAAAAGCTACAGTGAAAATATCGAATTCAACAGTGACTATATAAATGCTAATGCTTCAGATTCAAATATAGTAACAAGGAGCGAATGGTGAGCTGACGAATCATTGAGATATGAGGATAATCCGTTTTGGGTCAGTTATTTTCAGAAGCAGTCACAGAATACAACACCGAAAACTCCATATCAGATAAAAGCTGAGCAAAGGATAATAGATATAAACAATTATCTATCAGTCAATTTTCCAGAACAGAACAGTCCTGTGGATATGATCAGGCAAGAAAGCTGACATGAGCTTGTTTGGCCTATAGAAAAAACAAAAAGAGTAGAAAAGATAATCATACATCATACAGCCTGAGAATATAAAGATGAGCAGGATGATTCAAGCATTGTTCGATGAATATATTATTATCATGCAATAACAAGAGGATGGTGAGATATCTGATATAATTACCTTATCTGAAGGGATGGTAAGATATATGAGTGAAGGGCTTGATGAGATTATGTGGTTGCAGCTCATGCATTATGGAATAATAAAAGCACAGTTTGAGTGAGTGTGATATGAAATTTTCAAGTGAATCAGCTTCCATATTCTCAAAGGACATGAATAGATTCAAGCATCGAATATCTTGAGAAAAAATATTGAATAGATATAAATAAGACTTCCATGTGACATAAGGAATGCAGTGAATCAGATACAACATGTCTTCTGAAGGATTTCACAGTCTTCAACCTTTCCTGACATAGGGATGTATGATATACTTCGTGTCCTTGAGACAACCTATATCCCATATTGGATAGCATGAGAGCCAATGAGAAATTGTATTCCAGCCAAAGCCTGACATATATTGATAATCCGAATATAAATCTTGCAAACGTATCCGCACCGAATCAACAAGCTGTGACTACCTCGAATCTTGTAAAATGACCTACGATAAAAGTGAGGCTGTCATACAGCTGAAACACAGTTGATATAAAGGCGCTTACAGGTGAAAAGATGAAGATAACGCTTTGAACCAAAAGCTGATACATAATATGACCTTTGAAGTTCGAGACAAAATGAAGCAATATGATGAGACTTTACTTCAATGGAAAAAGATATGCTTTCGATAGACTTACGCTGGATGCAAAGATTCTGGAGATTCCTTCATGGTCAAGAATTCCAGCATGGGATACCAAAAAGATATACAACGACAACAAGTTCAGATGAAGCATTACCATATACAATGAGAATTGAAAGCTCATGCTGGTAAATGAATTGCCGGTTGAGGATTATCTGAGATGACTCGGTGAGATCTCAAACAATGATAATCCGGAAAAGGTAAAGACTATCCTTGTCGCTGCAAGGAGCTATGCAATGTGGTATACCGATCCTGCTAACAGGAAATTTCCAGGTAAATATTATGACTGATCGGATAATCCTAACGAATTCCAGAAATATCTAGGTTATGAGTATGAGAAAAGGAGCCCGAACATATGAAAATATGTTGATGAAACAAACAATATCGTGATCAAATATGATTGAAAGCTCATAAAGCCTTGGTATTTCAACCAAAGCGCATGAAACACGAAATCATACAAGCAGTATTGCGAGGACAGGAAAAAATCCTGATCATACCCTCTTACGATGGTTTGTGAAGATATCGCATATTTCCAAAGCGTAGTGGATCCTGCCTGAGATCCAGGCGGATGACTAAAATGACATTGAGTCTGAATAAGCTGAGCATGATCAACCTATCTTGCCACAAAAAACTGATTCACATATGATCAGATAATAAGATATTTTTTGAAATGAGTCACAGTAGAAAAAGCCTGAAGCTGAAATCTGACATTGAATAATTAATATTAATCCATAATCCCCTTCTTATGCGTTGTCCAAAATGTAAGAACTTAGATACGAAAGTCATAGATTCTAGAATAACTGAAGATTGAAAATCAATCAGAAGAAGAAGAGAGTGTGAAAAATGTGAAGCGAGATTCACTACATTCGAAAGGATGGAATTCGTGAATTTCCTAGTAACAAAGAATAATTGAGAGAAAGAGATGTATGATAGGACAAAGCTTCAAAGAAGCATACTTAAGTCTTTCAATAAGAGAAACATGGACATAGATAAGATCGAGCAGATGATAAACGACCTTGAAAGCGAGTGGGCATCAAACAAAAAATGAATAACTTCAAAAAGGATCTGAAAAGATATCTTGCACAAACTTAAGGATATCGATGATGTCGCATATATAAGATTCGCCTCGATTTATCATAATTTTGAAAATGTTGAAAACTTCATGAAATTTATAAAAAGCGAATTTGATAATTAGAAAATGATAACAACCATCGATTTGAATTATTCCAATAATATTTTCCCTTTATTAAGCGAGAATATTATTGAGGCTGTTAAAAACAACATAAGCGAATGAAAGAAAGTTCTGTTATTTCTGAACAGAAGATGAGAAGCTCATTCCATAGTATGTAAGAATTGTTCATATCAGGTGAAATGCGATTTCTGCGACATTTGAATGACTATCCATAAATATCCGAAACCTCTCCTTATTTGCCATCATTGCAATGCTGAGAAAAACATCCCTATGGAATGTCCGAAATGTTCAAGCACCAACCTTATAAACATATGAACCTGAGTTCAGAAAATAGAGGAAAACCTTAAAAAGACATTCAACGACACTATTATAACCCGTCTAGATTCAGATAAGATACATAAGGAATGAATACTTATAGATGAGATCAGGAATTCCCAGATAATAATCGCAACAGAATCAATAAATACCATAAGCATAGATAATCTAGGGCTTGTATGTTTCCTTCTCTTGGAGCTTGAGTTCCTTATACCTGAATACAATATAGAGGAGCAGGTCTACGATAATATCACGTACAATATGAAAAGAGGATCGGAAATAATGATCCAGACATATATTCCCGATTCGAATTTCATAAAGCTGATTCAGGAATGAAATTTCAAGGATTTCGTGACACAAAGCATGAATGAGAGAAAAGAATTCAATTATCCGCCTTATAAGGAGCTTGTCTATATATGGGTAAGATCCAAAAGTAAGGAAAAGATGAAGGATATGATAATAAAGCTCTATAACAAGCTTGAAATCAATAATATATCTTCAAATACGATATTCTATGACAAAGAGCTTTTCATGAAAAGGAATAATGAATTCCATCAGAAGATAGTGGTCAAATGAGATAATCTGAAAGAATTCCTATCTTGCGTGAAATATGAGGTTTTCAGAAATAAGGAGATAAACCTTGAATGGAAATAATAAAAAAATAGATATGCGATAAATCGCATATCTATTTTTTTATTATTGATTCCTATAATTTCCATTCTGCTTTCTTTATTATGCTTATGGCAAATAAGGATATCAGAAACAATCAGAATACTATGAATGTTCATATATATCAGAAGATAGTGACAAGGGCTCATCAGACGACAAGTCATACGACATTCGCCAGATTCAGGACCATTTTCAAAGGGGCCGAAGATGCATTCGAATCTATCTCTGATAATTTATTCTTTTCCGCATATACCTGATTATATTCATCGCTGAATTCAGACTGGGAAAGAGGCATCGCTGCAGCATATCATAAACTGTTCAATACTCATAGGATAAGGACCATTATGAATGTGTTGAAGAATCCGAAAAACAATACTGATATTCATGATATAAGAACTCAAGCTAAAGTCACAGTAAAGGTTCATATCTTCTTTGAAAGGCCTATAAGAGGTATCTGCGCTCAATATGCCGGTACAGCTAAAACCGCTATGAATATATATCAAGTCATCAGTTGGGCGATAAAATTATCCTTATTCTGGTTCAATATATTATTCAGGAAGTCTATAAGAAATGTAGTTACAAAAGTATCCCAGAATCAGAAAAGCGTGACTATGAGTCACATTATGATTAATTTATGGCTATACGGAGCCTTGAATAATATCTTCTGAAAGGATTTCAGATCTTCGATCGTTGTCTTTTTGATTTCCTCAAAATTTATGCTGTTTTTAAGTTCAAGCGGTTTCAAGAATATGAATTTCACACCTTGCTTCACTTGACCGAAATCCGTCTTTCATACCTGTGTGACAGTATATTGCTTAACTGATTCTATGGTTTCTTTCGCTGAGATCAATTTCAGTTTCTTTATATCTTCCAGCTTGAAATTTATGGAATCATTAGAATTATCGAAATATTTCGTGATAAACAATATGAATATACTTACGATCACAACGAGAATTGATACCGCAACAAAGGAATTGAATGCAAGTATCACTCAAGATAATACAAGTCAGACCAATGCTCAAAGCCCTGAAAAGATATTATTCTTAGAAAGCAGCTCAGCATATTCTGACGGATCCGCATTGTTCATTATATAAGACAGGGATGTTACATCGCTTAATTCCTTGATGACTCAATATAGGATGACAGAAATTACCAGTAGCAGTACATTCGGGATTGAGGATATAATCTTTGTCAGCATAGTCTTTGATAATATATCTTTCGGAAGGCTCATATCCACGGATCAGGCTGACCAGATGAAATAAAGGAATATTACGGAAACTATAAGCATTCAGGTTGCAGAGGCTATAAAAATCTTCTTTGCGTTGAAATATTTTTGGATAACTCATACAGGAGAATCTACCAGAAATGATATGAAATTTCCCAATCACAAGAATATTCAGACTATAAGAGCACTTTTAAGCTGAAGCAAAAAGAAAAATACAAGCGTGAAGTGAAAACACATCCAGACAAAAGAAGAGATGAATCAATAATGGAAGAAGTTTTTTCTCCTAATTTCATCAAAACTCGATTCGACAGATACGTAATTAGACATAATTCCCCTTTAAAAATATAATTATTTGTTTAAAAAAATTATAGCATATAATATAAAATATTACAAAAAAATACACCTATGTATAAGAAATGAGTTTATAAGCAAATCAATTCGAATTATTGAATTGTCGTTGATGAAGAGAATGTAGAATATTTCATTTTCAAGAGAGACAGAGCAAATGCTTTTTCCTGAGATATTGTTAAGATAAAGATAATAAAAGATGCTCTGGATAGGAAAAAGGCAGAATGAGAAATCATAGAGATACTATCCAGGACAAAAAACGATCTTGTCTGAGTATTCCTCAAAACAAAGGGAAAGCCTTTTTGATTCGTGAAAATCTACAATACGTGGTGATGAAAGGATATATTCATAAATGAAAAAGATTTCAACAAGGCTCAGAATAATGATGTCGTGTTGGTATATGTCACCTGATGATTGGAAAAGCCTTTCTGAGCAGTGAAGAAAGTCCTTTGAAATAAGGATATGCCAAAAATCGATGAGCTTATCATCCTATATGAGAACAATGTCAGGCTCGACTTCACAAATGATGTATTGAAAGAAACAGAAAGACTTGAATCTTTCAAGGATCATGGAAAAAGGACTGATCTTACGCATGAATTGATAGTCACGATAGATTGAGCCGATGCCAAGGATCTTGATGATGCGATTTGAGTCAGATTATTGCCGAACTGAAATTATGAACTCTGAGTCCATATAGCTGATGTAACCCATTATGTTACAGAAAACAGAGAGCTTGACAAAGAAGCTCTGAAAAGAGGAACAAGTATCTATCTTCCAGAAAAGGTGATACCGATGCTTCCAGAAAAATTATCGAACAACTTATGTTCCCTTAACCCTCATGAGCAAAAAGCTACTTTAAGCATAATAATGGAGATCGATGCAGCTAATTGAAAAGTGCTTAACAGAAAAATATTGGAATCATTCATAAAAAGCAAAGCAAGATTAACCTATGATGAGGTTTCAAAAATCGTAGAGAAAAGGATTATTCCCGAATCAGGTCTTTCTCAAGAGCTTATGGAAATGCTGAATGTTGCATATGATCTTAAAAAGATAGTGTATTCAAGAAGGAAAAAAGAATGAAAGATCGAATTCGAATTCTGAGAGGTTAAGATAAAGATCTGAAAAGACTGAAAAATCGAAGACATATATAAACTAGAGAGAAATGAAGCACATAGGATAATAGAAGAATTCATGATAATCGCCAACGAGGAAATCTCAAGCTTTTTCTCTGAGAAAAAAATCCCATTTTTATATAGAGTGCATGAAAGGCCTTGAGAAGATAGTATCTTCATCCTGAAAAATACATTGGAATCACATGGTATATATTTCGATCTGAAGAATATAAATCCGCTTATGATAAGCCATATAATAGACAGTCTAAAATGAAAGAGTGAAGAATATTTCTTGTCGAAGCAGGTTCTCCAAGCAATGGCAAAAGCAAAATATTCAGATATGGCATTATGACATTTCTGACTTTCATTGAAATATTATTCCCATTTCACATCGCCAATCAGAAGATATCCAGATCTGCAGATACACAGGATAATAAAGGAATATCTGAATTGAAGGTTATCAAAAGAAAAAATAGGCAAATATAGGAAAGGTCTTTGAAAGATAGCTAAGATGTGTTCTGAAAATGAGCAGAGAGCTGAAAAAATCGAAGACAAGATAAAATTCCTGAAGATTGTAGAATATATGGAAGATAAGGTATGAGAAAAGTATGATTGAATAATCTCATGAATATCCCCTATCTGAATATATGTCGAACTGGAGAATTGAGTTGAATGATTCATTCATTCCAAAAATTTTGAGACTAATATGATTTTTGATGAAGAGAACAAATGCTATATATGAGAAGATTCAAACGAGAAGTATTTCATGGGTAAAAAGGTGATGATAGAAGTCATGAAAGCAGATAAGAAAATGTGATTCTTGGATTTTGCTATAATTTAAGAAAAAGCCCGATTTTACTCGGGCTTTTTCCAATTTTTATTTTTATCCACCGTATACCATATGCATATAGATTAAAAAATATTATATATTTGTATTTGTTTTGATAATTCCAAATACAAATATATTAAACAGCATATATTAGTAATTGTCAAATATAATTAATAAAAAGATTTTCAAATTAATCAAATTGCAATATTATGGTCTAATTTAGAAACTAAACCCGTTTTAGAAACTAAAATCTTACTAATACAATAAAATGATAAAAAGAGAATTAACGGAAAAACAAGAAGAAATTACAGAAATAAATGAAATAAAGCCTACGACGAATCTAATATCAGATATTAAATCCCAGGTGGATGAGATAGAACTATACCCGAAATTCGATAAGCTTTGCGTTGAATTGGATGAGCAAGGCTCTAATTTCATTAATCTGATTGAAAAAATATCCCTTGATGTCTCTAAAATAAATCATATCTTGAATATTGAAGATGTTATTGTAGCATTTTTAAGCTATTTCAAGGAAAGATATCCTAATTTCATGAAATTCGAATTCCCGGAAAAAATGAAAAAAATACTATTCGAAAATAATGATATTCATATTTCAAAGAAAAGATATATAGAGGTTTCCCTGCAAAAGATACTTAATGATAATAAGATAAGATTTTATGAGCAGGTAACATTCATATTATTACTATTATGAGCCCCTGAAGGTTTCGAGCTCATGAATGATCTGAAAAACCATTCATCTGAATGATTGAACAAAATATTGGAAATCGCCTGAGATAATATCTTGGTCAGGACATATGATATAAAAGGATATAACCTATCTGAAAAACATGATAAGATATTGGAGATGGATCGTCTGACTCAGGAATATATACTTCTTTGTGAGACTATAAATAAAATCGCATTAAGTGAAACCACAGATATGTGAAACGATTCCAATATATTATCCAAAGTAGCTTTTCTTGATAGCCAAATAAAACGAACCGTTAAAGAATTAGCTATCATCAATCATAAAAATGAAACCATCGATAAGCTTGAATGCATAAGATGAAAATTAAAGATAAATTTCAGTTATCTCAACAGTTCAGAAACAGGCTGAAAACCATTATCTGCAGAGGCTATATCTAGAAAGATCAAAGAAATAAGGGATTGATTGAAGATATTCAGGAGAGTGAATTATTGAGATAATCCTAACCTGAAAAAGGAATTTTCACAGTATTGGAGGTGAAACAGTACACTTATAAGATTAAAGTGAATCAGTGTCAATAATACGAGCGCTACCATAACTGCGAAAAAAAACAAGCTGATAAGGAAATTGATAAAGATATACAATTCAAGCAAATCAGATTCTATCACGGCAAACTCAAGCGAATTAGTGGATGATTTCATGAAAATATCAGAATCGAATTGATTCAAGGTCTCAAATTCTGAAATAGAGACCGTGTACCATATAGTCAATTATTGCAGGCTTATTTCCAGATCAAACGATCAGAAAAATCCAGAAATAAAAAGACAGGAAAATGAGAACATTAAAAACGATATATCATGCATAGATCTGAATCTACTTATAAGGCTGGCTACTTTTCTTATCGACGAGAAGAATACATATGAGAATTTCTCATATGAGATGCATAAGATAAATACTCTGGAAGCAATAATATCAAAGATCAAGAATATAAGAATCAGGAACACTAGAGAAATTTCAGTACAGAAAGATTTAAATGAGA
Source organism: Candidatus Altimarinota bacterium (assembly GCA_028685185.1). Taxonomy (GTDB): domain Bacteria; phylum Patescibacteriota; class Gracilibacteria; order BD1-5; family UBA2023; genus JAQUEK01. The sequence continues at coordinate 100,731 of JAQUEK010000001.1, forward strand.
CTCTTTTGGGAATAATAGCATACATAGAATTGAATAAGAGCAATTCTAATCTGATAATCTACTATTCAAAGATATATCTATCCATCGCATTATTATATTCCAATTATGAGAATCATCAGATCGATGCTATCAGATATTTCAACATATTCCTTAAGACAGTTTGAGAGAAAACAGAATGATATGAAAAAGAGATAAAGGAATTCTATGATAATATCTGAGCCAAACAATCTTCTGTAATATGAAACGATATTCGAAAATGATGAAAGATAAAGTTCTATGATATCAAGATGTACTTGGATGCAATCCAGAAGATAGAGATAATGGCCGATGTTCAGCGTCTTATAGATTCACTGCATTCAAATGACCAGAATACATTTGAAAAGATAAATGATGACTTCTCCAAACTTATAAGCAAAAAGGTTTTTGAGGACATATGTATGATTGAGATAAAGCAGGATTGTGATAACTGCATATGAAAAATCAGGAAAGATTGTGCAAGGTGCACCAGATTCTTTAAGAAATGATGATTCCAAAGGGAAAAACTATCGCTTTCATTCTGATATAGCCTTATATTCGAATTCCCTATAACATGAGCGGAAAGGTTTTATGATATTTTCAATAGAGAAAAGCAATTCATATCAGAAAGGTTATGAACTTTACTTTCGATAAACATAGAAAAAGAAGATCTGATAAGAACAAAATCAGAGCTTGAAAGCAAAAAAACAGAAATGGAACACAGATATTATCACAGTGAATATACATGACTGCTTAATCTTAAAAAATTAAGGGAAGATCTTTCCCAATATGATATAGATTCTCCCGAGACCCCAAAAATATCCCTTATAAGGATAGATCTTTGAAATACATTGGAAGACATAAGAATGAATCTTTGAGAATGAAAAAGAATGGAAATCATAATGAGTTTCATAAATGAAGTGAAAGCCAGTTTTAGTGAAGGGCTTGAAAATAATGAGCTGATATTCTACAAATTAGAGAAAAATGAATTCGCCATATTGATAAAAAATCATTCAGATCTATTTTATTATAGCGATAAGATCAAGAAGATAATCGAAAATCTATGAAATGTCTTAAATCCTTTGATATGAATAGTTAAAGAAGATAACAATCATATTCTTGAAAAGTCCATATTTGCACTTAAAATGGCTTCCAAAAGCGTAAAAAGAATATGATTCTATGATGCCGACTATTGACATGAGCTAAAGCTGAAATCCAATCTAGAAGATATGGAACGTGCGATAAACTGACTCAGGGATGATCTTTATGAACCATTTTTCCAATGAATAATGGATAATAAGACTTGAAAGATCGTAAAATACGAAGTTCTGGCAAGATTGAAAAATCCAGATACATGAGAATATATCTCACCATTCAGATTCATGGACCATATCGAAAAGGCAAAAAAATGACATGAGCTTACTGTCATGATTTTCAGAAAGGCCGTAAATATAATGTTAGAGAAGGAAAACCTTGAATGAAATTATGAATTTTCCCAGAATATTTGATGACAAGACCTTGAAAACGAAGATTTTTTCACAAACATAAGATCGATAATAATAAAAAGCTGAATCGATCCTACAAGGATAACTTTTGAAGTATTGGAAAACATAGAGTGATATCAGTTCGTGGAACATATATGACATATTAAAAACCTTAAGGATATGTGATGTAAGAATTCCGTTGATGATCATTGAAGCTGAAGCTCAAATGATATAACATTCTGAATCTATATAGATGCGCTTTGAGATGAATATTTTCCCGAATATGTAAAGATAGACAGGTGAATGATAGAAAAACTTGTAACCGTAGACCGCGAACATTGAGAAGCTATAAGAAATGAGAAAGCGATAGCAAGGCTGAAAAATATGGTAAATAATATAAGAGATCAGAGTAAAATAGCAGGTGCTGATACTAAAATCATCGCCGAATACATTGAAAATAAGTTTGTTCAAGAGATAATAGATGAACTGTGAATAGAATATTCTCAATGATTCCTATTCTCTAAGCCTGCAAGCTCAACACATGAAGCAAGCTCAAATTGAAGTAAATGAGAATAATTTATACCCCTATCTCTTTATTGATGCTCAGATAATTCCTTATATCCATCTCTAATACCTTTTTAGTGTCACTATCTATTTTTCATGCAGACTGATCATCTCTTGATTTTATTATTCATTTCTTCAGCTGATAATTTATAATGCTTTCTTTTGTCTGTAATCAGAAAATAGCCGTATCCTTAGATTCAAAATATCAAAGCAGCTTCAATGTTTTCTGGAGTTTTCTTACATGTACTCATATTTCTCCTGTCTTCGGACTTCAGAAACTGGAAACGATTTGCTCTGATTTCTTTGAAATCATTGATATCTCCTTTTGCTTTTCCAACTCATCTTTTTTCCTTTCTTGTGCTTTTGCCATGTAGAAATTATAGCTTCTCTTAAGTGTATCTTTCGTTTTCGGTCAGAAATATCAAGCTTCCTTATCGAAGCTGGATTTTATAAGATCATTGCTTATCTGAAAATCTGCAATCGCATCTATAAGTATCCTGGAATATTTTCAATCTATCTCTGAATCATAGAAAGATAGGTTTTTCAACATTTCCTGTATCTTCCTTATTTCAGATTCCGGAGTATTCTTTCATATCTTATCTGGAATAGTATCGGCTTCATATGAAGGTTTCAAGCTTATGTTTGTCTTATTTTTCAATGAAGCCAGATTTATTCATCATGCTTTAAAATTTTCCAGATCAATCAGCGGATAATTTCAAATATCTCCATTTTCCAAGGTTTTTCAATATACTTCCCTTTTTCACCATGTCAGCGCCTTTTTCAGTCAGTCTTCTCAATATCACATCCAGATATCTATCCTATCTCAATCATATCCCCTAGATCATGATCAGACGATAGCTCATCATCTGTCATCAACTGTTCAGACTCAAACTCAGCTAAGAAATATCTTCGTTCAGAAAGAATAGTTCTTGGGTGCAGCAAGCATTCAAGGATATACCCCTTTTCATGAAGCTCATCTGATTCATTGTCAGTTAAGTATTATATCCGATTCATAATTTCATCTAAGATAAAAAGCCTGATTCGGAACGGGAGAATAGTAAGCGGTGACTATGAATTTTCTAAGCTCGCTGGGATTTTGTGCAGAGGCAAAAGCTGAAGCATTTGAGAGACATGATACCAATAGGATAATGTAGGTTATTTTCGCTTTCATTTTATTTTTGTTTAAGTTATGCATCAAGTCTAACATATTATGGAATGTTCAGACAAATAAATAGGTATTTACCTTTCTGTAATATATTTTATAAGATAATTTTAAGTGTTATTGCCGATTGGAAATATTTGAATAAAAAAGCTCCCATTTTCAAATGGAAGCTCGAGGCAAAGAAACGAGGCATTATTTCTTGTTTATTGTTTCAAGGATTTTCTGGATATCCTGACTTGATATCTTTATATCCTGTGTCTTGTTAGGATTTGCAGCGCTTTCCGGCAATTGATTCACACCATTTTTCGGGATTGATATGTTTCATAGTATATCCCCGACCATAGGCGTGACTATTCCTGTGATGGATTCCCTGAATTTTGATGTGACCTTGTCTGTTATTCCTGAATTCATTCACGAAAAGAAGGAATATCACATGAATAATATGAAAAGAAAGAATGAAATCTTTATTATTCAATATATAAACGCCACTCTAGCCTGATTTCTGAGCTTCTTAAATATATAATCTATTTTCTCCGCATCAGTCATATATTCCTTATCTGAAAACATAATTTTATCATGATGAAATAAACAGGAATATGATAATGGATTTATATCATTTTCAAAATTAATTTTCTTATGAAAAAATACATGGTTTAATAGCTAATTAAAGATATTTAAGTTGTATTTATTATTTTTTAAATATAATGGCGGCGTTAATAATTAGCCGAAAAAATGTTAAATTCCAAAGAATCTTTAAGCGAAAAATTTATAAAAAGAGGTTTCTGGCTTTATCTCTTCTCTTTCATTGTCTGACCGGTCGGATATATAATAAAAATCATACTTTCAAATGATCTGTCGGTTGAGGAAATCTGAATACTATATTGAATAGTAAGCCTTGTTGTATTGCTTACTGTCTATCATGATCTCTGATTGACTGAAGCATTGAATTTTTTCCTTCCGAAATACATAGTTGAAAATGATTATGATAAATTCAAATCAGCTTTGGCATATGCTCTTCTTGCACAGATACCAACAAGCATATTCATATGATCCGTGCTATTCTTCTCTTCTGAATATCTTTCAGTTCATTATTTCAATGCCTGAAAAATTGCATATGAGGCTCAGTATGCACTACAGATATTTTGTTTGTTTTTCATATGAATGAATCTTTATTCCATTCTCAGCACAGTATATTGAGCGACTCAGAATACCAAATACCAGAAATGAACCGAATTCGTAAGGATGCTTTCCATATTAGCTTTCACTGTCATGTTTTGGTATTCCTGAATGTGAACTCTGATAAACTATTCCTGGACCTGGATATTAGGCCTTGTTTTCTGAATATTATTCAGCTATAACCTGTTTTATAGGAAATATTACATTCCATACCTGAAATCTGCAAAGATATATTTCGACAAGAAGCTTTTCTTTGAGATCTTCTCATATGCGCTATGGGTTTTATTGGCAGTGAATGTATGAACCATACTGAGCCAAGTTGATATGCAGCTTATAATCTATATTCTCGGGCCTCGGGATGCATGATACTATACGAACTATCTTAGCATAATATGAATACCTTTCCTTGTGGTTACACCTATAATAGGATTCCTTTTCCCTGTTATCTCCGAACTTAATTCAAACTGAAACACCGAAAAGATAACAGTCATAAAATCGATATTCTATAAGTATTTCTGAGTAATCGCATTGGTGATATCATGATTCATGCTTGTTTTCTGAGAGCAGATCGCATACGTGCTATTTTGAGAGAAATTCAGATTTTCATGAATAATACTTCAATATTGAGCGATATTCCTGATATTCAATTTCTTGCTGCAGATAAATTTTCAGATACTAGGATGAGTATGAAGAGTGAAAGAAAGGGTTAAGATATTATGAGTCTGACTTCTTTTTAATATCCCGCTAAACCTGATACTGATATTCTATTTCAGGCAGTTTTGAATGTGAACGGTCTGATCCAGCCTTGCTGTCTGATTAAGCTGGATACCTATTTTCTATCTAAGTCACAGAGCAACTTCTGTGTATAAAGCAAAATTCGACTACAGGTTTTTCCTGAAGAACCTTTTTCTAGCGTGAATATTGAATCTTATTATGTACAAGCTTGTACTTCCTTATTTCTGATTTGCAGACAGGATAAACAACTTTATTTTGATTTTATTTATTCTGTTTTTATATATAATCACAATAGCTCTGTTCAACCAAAATGAGTTCAGATTATTCATAAAGGAACTGAAGAATCTTAGACAGAAACAATAATTTATTTATAATCCTAATAATATGATTTATCTATTGAATTTATTATCTTTAGTAGTGATAGGATTCACTTTCATAATACAATATTACAAGGTAGGTTTCCATAATGAATCCTCAGCCTGATATTCAGTATATTTTTCTGCAGTCCTGGTGTCTTATGTCATATATAAGATCATCAAGCTTAAAGTAAACAAACAGAAGGTTTCATTCTCCCCCGCTTGAATGCTCTGATATTTCCTACTTCATCTCCTGATACTATGTATTGTATATTTCAATATAATTGAAACCGGATGAAGCATCATATTATTCACAAAGATCGTTTCATACCTGTTCTTACCGATAGCTATAACCTTGATATCCTACAGCTTCTCACAAAAGATGCTTGATATGATACCGTCTTTCAATAAAGAAGACAGCAGTTTCAGATTTCTGATATCATTATGACTATGATTCACTCTTTTTTTAACATCGGTTGTCATATTCGGTAGCATGTGATTTTATAACGCTTGGGCTGTATTCTGAATATTGACTGTATTCTGAATAATTTCATATAAAGAGATATACTCAAATATAAAACTTTTCTTCACTAAAAGGTTCGAAATCGATAACCATGATTTCAATTCAGACATAACAAGACAGATCAACCTATATCTTCTATCGACTGAGTTCCTTTACATATTCATGACCTTTCTTATCTGAGTCGCTTTCATAAATATAGTAAGGCCAATGCCAATATGATGGGATGATCTGTGAGCATACATGAATTTTCCTAAAATAATGGCTTATAATTGAGAGATACTCAAATGAACATCTATAATGGCATGGCAGACTCTGACATGAATCGGCTTCATGTTCAATAGTGCTCCGCAAGCTTTTTTCCTTAATCAGATATGATGAATATTATCGATAATCGTAATAATCCTATCTCTATGATCACTAACAAGAACCAATAAAAAGACTTTCATAAATCTTCCGTTTTTAGGTGCAGCAATGTTTTACGCTATGCCAATGGTGATTTTTGAACAAGCAAAGGATATGAAGCTTGATCCTGGATTATTCTTCATAAGCGTGATTTCAATATACTGAATGATCCATCTGTTTCTGAAATATCTTTGATATGAAGAAGAGGAGTTTTCAACCGCAAAAAAAGACATGATATATGAGAATGAATGAAATTGAATATTTTCTCTTGTTTTCTCCAAGATAAAATCAGTATTCAAATCTGAAAGCTGAGATTCTAAATTGTTCGAAAAAAAGGATTATCTGATCCTGCTTCTCATAATATGAATAATAACAGGTTTTGCGTTCACTATAAAATTCACATCGCTAATGCTCATACTATGACTGATCGGTATAATATTTTATGCTAAGCTAGGTTTTTCATGATTCCTCTGATATTTCTTCCTATTCCTATGAGTTTTCACGAAACTCAGATTATGGGATTATCTGAACATAAATTATCCTAAGGAAAACGTAAGCCTTATCAATAATATATCCTATTGAACGATATTCATTGCTCTTGCGCTTTTCATATATACATTCTATAAATACAAGATTGAATCATTCAAGAAAGCATTCTTATTGACTCTTGTGTTTGTCTTCTGAATATTTCTTGCAGTTTCACCTTGGCTTATAAAAAATTCCATCGAGTCATATCCTGATATAAATATCTGAAGCATACTTAACGGTAAGATAAAATTGAATTATTGAGATTATTCAAAAATATATTCAAGCGAGGAATTGTTAAAAATCAATCAAAAGAATGTCTTTCAGGCTACCACTTCAAGCTGAAAAACCCAAAATGAGGACTTATGAAGATATTTCTGATATGAAGATTGAATAAATAATTATCTTAAGCTTCCGTATAATCTTACCATGCAAAGAAATCAGGCTTGAGAATATACCGAGATAACATATATATTCCTTGCGCTGATTCCTATTATTTTCTTGTTCCTTTTCTATAAGAGCATCTGGTGAAGCATTTGAATATTTCTTGCAATATTATTGGAGCTTATGTATTTTGTTATACCTTTAAGCTGAGATAAGATCACTCTATTCTTCGCTACACAAAACCTTCCATTCTGATATCTTTATATAATCCTTGCTTTCCTTATACCATTGGCATATTTCCTATATTCTCTCAAAAATGACAAATTAAGTCAGGTATTCAAGCTAAATATGGTTTTCTCAACTTTATACGGACTGATATTCGTAATTGCAGCATATTGAATAGTTTGGTATGGTATCGCGATATATTTCTCATTTATACTGATGATAATAATCGCCTGATCATATATGACACAGCAAGAAAAAGATGCATGAGACAATCTCATAAAGTTTTTCTGAAGCATTGTCTTTTTCGGTATCATCTGATTTTATTTCATGAATTCTTCGATTCCTCATTGATTCAATAATCTTAAGGCCGCAGGATTCGAAACATTCAAGAATTGAACTATTAACCAGGAAGAATGAATCTTTAACAGCCATCCTGATTATTTCGCGATACTATGAGAACTGAACATCAAAGATCATAAAAAATTGGTCAATGATGAACTATCCTCAATAAAAAATGACATATTGAAAAAGATCATTTCATCAAATCTATGAGAAGACAGAAGCATATGAAGACTTGAATTCATACTTAAACAGATTGATAGCGCAGATCTGTCAAAACTCAATATAGATAACAATGCTCAGTTATCTATAAGAAATGAGGCAAATCTAATTCTGAACGATTTATATAAGAATGTATTATATCCGCCTTCAGATAATCAGAACACCGCTTGAATATATAGAATATGAACTTTCCTTACATATTTCATATCAAACAACAGAACTAGATATCTGGATGATAGCCTTATATTTGATTTCGATAAATACTACTATGATGAAAATCCTGAAAAAACCATAGACAGGATGAAGAAGATGTGACTCAATTATCTTCTTGTTGATCTTAATGCCGCAACGATAGACAAAGATCCTAGACATGATCTGACAAGAAGGTTTGAAAACCTGTTGAAGACTTTCAAAAGCTCTCGTCTCGAACTGGTGCAGACAGACAGTATATGCCTTAAAATAGCATTAGAGGAAAGAAATGAGAATTATATGATGATAGGTTGAGTGAACTATGAATCATATACCTCAAGCTGAGAAATGAATAGATGACAGAAACAGCTGGCCTGCTATAATCATATATTGGATTTATTGAAAAACAATAAGGTAAATGAATCTTCATATAATTATCTATTACCATTAGCATGATATATAGAAAGAAATAAACCGAAAGATCAAAATGAATATCTTCAGATTTTCCAGACTTATGTAAGCCATTGATGGTTAGCTTTATTTAAGATAAAATAATAATATTTTAAGATCAGCACTATGAACTTAGACGTTTTAAGCAAGTCATATGATATAAGATGAGTATACCCGACAGAAATAGATGAGGCTCTATATTATGAGATATGAATGGGTTTCTGAAAACTTATGGATAACTCGAATTTCGCCGTATGATATGATGCCAGATTATCCTGAGAATCTTTAAAAGACGCTTTGATACAATGAATACTAGATTCTTGAAACAATGTTTTCGATATCTGACTCTGCTCTACCGATATGATATATTTCTCTTCAGGTTTCTATGATGATATCGACGTTTGAATCATGATAACAGCAAGCCATAATCCAAAAGAATATAATTGATTGAAATCTTGTCTGAAATTCGCCGTTCCTATAAATATGAAGGATTTTTCAAAAGAACTTATTGATTTCATTGAAAATGGCAACAAACAGATAAGAGAGAAGAAATGAACATACATAGAAAAGGATATTTTAGATGATTGGATAAACCACATCTTGAGCTTTATAGATATAAAAAACATAAAGCCGTTGAAGATAGTTGCTGATGCGTGAAATTGAGTTGCCTGAGTTTTTATGGAAAAATTAGCGGAAAGACTATGAATAGATATGATTCCTCTTTATTTTGAGGCAGATTGAAATTTTCCGAACCATCATCCTAATCCGATAGAACGTGAAAATATGCAAGATCTGTTAAATAAGGTGATAAGCGAGAATGCCGATCTATGAGTTGCTTTTGACTGAGATGCTGACAGGATGTATATATGCGATGAAAAATGAGATATCTGGTCATGAACCATAACAACAGCCATGATAGCGAAGACCATTCTTCAAAAAAATCCATGAAAGAAAATTGTCTATAATACCGTAAGCTGAAAAATCGTTTCTGAAACCATAGAATCAAGCTGATGAATCTGAATAAAAGAAAAGGTAGGACATGTATACATAAAAGAAACCATGAAGAAAGATCCTGATATAGTTTTCGCATGAGAGCATTCATGACACTATTTCTTCCAAAATAACTGGAACGCTGACAGCTGAGTAATAGCATTTGCGATTGTGCTGGAATTGATATGCAATGAAAATAAGAAGAGCTCTGAAATAAAAGAAGAATTCGATGTTTATCATGCGATAGATGAAATAAATTCAAAAGTGAATGATGTAAAACAGAAGATTTCAGAACTGAAAGATATATACAAGGATTGAAAGATCGAAGAGAATGATTGATTAACAGTGATTTTCAATGATTTCTGGTTCAATGTAAGACCATCATCAAATGAACCTTTATTAAGGCTTAATGTTGAAGCTATAAGTAAAGATTTAGCTAAAGAGAAGGAAAAAGAAATTCTGGAAATCATAAGGAAGATATAAATCGATAAGTTCATTAAATTAACTTTTAGCAAAGATAAGTTGGTACAATGATTTTCGATATTGATAAAATTTTCAATTTTTTAAGAAATATGATAAAGTTATATCGAATCAATTAAAAAAAGAAAAAATGGACACCAAAAAAAGGATTCGAAAGAATCTATAAGCTTTACATCGACAGACTTATCACAAGTAATAGCTAAAGAATATCCGAAAGCGGTCACTATTTTTGAAAAGGTTTGGTCAAATATAAAGGATAAGCCAGGTAAAAAGCTTCTGCTTAAAAATAGAGATAAGTTTATGCCTAATATCTTGGTTTTATTTTTTCTCGAAGAAAGCTCAAAGCTTGATATGCAAAGCTATGATAATGAAGAATCGATGATATACAGAACATTGACAGAATTATGAATATGACATTTTTATGAGGATTTTTCAACAATCCTAAAAGAACAGTTCTTATGAAAAAACCAATCGGCAGAAATAAATGATCTTATATTGAATACATGAGATAATGTCTCTTTACTGATGTGAAACAACATGCAAAACTAGAAAAATATTATAAATTTTGATCCCACTCATACTTCACTTTCCACCTTGATCTTAAATTTATGCTTTTCCAAAATCTCTTTTGTAAGGGAAAGTCATAATCAATGGCTTGTCGAATCATTTCTTGATTTATCTTCCTTGTAGAACCTCTCGAATATCTTTCCGATATTCTCTTTTGCGATACCCTTTCAGCTATCTGATATCATTATCCTAGTGGAATCAAGCTCTATATTGATATTTCATGAATCCGTATATCTGAATGCATTTCATATAAGATTTTTCAATGCTACTGAAAAAAGATTCTTATCTATTTTCTTTAATATACCTTCTTTCAGATTCAGTTCAGTTAAAAGCTGCTTATCTTTATATATGTTTTCCATCTCGAAAACCACAGATCTTATCATATCTCAGATATTCTCTTCAGTGATGTCTATTTTTTTGCTTTCAAGTCGTGCAAATGCCAATAAGGATGTTACAATGTCATCCAGAGACTTTATTTGGATCTTTATATTATCCATGCTTTCTTTATATTTTCTTGATTTCAAAGCATAGTCTATCTCTGAATTTATGGACATCAGCGGAGTCTTGAATTCATGTGCGACATCTCATGTGAATTCTCTCAATCTCTGCGCTTTTACATTTATCTTTCTGATTGCATTATTAAGGGCATCAGCGACTATCCTTATCTCATCATCGTATTTTCAGGAAATCTCAATGGTTTTTGAAAGGTTATCAAAATCCAGGTTCTTTGCAAAATTAGCTATCTTATTAAGATCTTTGAGAGAATTTTTAGTGAAATACAGTGAGATAGGAAGTGTAATTATGGAAAATATGATAAGCAGTATTATCGTAATATCAAAAAGGAATATCTGATCATGAAAATATGATGTGACATTTCAAAAAAGCACAACTTCACCAATTCAATCGATTTTCTTTCAATACAGGAAAAAATGATTTCCGTTTATTTCAAAGAATCAAAGCCTGTTTATCTTTGGGATTTCCTTATATTTATCAGATAAATAAAACTTATTATTCTTATCGATTATATATCATCACATATCAAGCACTCATTTGACGATCTTGGTTTTAGAATCAATCTTATATTCACAGGAATCATTATATATCTTATCGATATTCTCATTTATTTCCCTCTTTTCAGAATTGTACCAGCTATAGAAAAAATAAGAATTCAGGCAAATTCAAAAAAACACAAGGATAAATACTGTAAATACTGTAAATTTAATGGAAATCAAAGTTGATGTACGGATATTCCTCATGATATTATTAACTTTATTATAAATTAACCCTGTATCAAAATCATTTTATGGTATCTACAATGCTTTTATCTAGTTTTTTCCTTATGTTGGATATATATACATCCAGCTTAGAATCAGCTTCGAACATCGAATCCTCTCATCACCATATATAGCTTATTATATCAGTCCTGGAAACTGCCTGATTCCTATTCTGTATGAGATATTCCAATATGAAGAATTCTTTAAGCGTAAGCTCGATTGGAGTTCAATTTCTGGTTATCTCCTTCTTCTGTATATCTATCTCGATGTCTCCGAATCTTATCTTATCGAACATTTCCTTGTTTCCCCTTCTTAATACTGCATATATCCTAGCCTCCAATTCCTTCAGATCAAATGGCTTAACTATATAATCATCAGCTCATGAATCCAATCATATTATCTTATCCTCTATCGTATCTTTTGCTGTAATCATAATTATCGGAATCTTTTTTTTCTCCAATATCTTTTTGCATAAGGTTATTCAATCTATCACGGGAATCATGATATCTAGAAGTATAAGATCATAGCTGTTGTTCATGGCCATATCATATCATGTCTGTCAATCGAAAGCTCACTCTATACTGAATCACTCCAATTTGAGGTATTTCTGTATGTTCTTGTTTATGTTTCTATTATCTTCTACTATTAATATCTTCATAGATCATTTTGTTATGAAATAACTCTAAATTATATCCATAATGCATTAAAAGTAAATATAATATAACTTTTATTTGATATTATCTTCAAAAAATAATCGGCACGATTACCATATTTACCTTGCTTCAATCCTTTGCGGAATATTCGAATACTTCAATGGATCATGTTTCAGTAGTTGGTGCTATGAAATCTATTTTCACATCGAAGCTTCAGAATAACCCTGTATCGATGCTATCTGCAATGGATACTCACTCTTTTATTATCTTTCAATCAGAATCCTTTATCATATAATTGAATGTATTTTCGAAAACCCTAGCTACTCAGCTTAGCCGTAGACTTGAGAAAACCTTCTCATTATCAATCGGTGAATACAATATGATATTGATTTCTTTTATGATGCTTAATTTTTGGATTATCCTGATGTTATCTATATTTTTTCAGGAAACCTCAATATCGAATCATTTCAAGATATTATCGCTTTTTATTGGTTTTTGATCAATTCATAATAGAACTGCATCTTTGGATAATCTCATATTTGAAACCTCTCATTTCATATTCTTTAATGAAATGAGATCTCAAGAAAAGCTCTCTATGGTTCATGTATATGAGAAATTTGCTTCATCGCAGACAATATCAGGATTTATGGATCCTGGATTTCAATGTTTGATATATGATCAGTTGCTGCATGTCCAATTATCATCAATTGATGAAAACCTTAAAATCAGAAAAATGAACGAAACGAAAAATATGATTGAAAATATTGATAATAAAGCTGTTCTCCTATTCATATCCCATGATTAAATTCTAATATGTCCATTATAGAAATTTTAAAATAAAAGCACTATTTTTTAAAAAATCCGTTTATTTCATCTCTTGAAAGGCTTTTAGAATTTATTGTAACGCTTTGTATCCAATTGCTGTCCTTGACTATATCGACTTCGATATTATCCTTTCATGAATAAATCACCTTATAGAAATCAGCCTGCGAATCAATTTTTGCAAAAACTGTGTCATATCATTTTATGAATAAATCAGAAGCTCCTAATAAATCATTTTTCAATTTTTCATCTATAGTTGTCTGGCTTGAAGAATCAGTTGCTTTCAGATCTTGCTGAGATATTCATCTTTTCAGGCAATCATATTTCCTTACCGAAGTACAGGCATTGTTTTCAGATATGATATCAAGGCTATAGAAAAATGTGGCCGTTATAAGTCATATGGAAATCAATATCGATAATTTTTTCATGCTAGAATTTTTCAAAGTAAATATTTTTGTATCAATTTTCCTCTAATTTTATAATGGCATCTTTAACCATTGCAGGATTACCGCAAATATAGAATTCAGTCTTAGGGGTGAAATTGAATTCATCGATTGAAATCCTTCATCTTTCATAAAGATCGCAGTTTTCACTCAATTCTGAACAATATATCTTATATTTCAGGTTAGAGAAGCTTTTAAGCTCATTTTCATAAAATACATCATTCTCGGTTTTCACTCAAAAATAAAGGATATTTTCTGATTTTTTTGAATGCAGTATCATTGAATATACCGGTGCGATTCAAGTTCATGTCGCTAAAAATACTTTCGGATTGCTATTATCATTAAGCGTGAATTTTCAATATATTCAATCAAGGATTAACTTATCTCATGGATTGATATCCTTTAATATTCTTCATCATCTTCAATTCTCATTTATCTTTATGCAGAATGTCAGGATTCAATCAATATAAGATACTACAGAATATGCTCTTATGAATTCTCATGCTGAATCCTTTAATACAAACCTTGCATGCTGTCCAGGCAAGACATAGAAAGAAGACATGGAGTAAATCTTAAGTTCAATTACATCAGATGTAAGATAGGTTTTTGAAACCACTTCTGTATTTACATATTCTTTTGTCTTATCTTCTTCTCAAAGCAATACAAAATCCTCTTTTCACACTCAGCATACAGGGCATTTCCAAGTTTCTGGGATATCCTCAAATTTCGTATTTGGTGGAATTCATCAATCAGGATCTCATTTTTCCTCATCATATATATATCAGCATGGGACACATAAATACATAGGCCTTCAGAAAGAGACTTTTTTCGGGTCTTTTTTAAGATATGCCACAGACCTGAATAAGACAAGTATCGATATCACGCTAATATAAAAACCATCAAATCTTGAGGCGAAAGCGACATGGATGGCGACAATTATGAAAAGAGGATATACAAGGCTTTGAACTTGTGCCCATTTTCATTTTAATGTTTTTACTGAGAGATTATTCGATGTGATTCATAATACGATGATCAATGCAAGCGCTATCACTCAGGTAATGACATCAGATTCCTTGAAATGTTCAGGGACAAAAAAAGTTTTCGAATAAAGGTTCTCGAGATAGAAATATATTCATGCATGAACCAAGGCAAGATAAAACGAGATAACTCAGAATGTCCTTCTCCAAGGCAAGAGATTCTGTAAATTGAATAATGATATTATAGGAGATATCAATAATGATATCGTAATATAAAGGAACGCGACTCTTCAGAAATCCCTAAGCGGAAGATTTATCTCTCATATATTCGTATAATAAAAGAATGCATACAATACTGCTCAAGGGATAATGGCAATCAGGTATTTTTTCATAATTTAAAGTTAGCTTGATTTTGTTGTTGTGTTTGTAACTGGAGCAGCAGTCGGCTGAACGTTTTGAATTACCTGAACAGGTACAGCTTTTGCCGGAACCGGATTTGCAGAACTCACGGAAGGATTATTTATAGTAGCCTTGTTCTGTATGATTGGTCTGTATCAATTATTTGAAGCCGTATTTGCTATGTTATTGCTTGATTTCAAATAACTGATAAGATCATCCTTAGAATTATAACTATTTATATCGATATTTCAATTTTCTTCCTTAAAATCAAAACTCAAATCTTTACTGTTCTGATATATGTAGAATTTTTTTCAGTTCGGAGCCGTATAGACCGTATCAAGTACTTTATTGGTATTTTCATCTAAATATCTTACAACATCTTCATATGATGGAAAAATCTTATCGGCAAAGGTTCAGTCATTCCTCTTGAAAGTATATGCTCAAGCTGAAACTGAAATGATCTCGAATTTATTTCAATTAGGGAGAATATATTTCATTTCCTGAGATTCCTTAATTCTATTATTTATGAGATCAGAGGCATACAAATATATATCCTTTCTGTTATTATCTGAAATATTGGCCTTATTTTCTAATTTGGAATATATATCCTTAAGCATTTCTGAGAATGTATCGTTGTCATATTTTGCTTGCAGCCTTATAAAGATGGAATCCAATGATTTTTTCAATGTCATCACCTTATCTTGAACAAGAATCTGATCCTTTCAATTTTTTGCATTTTCCAAAGAATTTGAAATCGCATCATAAACAGAATTGGAAGTTCAGGTCGCTCAAGAAATCGTATTGATTTTATATTCCTGATTCTGTATAAGCTTCTGCAGCTCGATATTTGCTCTTTCTTCTGTGAATGGACTATTCGAAGGAGCTACGAATTCCATCCATCTTGCATTTATTATCTTTCATCAGCTTACTGAAATCTTAACCTTCAGATTTGATGATCAACCCGGATATTTATAAATTCAATTTCAGATATATGATCAATCCTTATATGAAGGATTTTTCCTTATAGGTGTTTTATTTACGACCAATATGGCTTCTTTTGAAACTGCTATAGATTCGATCTTAGCATTATTCTCAGAAGTAGGGGTTGTGCTTTTATTTAAAGTATTCTGAGATTTAACGGAAGGCTGATTCACATTCTTAATAACTGCTGGCCTTTCTGCTGGTTTCTGAATATTTGTAACATTGACCGCAGGAGTTGGCTTTACAACATTAGAATTAGTAGTACTTGCAGGTTCTCCTGAAGCTCATGATGTGGTGTTTATTGGAACTGTTGAGGTTTTTGTGGGAGTAGCTGTTTGAGTGGTGGTAGGTTTTGCGGGGGTTACGGTGGTTGGAACTCCTGAGGCTCATGAAGTAGTGTTCGCTGCTAGTGTTGTTGTATTGTTGCTTGTTGCAGGAACAGGAGATCTTGGGTGATAATAATAATCATCATCATCGTCATCAGCATCAGCATTTGCCTTATTTATAGGATCTGATATTATATTCCTTACTTTCCAAAATCAACTCAAAGAAACATCATTCAAAGAGACAAGATACGAGAAATTGAATCATGAAATAAGGAAAAGGCTTCCTATAGCTAAAATCTTTAATGCTTTTTTTCTTATCATATATAAATGTTATTAAAATATTTATATATGATAAATTTTTAACTTAAATTAGCCTTAATTGTTTAATGTGAATTGAAAAGCATATCTCAGTTAAATCGGATATCCGATTTAACTTCCTTTTTATCAAATTATCATCAATAATTAATAATATTTCTATATTTATCAATGAGTGCTTTCATATTTTGGTATATCTTAATTATGTAAATTAAAAAGTGTAAAATATTACTATATTCCTTTTATGAAAATATAACTAATTATATTAAAGTAACCTTAATTTATATTTATATTGAATTTATTTGCTTTAGGTAAAGTAGTAAATATAATTGATTCATTATATTTTTTAAATCAAAACATATGACACCAACAATTGTAATCCTTATAATAATTTCTGTGATTGTGATTTTCATCATCGCAAAATACAATGGAATCATCCAAATGAGAAATAATAGGCAAAATGCTTTTGCAGATATAGATGTCCAATTGAAGCAGAGATTCGACCTTGTACCTAATCTTGTGAATACCGTGAAATGATATGCATCACATGAACAAGTAATCTTCGATAAGATATTGGATGCTAGGAAGGCATATGCATGAGCATGATCCATAGATGCGAAAATCGCAGCTAACAATGATATGACTTGAGCTTTAGGTAGGCTTTTTGCAATTGCTGAAAGCAATCCTGAAATCAAGGCAAATGAGAATTTCATGCAACTTCAATCTGAATTATCAGATATAGAGAATAAGCTTGCTGCTGCCAGAAGATTCTTCAATTCAAGCACTAATGAATACAATACTTATATACAGGTATTCCCAACCAATATAATGGCGAATATGTTTAATTTCAAATCTGAAATCTTCTTTGAAGTTGAAAATAGGGAAGAAGCAGAAAAAGCACCTAATGTAACATTTTAGCATAAAAAATATCATAAATATAATAAAACAGATAACAGAAAATATGTCAGTCATAGGTTTACAATCATCAATATGGTCAAATAGGACCAAGACTTTCCTTTTGCTACTATTATTCCCTATCCTGGTTTTCGGGATAGTTTTTCTGATAATGTATTTCCTATCTATCGGAAATCCTAATCCTAATATACCTTTACAATCGGATTATTACTTATTTAAATCACTAGATGGATCTTTGCAGATCTTCACTTTCCTATGACCGATATTGCTTATCTGGTGCCTTATATCATTCACATTCCACAGATATTTCATATTCACATTCACTTGAGCAAAACCTTTAACACGTAAGGAAAATCCTGAAATCTACAATATAGTTGAAAACCTCTGCATTTCAAGATGACTTCCGACTCCTAGTATCTGAATTTTGGAAGATGATAGTTTGAACGCATTTGCAGTTTGATGGAATCCGAAAAAAGCGTGGATAGTTTTTTCAAGATGAATTCTGGAAAAGCTTAATAAGCAGGAAATAGAAGCTGTAGCAGCACATGAGCTAACCCATATAATGAATAAGGATTGATTACTTCTTGTTGCTGTAATAGTTTTCATATGAGCCGTAGCTGCCATCTGAGAGATAACATTCAGATTCTGAATCAATATGTGAAAGGATTCCGATTCAAGGGATTGAACACAATTGAAGATAATAATGATATTAGTTTGAATTGCTTTCCTGATTCTGGGTTACATGGTTCTTCCATTGGTCCAGCTTGCCGTTTCAAGAAAAAGGGAATATCTTGCTGATGCATGAAGCGTTGAGCTTACCAAGGATAAGAATGCTATGATAACAGCACTGAAGAATATAAGCAATGATTCCACGATAGAGTCGATAAAGAAAGATTCTATTTCTGCCTTATGTATAAGCAGCCCTTTTCCGAAAACAAAATGAATCTGAAATTGGTTCCATGAATTCTTCTCAACCCATCCTAGCATTGAAAATAGGGTTGCCATGCTGGAAAAATATTAGTTTATCTTCTGTTTATATAATTCAACAATGCATTCGGGATATCGATCCTTAATTTTCATTGCTGATCCCTTATCACCTTTATGAATTTCTGTTCTCAATTATTCAAATCTAATCTGAATATCTTTTCATTAGGACTTATATTCCTTACTTTTATATCGCTTATTGAGGGGTTTTCCTGATTTATCTGAGATGTAGAATTAATCATCTTATTATTGTTCTCTATGAACTCATATATGTTATAATCCTTAAGATTGCTTTCATTGAAATCGATCTTCTTATCTTTAGCGTTATTTATATTCAATTTGCTCTTCACTTCCTTATAGAACTCATCTTTTTCATTGACTTTCTCAAAGGATTCAAGGACTTCTGTATTTATTATAGAGCTTAAAAGAGGGATTTTCTTTATGTATTCTGATAATTTTATATCAAAAATCAAAACCAAGCAAATAAGTATAGTTGTTATGATTAATCATAAAATCAGCTTTAGCTTGTTCAGAAATTCCAGAAATTCTTTCATCTTATTGAAGATATAATTGATTCATTCTGATTCTTCAAGCTGTTTCTTAAGTTCCTCTATCTGTTTCAATCAAGCAGCATTGATTTTCGCTTCCAGAAAATATGAATTGAAAAGCTCTTTTTTGAATACTATCCTATCATCTTTCTCATAGAAGAACATTGACGGATCAAGATTCTTTTCTCTGCATTTCTCATTTATCAGCTCGATTTCATTCTCATTCACATCCAGAAGTTCCAGAAATCACATTCAATAATTATACATTATCCTCATCTCGATATCTTCCATGATACATCAGAACCTTTCCAATATATCCTTATCGACGAAGATTCTAATATCAGTAAACCCTAAATTTTGGTGCAGCAATAATTCCTTTAGTATTTCCAATACAAAAAGGTCTATCTTTAACATCTGATCTTTATTTAAAAAATCATCATTTGCCGCCATATTTTAGGGTTATAGATAAGTTTCGATATTTTAGCATATATTTTTATGAATTGTCAAAAGTTTATTGGAGCTTTTTGGCTTTCATATTTTGATTTTATAGGATTAAATGATATACTCTAATCAGTTGGAAAATTAAGAGTATTACTTGCAATATTACAACCTTAAATCTAAAACTATCGAAATAGATGGTCCTATCTTAAAACTAAATCATAAAACTGAAAAATGTTCACAAATTTTACTGAGGAATATAAAAAAGCTCTGATTGATGCTGAAAATAATATAAAAAGTAAAGGTTATAAGGAAATATTGAGTGAAGATGTTTTCCTTGAGATTATAAAGACAGAAAGCTGAAGTATATATGATCTTTTTTCTAGCTATTGAATAAATGAGAAGATAACCATAGAGGTTCTTACACAGAACAATTCAAAAGTCACTAACAAATCAAGGGTCTGAGAATACTCATGAATTTCAAAATTACTCAAAGATATCATAGTTTCTAGTGTTAAGATCGCTGCTAGCCATGAGAAGAAAAAGGCATGAATCGAGGATTTCATGCTTGCAATGATAAAATGAAACGAACCTTGGTTCATAAGCTATCTTGATTTCCTATGAATAAACCCGAAGGATTTCGAACAGAATCTTATAAATATGAACGGTCCTAAATGAAACGGACAACCCTTCGATCCTATAGATAACATATTGAACGCATTGGAAGAATGACTTTGAATGTGAAATCCCATAGAAGACATGGACAATAACCCATTTTTCTGAAATAAGAAACCAACTTGAAAAAAGGATGAAAGTCTTACTCCTGCGCTTGATTTCTTCTGAATCGATCTCACACAAGAGGCGAAGAACTGAAAAATAGACACTATAATATGAAGAGAGAAAGAAATCGATAGATTGATATCGGTCATAAACAGAAAAACAAAGAATAACCCTTGCCTGGTTTGAGAACCATGAGTGGGTAAGACCGCTGTGATAGAATGATTGGCAAAAAGGATTTCAGAATGAACAGTTCCCCTTGCTATGCAGAATAAAAGGATAGTTTCTTTGGATTTGTGATCGATAATCGCAGGAACGAAATACAGATGAGAATTCGAATCAAGAATAAAGCAAATCATAGATGAAGCTTCCAAATTAGAGAATGAGGTTGTATTGTTCATAGATGAGATACATACCATAATCTGAGCATGAAGCTGAGAATGATCGCTTGATGCTGCAAACATACTGAAACCTGCGATGTGAAGATGAAAGATATCTGTCATCTGAGCAACAACATTAAATGAATACCAGAAGCATATTGAAAAAGATAGCGCCCTTGAAAGAAGATTCCAGAAAATAGAAGTTGAGGAACCAACAAGTGCAGTTGCAAAAGAGATAATCGAATGACTTAAAGTCTCGTTCGAGGATTTCCATAATCTTATAATAGAAGATGATGCTATCGAAGCTGCTGTCGATTATTCTGTAAGATACATAACTGACAGATATCTTCCAGATAAGGCGATAGATCTTATTGATGAAGCTTGCAGCGCTAAAAGCATGAAATACAACTATGAGGAGAATTGAGTCAAAGAAATAAAATTGGAAATAGAGAAGCTTCAAAAGGATATAGAGAACTTCGTATATTCCCAGCAATATCATAAGGCTATCATTGCAAAGGATAAGCAAAAAGAACTTGAGAGCAAGATAAAGGAAAAGAAATGAAAGAAGATCATACCTAAAAACAAAAGGCTTCATATAACCAAAGATGATATCCAAAAGATAGTCAATCAGATAACCTGAGTTCCTATGGAAAATCTTTCAATAGAGGATATCGAGAAATTGAAGAAACTAGAGTTGAATCTTAAAAAAAGGATAATATGACAGGATGAGGCAATCAAATCAGTTGTCAGCTCTATCAAAAGATCAAGAACCTGAATCACAGACAAAAACAGACCTATCTGAAGCTTCCTTTTCCTATGACCTACATGAGTAGGTAAAACAGAGCTTGTTAAAGCTTTGGCACAGGAATTCTACTGAGACCAGAAAGCTCTGATTAAAGTTGATATGTCAGAATACAGCGAAAAAGCATCGATATCAAAGCTTCTATGATCAGCACCATGATATGTCTGATATGAAGAAGGTTGAATGCTTACAGAGAAAGTAAGGAGAAAACCTTATTCGATAGTTCTTTTCGATGAGCTTGAAAAATGAAATTTTGAAATCTATAATATCCTTCTTCAGATTCTTGAGGAATGAAGCCTTACAGACTGAAAATGAAGAAAGATAAATTTCAAGAATACCATAATTATAATGACTTCGAATATCTGAAGCGAGGAATTCATGTCAAAAGCGACTCAGATATGATTCGATGTTTCAAATGACAAAGAAGCTAAGATAATAAAGGATTATGAAAAGATAAAAGAGAAGGTTCTTGGAAGCCTAGACGAATACTTCGCTCCTGAATTTATCAATAGGATAGACAAGACTCTTGTATTCAATGCACTTAATAAGGATATATTGAAAAAGATCGTGGTTCTTCAGTTAAATGAACTTGTAAACAGATTAAAAAGCCTTAACATATCATTGGCATACGATAATAAGGCTGTATTGCATATATTGAAAGATACATATAACCCCGAATATTGAGCTCGCCCAGTCAGAAGATATATACAGGATAAGATAGAAGATGAATTATCAAATCTATTGCTAAATAAAAAAATTAATGGTACAATTACAATATCAACAAACAAAAATAAATTAATTTTTATATAAAAATGAAAAGAATACTCTTTTTTACATTCATTTTTCTAGGCTTAATAAGGATTTCTTTTGTAAGCGCGTTCATATGAGAAAGCATAGAGCTGAATCTGTACAATAAAGTGGATTCAGGAGTTATAAAGATAAAGAAACAGCTTATGGAAAAGGAGCTGAAATGAAGCAGCAGCTCTATCAATAATATAATGAAAAGAAGCTGATTGCAGAGATATTTCGATGAAAATTGGGATTTCAGCGAATCTGAGCTTAATAAGATAAAAAATGGCTCTATATCAGATATAACCAAACACCTCAAAAGCGAATACCGTGAAGATAAGAATCTGAATACTTGAAAATTCGCTGAAATAACAAAGACCATCAACGAATGGAGAGAAAACAAAAATATCAAGGTTGAAAAGAATATCTCTAACATGACTGAACTTTGATCGATATGATTATATTATGATTGAGACACTTGAAATTCATGATATGATATCATGTATGATATGGAACAAATAAACAGTGTTATATTCAGCAAAGACCTTCCGTATAATTGAAAAGAGAATATAAATACTGCGAAATTGGATTTCTGAAGCCTTATAAACAGTCCTTCCCCTTCTTCTCAATCTCAATGAATAGCCGAAATACCTCTACCGGTCGAAGCAGTGCTGCAAAATAATAATACAAACCCTTGAACATGAACACCAAATCTTAATCCGCAAACCCAAACAATCAACAGTACGGATGTGATAAATAATCTTGCTAATAGCACTACCCTAAGCAATAAATGTATTACCGGTAATATATTAAATGATAATTCTGATAATACAGCATCATCAGCGGGCAATTCATATGCTGCAGATAGCATATTGAATGACAAGAATCTGTTGAATGATATAAATGATCAGCTTGTAAGCTGAACTAATAGCAGCACTTCAATCTGATGACAAACAACACAGGACGCTTGACAAGCACCGGTGGTTAATAATTGAATCACAGCTTGATCAAGCTTATCAGATACTTTTCCATGCAGTGATATCTTCTGTATCCAGATAGAATTCACGATGTATACTCAAAATCTTTTATGATGAAGTAAAACCAAAAGCATTGAATCAATCTTAGAGAAGAATTATAAGATAGCCGATAAGATATCTTCTACACCTCTTATCCAATCAGAAATGACAAAGACGAATTTCTCGCTTTCTATATTGAAAAACCTGAAGTTATGAAAGATGCTCCATATGTGAATAGTAATATCAAGTCTTCCCTTACCTATCTTATCTCTGAATAAATGAACTCCATCAGGGAATGGAGGTGAAGTTTGAATAAAGCAGGATTTCATAGATGAGCAGATATATATAAATTCTTTCAGTCAATATTGATTGAAATATAAGTCTCAGAATGATCTAAGCGATGATGCTGCAGATTTAGCAATGAAAAACTGTCTGAAGCTAAACACTGAAGATTGCAACAAGAAGCTTTCAAAAATAAGTTCAGCTATAAATCCAACACCGCAATACAACAAGATGATCTATAACTCCATGAAGAATGAGTATCTTTGAAGTTTCAACAATGACCTGATGGCTCTTATAGGATATTCTCAACAGCTAGGTTCGAAAATCGATACCATTACGAATATTTCCAAAAAAACAAAGAAAGAAAAATAATAATTCATATGAAGATGAAAAAAATAAAAATTATAACATTTCTTTTGCTTATGCTTTCATCAAGCATGGCTTTTGCTGGGTGAGAATGTAAGATAAAAAGCTGACCTTCAGAAAAAGTCGCAGGGTATATAGATGAATTGAATGCCGCCCTCTCTTGAATCAGATCTAATTCAAAGAATTCATGCTCCACTTGAAAAGGAATAATAAACAATCCTTTTGAGAAATCTTGAGATCTTGTTGTAAAAAGCACTAATGATCTTACTGATTTTTCAAGCTTCACCAACTGATTCAAAATCCTTCAGTTTGTTTTTGATGGATCGATTCCTGATCCTGTGTATAGGGATTATACGCTATTGAAATCGCTTAATGAAAAGATCAATGGATATGTAGATGATGTGTCGCAGAAATGTAGCTTGAACAAAAAAATAACTTCAAGCACAGTATGAAACTTCCTATTGAAATATTGAAATACAAACTATGAAAACCTGAGCGTATCTAAAATTTTTGAAAAAATAAAGAAGATAAACAACGATGTTTTCTCTAATTATACATCCATAGTTATATGAAATGAGGTAAATTCAGATGTTCCTTGAATGCAGGAATTGAACGATGATATGCTTTATACCTATTCCCCTGATGCTGTGGACCTATCAGATTGTAAGCAAGAGAATTGAAAGAAGATTTTAGATAAGCTATGAGAACTGGCTAAGCTTTGAAAAAGCATGTCTAACTGAATAAAAATATGGAAACAGTCATTCAAACTGCTTTTCTGAGGATGAAGCAAAGAATATGCAGAAACAGAAAAACAGCTATTACAGGAACATTTAAAGAAACAGTGACTTAAAGAAGATACTATTGCAAAGATGACAGGTAATCTTGAGAGATTCAACTCATGTGCAGATATACTCTGTAATATAAATGATATCTGAAGCAGGATATATTCAAGCATAACTTATGTAACGAAACAATTTTCTGATATGAAAAACGGTGTTGTCAAAAATGCCAAAGGAACTCAAAGCTACAAGAAAAATACAGCAAAAATCGAGGCACAAGAAAAAATACAAGAGGAGTTGACAATAGATAAGGAAAATCTGAGAAAGATAATGGAAATGCAGGATTCTAGCTTATCTGCAACTTTAGATATCCTTGTTGATACGCATCTTAATCTTAAGAAGATAGGTGAACAGATGACAAATGAAAGTATAAAAGCATCACAGGAATTATGTAATATTCAAGCCGCATGAGCTCAATGAACCACATGTAACTTCAAATAAATTAAAATTCCTCGGAATGCTGCTTATCAATATCGTAGAATTTCATAAATTTCTTTTCGAATTTTAAATCTATCTGACCAACCGGTCAATTTCTGTTTTTCCTTACAAATATATTTGTGATTCATTTGTTTTCACTGAACTCATCATAGTAATCATCCCTATATATCATCATTACTATATCAGCATCCTGCTCTATAGATCACGATTCTCTCAGATCAGACAGAATCGGTTCTTTACTGGTTCTTGATTCTACTCAACGATTCAGCTGTGATAATATCAGAACCGGAACATTAAGCTCTCTTGCTAGAGATTTGATTCATCTGCTTATATCTGACACTTCCTGAACACGGTTCATGGAATTTCAGCTTGTCATCAGCTGAAGGTAATCTATAACTATGAAATCAAGTCATGATTCCATCTTAAGTCTTCTTGCCTTTGATTTAACTTCCAATAGGTTTCATCCTGCTGAATCATCTATAAATATCGAGGTCTTAGATAATCTTTCAAGCGCATCTCACATTTTTGAGAATTCATCATCTTCCAAATCTCATTTATGAAGTTTCCAGCTATCTACTCACATAGTTGAACATATCAACCTATCTGTCAATTGTTCTTTGCTCATTTCTAGAGAGAATACAGCAACATTTTTTCATTGCTCTCACACAGATTGTGCTATATTCAATGCCAAGGCCGTTTTTCACATTGATGGACGAGCAGCCAGAATTATCATATCTCATCACCTCAATCATCCTAGCTTCATATCCATGCTTTTGAATCATGTCTTAAGCCTTCATGCTTCTGCGTTT
Source organism: Candidatus Altimarinota bacterium (assembly GCA_028685185.1). Classification (GTDB taxonomy): domain Bacteria; phylum Patescibacteriota; class Gracilibacteria; order BD1-5; family UBA2023; genus JAQUEK01. Next base: position 127,092 of record JAQUEK010000001.1, read on the forward strand.
TCAGGGTTTGAATGTATTTCAGCGAATTCCTCGTATCTAAGATTCAAGATATCCTTTATATGAACAAGCTTATTCTGAATAAATGTCTGTGTAACTGAAAATAAGGCCTGTTCTGATTTCTCCAACAACCTGTTTATCTCTGATTCTTCATCATAACCTGTGACAGTTATCTCATTTCAGGCTTTTATAAGTTTCCTTAATATACTTTTGTTTTTGATTATCTGCGCGTATTGATAGATATTTGCGCTTGTAAAGACACTATTTGTAAGCTCTATAAGATACATGTTTCATCAGATTTTTTCAAGTTCTTGTCTATCATCTAAAAGTTCTTTGACTGTCAGAAGATCTATAGGCTTGTTTTTCATGAAAAGATCCAGCATCGCTTGAAAAATCACACCATTGCTTGGCTCATAGAAATCAACCGATTCGATGAAACCGGAAATCTGAACCATTCAATCCTTATCTATAAGAATTGACCCTAATACTCATCTTTCCGCATCGACAGAATGTGGAGGAACCTTTGAAATCATTTTATTATTGATGTTAATAAATAATCTTAGCTCTGGATTTTAACCTTTGAAATTCTTTTCAAGCTCCAATTCGAGCTTTAGCTTTTCAATCAGATCAAGCACTTTGGAATTATATGGTTCAAGTTGCTTTACTTTATTAAGCATTTCAAGTGCTTCCTGTCTTTCTGACAGATTTATATGATTCAGCGCTTGAAGATAGATTATATCTATGCTTCTTGGGTTATTTTTCAGGAATTTTTTCGCATGAGCCTTCGAATCATCAAAATATGAAAGATGATGGGAAAGGTTGGCAAGCATCTCTATCGCTTCGATATTTGTTTCATCGATGGAATGAAGCTTTTTGTATATCTCATATGCAATCTCATATTTTGCCTGGACAGAAAGGACAAATCAAAGTTTAAGATAAATCTCTATATCAAGATCATTCAATACGATAAGATCCTTATAGATAAGTTCAGCTTTCTTATAATCCTTATCCTTTTCATACATCGATGCAAGAAGTATATTCAGCTCCTTGTTGAATTTATCAATGCTAAGTCACTCGATTATCTTGGCTTTTGCATCTATATATTCTCATCTGGCAAGCTTTGTCTTGGCTATCTTGATAAATTCACCTATAGTATCCTTCTGTTCGGATGTAAGAGCTTCTCATTCTTTCTTCTTAGTTTCTTCCTTGTTAGTTACAGAGGTTTCTACATCAGATGAAATTTCATCTTGAGTTGTATTATTGGTCTCTGAGATATTCACTTCATTAAGCTTGCTTTCGATTTCCTCGATATTGTATTTTTTCGGTTTTATGATTTTTATTACCCTGTTCAAAAAGAAAGACATATCATATAATAAGTGCAATACTATATATGCCAGATTCAAGAGAAGGAATATTATTTCGTATTTTACAACAGAACTTGATAAAAAAAAGTCCATAGCAGTTTCTTAAAAATAATGCATAGAATATATGGATTTTTTATAAATTTTCAATTTTAAATTAATTTTGCACAAAATCATGTGTTTTATTATAATTTGATTATAACATATATGAAAATTTGAATAAGGAAGGCGTAGTAACTTTAGTCACGATTGCATTATTCGGGATGTTCAATATGTTTCTAGGTAAAACTGGTGAGAATGTTTCAAGAAAAGAGTAAAAACATTGCATCTCTTGATTGTAATGATTAGAATCAAAGTTCTGTAACTGAAAAAAAAGAAATATCCTTTTCTTATATAACTGATTCTATTAGTATATTAAGCTCTAAAATCCCAAAATATATTTTGGGATTTTTTTATTTTGTATAAACTATGGAAATATTAAGATAATAAAATGCTTGAAATAAAAAATTTAAGGCTGAAATATATTGATTCCAAGGATTTCATTTTGGATTGAATCTCTTTCAATCTCAGAAAATGAGAGATTTTTTCAATACTATGACCTTCTTGATGCTGAAAGACGACCCTGATAAATGCAATAGGTGGTTTGCTCGATGAGAATGAAGTCATTCTTCATTGAGAGGTAAATCTTCATAATGAAAACATTTGAATCGTATTTCAGACACCCTCCCTGATTCCATGGAAAACCGCATACGAAAACATTTCAATCGTATTAAAGAAGCAAGATGATGAAAAGATCCTCAGATTATTCAAAATGGTCGATCTTCAGTGATATGAAGGATATTTTCCAAAAAAACTATCGATCTGAATGCAACAAAGATTGAATTTCATAAGGGCATTGGCTATCGATCCTGATATATTGCTTTTAGATGAACCCTTTTCAGCACTCGATACAGTTACCAAGAAAAAGATAATGACGGAGTTCAAGGATATATTGGAAGACAGAAATATAGCATGTATTTTTGTCACTCATAATGAAAATGAAGCGGAATTCCTATCAAAAAAGATAATCTATCTTACACAGAAGCCTACAAAAATTAAAAAAACGGAAAATGCTTAAAAACAAATCAAATTACATAAGCATATGAGTTATATTCATATTTTTTATCATATGGCAACTATTAGGAACGTATGGAATAGTCTCTACAGTTCTCATAAGTTCGCCGGAATTTGTTTTCAATAGACTCATGGAAATGCTTGGAGATTGATCTCTGGTTGAAAATCTGCAATTCAGTATATCGAACCTTACGATATGATTGATCATCTCTATATTATCAGGAATAATCCTATGACTTGTTTTCCATTTTTCAAATTTCCTGTATTCATTTTTCAAGCCCATGGTATTCTCTTTGAATTCATTACCTCTTATAAGCCTATTGCCTCTTATATTGCTTTGGTTCGGCTTTGAGGATTTTGCGAAAATCTTAACGATAGTGGTATTCTGCACACCTACAATAATAATAAACATGTATAACTGACTTAAAAGCGTAAATAAGGACCTATTGCTTGTATCTAAGGCTTTCAGATTAAACAGGATCAAACATATCTGGTCAATATTGTTTTTCTGAGCATTGCCATATATATTCACATGAATAAAAATTTCCATATGAAAAGCTATAATATGACTTGTCCTGTCTGAGATGTTCTGATACTGAAAATGAATATGATATCTTCTTTTCTTATATAGTTCAGCTTCTGACACGACATGATTATTGCTGATAACCTTTATTCTGCTGCTGATAAATTATGTATTTATATTCTTATTAAATGCCATAAAACTCAATATTTTAAAAAAATATGATTATAATGTTTAAAAAATAAAGGTTATTTTTATTTCAAAGCTATATATACAAAAAAACGATTTTAGAAAAATTTTTTGACATAAAAATAAACATGTGGTGAAATAGATGGTAATATAAAAAAATATAAAATCTATGAGAGATAAAATCGAGAATATTCTATTCAAGGAAATATCAAACACGAATATGATATGAATCATAGCGATGTTCATATTATTCATTTCCAGCATTTGAAATTCATTATGAAACCAACATATCTCATACAAGGCCAATCTTCTCGAATATGGCAGGATATCTTCTAAAAATCAGATGGTTGTAAATATAGATTGAATCGATTATCTCCTAGTAAGAAAATAGTTTCTGAAATCCGCCTCACAGCGGATTTTATTTTGATTTTTTACCATAAATATTTAATATGATAAAAATAATCTGAAACATATATGACAAAAATAGAAAATGAAATATCAAAAATATCAGGAATATGGAAGGAATTCAATATCGAAGGTTATCTGAATGCACATAAGATAGCCATGAAAGATATATCATTCTCCCCTCTTTGAAATGAGATATCAATACATGAAAATACGGAGATCTCATGCAGTTTGAATATCCTTAAAGACTGAAAGAAACTTAATATAAAGACTGAAGACTTCACATACAAGAATCTTTCGAAACTTATCGAGAAGAATCTGTTTTTGCTTGAAATATGAGATAAGGATGATGACAATATACTTTTCCATACAAAAGAAAATATAACTTTTGATTCCAGAAAATTCATATTGAATAAGATCAAGTGATCCTTTCTCATGAAACAATGGGAAAAGGTAAAAAATTTCAAACTTAAGGATTCTCTCAGTATAGAATGATTCTCTTATTCCATAAGCGAACAGGAAAGTTATTTCATGAATTCTCTCTGAGCTTTGAAAATACAAAAGGCGAACTCATGCAATTATTCTTATGCAATCTTATATAAGTCTGCTGATTTCCAAGATTTCTGATACGCTTCGAAATATTCTGATTTCAATGAAAGCATCTCAGATGATTTCCTTAAGGATGTTCAAGATAAATTGCTAGCCAAATCAAATCCGAAAAAATCATCCCTTGAATCATGAAAATATAATATCACGATAAGAAACGATATGGTAGGTGAATTCCTAGACATGATGATGCAAGCCTGCAAAGCAGAATCCATAAGGCAAAATCAATCATTTTTCAGCAAATCCGACATATGAAAAACCGTTACAAGCAAAAAGATAACAATAAGATCAAATCCTAAAAAGGATGATTCCACTTTCAATAGCTTGTTCGATTCAGAATGAATAAGTTCCGAGAATATCAGTATAATCGAGAATTGAATATTGAAGAATATTTTTCTTGATTCGAAGAACGCCAGAAAATTCAAGCTTGAACCGTCTTGAAATCCCACATATTCAAATCTTGAGATAATCTGAGAGCAAAACCCTGATTATCTGAAAAGCTCATCATTCCTTCTTACGAGCTTCCTTTGAATGAACACTACAGATATGACAACATGAAAATTTGCCATGGAGGCTGAATGATTCGAGATAATCGACTGAAAGATAGGAGATTTCGTGAAGAACATATGATTCACATGAAATCTTAAGGATTTATTTTTAAATCTTGATGTTATCTGAAATGATGTATATACTTATGCAAATATCTTTTCTCCGTCAATAACATTTAAGGATCAAATGCTAATATTCTAATATGCAAGAAATTATAATAAAAATAGCCGATTTTCTGCAAATCAATCCAAATAATGATGTATACATATTATGAGTTTTTTTGGTTTTCATAATCATATATTCCATTCTTTGAATAACAAAGATATATGAATCTCTTTTCTGAATAGTGCTTTGAATCTCAATACTTATAGTTTTACAGACCTTGCTTTGATATAATTGAGATAATCAATATGTCCTACCGTTTTTCAGTAAGACATTTTTGCAATTTCTGATATCTTCATCCATTTATCTTATATTGATACTCTCGGTATTGATTCCGCTGAATTCATGATTGAACATAAATGAGCCTAGAAATCCATGAGTCAAGGTTGTTGTGACTTTGGCATTATCGGTTATATATACAATATTTTTCTTTTGAATATTATGCTGACTCATAGAAAAGATCTATATATTCAAATATGACAATATATTCAATTTCATAAAGAAAATACCTGCCTGGAATGATTTCATCGCATGATCATATATTTATGCCCTATTTATCAAGAATATCCATATAATAGTTGTTTTCTGAACCATATTCGTAATATATAAGCTTATATTTGCAGATATTATAAATGCATTGATGAATTGATTCTATATCTCGATAAAAAATATGATTGCCTCAAGATGAGGCGGGTGATGAGGATGACATGACTGATGACACGAAGATATGGAAGAAGAAGATCATTGACACTGACATTAAAAAATAGAGATGTTTTGCATAGCATCTCTATTTTATCTATTTTCTTTTCTTTAATTCTTTCTCTACTGGATCATATCATCATTTGCTCAATGGATTACACCTCAATATTCTCCATGTTCATTTTAAGATTCATATAAATGCTCATCTTTTTTCAATCGACTCTTTCATATAATCGCTACAGCTTGGCGTATATCTGCAATATGGCGGCTTATTAAGTGATTTTGACCATATGCTATGATCAGGGCTCAAATATCTCTGATAAATCCCTATAATATATATTAGAATTTTTTTCATGATTATCTATCAGTAAGATCCTTTGCAAATTCCTCCATCTTACAACCATAGAAATGATAAGATAGATCATTTATTCATATGCTTATACCTTTTTTCACATCCTCTATCATTCTATTTACTTTAGAATCTCAATCTTTATCTCATTTGAAATATTTCGACAAGATGATTTTCTTTACTTCTTCTTCCTTTTTATTAGCATTCATTAAGAAAAATATTTCTTCATGGACCAATGCATTTGCATAGCAATATTCATCCAATCAGGTTTTCAATGTAATGCCGCTTTGCTGTTTATCTCAAGAAAAATCCTTTGCATTTATCTCTCAAGCGCTCAATCAAAGAAGAAGCATAGCCATGAATGCAGTTTTTTTCGATAATGATGACATTGTAGCTTTTTTTTCTGGAGCTGGAGCAGTAACTGTATTGTCTGGAATGTTTTTCATAGTGTATTTTAATTAATAATTAACATTCAGGAATACATATATGATAACTAAAAAAATGGTTTGTCAAATATAATTGATTTTTATCAAAAAAAGATATTACCTATATTTTTAAAAAATGGCTAGAATTCTAGCCATTTTCATAATATCAAATTAATTATTCCTTAATTTTTGTCTTTACCTTAAATACTATATTGTATTTTTCTCAGATAACTGCTGCTGCCTGAGATATGGTACCATAAGTGTTTGGTGTTGTTAATTTTATCCTTATTTTATCACCTGCTGAAACAGTTCAAGAAGTAGCCCATGATGGAATGGTAGTTGATCATTTCTGGTAAATCTTAATCATTCATCCTGAACCTGTTACTGTCATACCTGTAACTCAAGATGGTATTGTTATAAGCTTGGATGCATATTCCAAATCAAGCTCAGCTCAATTTACAGCAGTATATTTTAATCTCAAGAAATCAGAGATGATTCTATCTTTTTTTGTAGTGACTGTAAATGTTGATGTCTTACCGCTTCATGTTCAGATAGTAACAGATGCTCTTGTCTTTGTCGAAAATTCAGGAGATGAGATTAATCTTACAGCAACCTTATTTCAAGTCCTAACAGTAGATGAATTTCAAGATATAGCAGAACCGTTTATTATAAGAGTTCCTCCTGAAACCGTAATAGGAGCTTCAACATCAAGTCATCCTACGGTAATGTTTCATGAAGTTATTCATGTACCTAATTCAACATTATTTTTAGGTGAAAATCTGAAAGAATTAGGAATAGTCCTTCTTGAATCTCTTTTTGTCGTAACTTTGAAGTTAGCAGAAACTCATCAGATAGTGACTGTTGCTACAGTCGTAGTGGAATAATTCTGTGATGATATCATCTTAACCTTAACAACATCGCTATTCTTTACTGTTCATGAAGTCATGATATCTCAGTTTACAGATACTGTTCATCATGAAACTGTAATTGGAGATGGTGCTGTTATTCATTTTACTGATATCGCGTTTGATGTAACCTCAGTATTAACCGGAACATTTGTCTTAGCGATAAAAGAAAATTGCTTAGGAGTAGTAACTTCCTCAGCGTAACTTAGGGCAAGTCCATTTGCAATAAAAGCTATTGCAGAGATAATAGAAACTATTTTTTTTGTTCTCATAATATATATTATAAAAAAATAAATACCGAAGAATAATATCACACATTTTTGTCAAGTCAAACTTTTTGCATTTAACATATTTACAATAATTGTATTTGATTTTTAAATAAAAATCTAGAAACTTGTCTGCAGATCAAGCATTTTCCTGTATTCTCAATCCAACTTGCTTAGGATTTCGTGATTTCATCTCTCGATTATCTTTCATTGTTTGATGACTATTATATCATCTGCCTCTTTCACTGTCTGCAGCCTATGTGCTATAACGATTACTGTTCTTCATCTGAAAAGATTGTGCAATGCTTCTGAAACTGCCTGCTCTGAGATGGAATCGAGGGCTGATGTCGGTTCATCCAGAAGGATGATATTAGGATTCTTTAACATTATCTTAGCGATGGCAAGCCTCTGCTTCTGGCCTCAGGAAAGCCTTATTCATCTTTCCCCTATTTCAGTCTCCAGCAGTTTCTCGAATTCAAAGATAAAATCACATTTCGAATTTCTGATCACATCTTCTATTTCTTTATCTGTAGGTTCATAATTTAGTGCATATGTAAGATTCTCATATATCGTACCATCAAATACACTAGGATCTTGTGATAGATATCATATTTGCATATAGTAATCCATAAGCTTGATTTCGCTCAATTTCTGATCATCTATAAGTATCTCTCATCCACTAGGTGAAATATATCACGCTATCAACTTCAAAAGAGTAGTTTTACCTCATCCTGATTCTCAGACAAATGCTGTTTTTGTTCATTGCTTTATATCAAGGGAAAAATCGTCTATAATCTGGGTCTTGTCATCATAACTGAATGATATCCTTTCAAGCCGAATCGATCAATATGTATATTCAAAATGCTTTCATTCATCTATATTTTTCATTTTCGGGCTCTCATCTATGAATTCCCAAAGCTTAGTGATATCAGAAAAATTCTTTATTATCTTCTTATATATTGAAGTCACATCATTTATACTCTTTTCAAAATATCAGACAACTGTGATAACCAAAACAAGGTCTGAAAAATTTGCTGTTCATTCTAAAATCCGTGTTCATACGAAAAACAGAAGCAATCATCTTGTTATATTTGTCGTAACATTTCATGTATTATAGGTAATATGTTCATATACATGCTGTTTTTTATTTATTTCAAGAGCTTCATTGATTTTTCAGTTCAGATTGCCTATTTCTTTATTTATCTTATTTGATTGTAGGATCTCGAACTTGCTCATTATATTTCTGATGAATTGTCTCATGTATTCTGATTCGACTGTCTTTTTCTGTATTCTGTAAAATAAGCATTTTTTCTGCAGAAAATGTATAAGTAATCATACAATCGCCAACATGATCACAAATGCAATCAGATAATACAGGTTTATCGTAGAGATGATATAAACAGCCATTATGAAGAAAATTACCGACATCGGTATATATGTCATGATTTCCTGTAATAATGTAGCCCATGTATCGATTCATTTCTGTACTATAGAAAGAGATCTTCCTGTTCATATCTTTTCAAAGTAATTGTTTTCGATATGAAAGAATGACGGCAAAAGCATCTTATTAAGATTTTCCTGAACCTTATAATCTACATATCACCATCTCAGCATCATATATGCAAGGATATGGAACAATATCATTCAAAATAATAATACAAAAAGTCCGTTATGAAAATCTTGGATTCTTCCATTTTGGATATTTTGCGTCAACGATTTTATTATTATAGCTATGAATAGGCTATCTATTCACCAAAATGTGAACCAAACAACAGCTTTAGCAAGGAATTTCCTGTCTCATTTCAATGGACTGAAAAATCTTTTTATCGTTTGAAATGTACTGTTTTTCATATGTTTGGATTGATTTTAAAAAACAATTATATGAAATCTGATATAAAATCAAAAAAATGTTAATTGAACAATATTTAGAAACTTGTCTGCAGATCAAGCATTTTCCTGTATTCTCAATCCATCTTACTTAGGATTTCATGATTTCATCTCTCGATTATCTTTCATTGTTTGATGACTATTATATCATCTGCCTCTTTCACTGTCTGTAATCTGTGCGCTATAACAATTACCGTCCTTCATCTGAAAAGATTGTGCAATGCTTCTGAAACTGCCTGCTCTGAGATGGAATCGAGGGCTGATGTCGGTTCATCCAGAAGGATGATATTAGGATTCTTTAACATTATCTTGGCGATGGCAAGCCTCTGCTTCTGACCTCAGGATAATTTTATTCATCTTTCTCATATTTCAGTTTCAAGCCCTTTTGGGAGTTCATTTATGAATTCACACCTTGAGGAGATTATTATCTCATCCAATTTAGATGGGTCGATATCATGATCCAATGCGTAAGTGAGATTATCCATTATCGTTCAGTCGAATACTGACGGCTCCTGTGTAAGATATCAGATATTCTTATAGTAGGAAATAAGATTTATGTCTGATAATTTCTGATCATCAACCGATATATCTCAACCAGTCGGATGTATATATGATGCTATAAGCTTTATCAGAGTCGATTTTCATCATCAGCTCGGTCACACAATCGCAGTCTTCAGTCATCCTCTTATATCAAGACTGAAACTGTCGAATATATCACATGATTCATTATAGCAGTAAGTTACATTTTTCAGGGAGATATCTCATCTTGAATATTCAAATCGCTTAGGATTATTTATTCATCTGATTTCCTCGATATTCTCAAAAGTATCTAAAAGCTTATCGACATCGACTATGGTAACTAAGATAGCCTTTACCTGTTTTGAAAATCACCATACATATTTGTTCATGGTTTCTATAAGCCCGTTTATCAGGATGAAATGGTATAATTCTACGGTTCATCTGATCACTCAGAAACCAAGTCAGAAAAAGACCAGAAGCTGCATTATGACAAAAATTCCCCTTATTCCTGAAGTCCAAATGCTTCATATGAATTCTTCCTTTGTCCTGTAATAAACAACATTCTTGCTTATATTCAGAAGTCTTTCCTCTTCTTTCCTTATTTTTGAATTCTGCAGTATCTCGAATTTCGACATTATGATCTTAAGGAAATTCTTATCGAATTCCACTCCCTCATTCTTTCTCAGTTTCCTATATTTCAAAGATGCATTGTTTCAATATGTTATGAATATGAAAAGCAGAAGGAATATCACAAGTATGAGAATGAAATACATGAATCATGCAGAAAAAAGCACTATAAGCAGCGCGTAGGATATTGAAAATAAGATAATGATCATATCTGAAACATGTCACATCGAGATATCGACCCAACTATGGATTCATGACCATATGATACTATTGAATCTTCATGTTCATATGCTTTCTACCTTGTTGTTATCCAGATTTATATATTTCTCAAGATAGATTCACCTCAGAGCATCCATCATTCAATAGAAAGTCTTGGCAAAATATCTGTTTCAGATAAATATGAAAATTATAGAAAAAACCTCAACAAGAATAAAAACTCATATCCAAAAATAGAAATCCTGAAGATTTTTCGATTGGATCGCTCAGACTATGAAAGCTAGAACTTGAACAAGAAAAACAGATTGGAATCAATCATACAGATTTGCGATCATATATATCGAAAAATCCTTTTTCCTGAAAGTAAGAGGATATAGAAGAGTTTTTAGTTTTTTGAACATAATGTTTTATTTATTTGTCATATTCTCAGCTGATCCATTTTTCTGCTATTCCCTTGTTTGATATATCCTCCCAAAAATATTCATTCAGAGCGAATGTTTTAGCATATAATCGGATTTTAGGAATATCCAATTTTTCTCAACTCAGCAACTGATATCTTAAAATGATTTCCATTGCAAATTCGGGATTTTCGAAATACATGAACATGAAATCGATATTCACATCTCAGAATGTCATATCTGAAAAATCAATGATTCAAGATATTCCTTCAAAATCAGAGCATATGAAAATATTCCTTGAATACAAATCATTATGTAACAATCATTTCTTATATCATATTTCATTCAGATTATCCCATTCGTAACTTAACTTATTAGCAAAGGATATCAAATCGGTTCAACATCTATCATTTATGAATTTTCTGGATTTTTCAAAAAATATTTTCGGTTTACTATAGATAGGCAAATTCAAATCAGAAATTGAAATAACATCAAAATTATGCAAGCAATTCAAAAAGCCGCAATTTGTGATACTATTTTTTGTCTGCTTTTTCCGTTAAGATTTGATATTATCTCATTATTAAGCTGAAATCATCAAATTTTATCATATCATATGAAACTGAAATCATAGGGCACAAAAATAGGATTGGGTATATTTATCTCAAGGATTTCAGATAATTCACTGAGTACAAATGCTTCTATCTTGAAATTCTTTCATTCAGCTTTAGGAAATCTGAAAATCAATTCTTCATTCAGCTCAAGTATATCATTATCGTATCATTCTGAGATTAATCTGGATGACATGATATTTATTTCCGGAAAATTATCTTTTATACTGAAAAGAAGTTTTTCAATTAAATTGTTTTTATCTGAATTCATATCAATATAATTTATTTCATAATTAGGCCGATTACCTCATACTTATCTTCTGATTTCATCTTATGATGGATTTCACATAGGTATAATTTGCATTGAGCTTAGGGACATATTCGTAAGATCCGTTATAGAATTTTCAGGCTTTTGAACATTTTTCCTTGTCGCTTAATGGAAAGAAAGATTGCAGATTCCTTTTTGTTGATTTCGATTTCTCTATCCAATATGCAAGAAAAAGCTTCGATGAATTTATAGGATGATAACATTGTCATTCTGTAAGTCAAAGATTTTTCCTGGCTTTCATTCATTCATATTTCATAAGGATATGATAATGTGTGAATGAGAAAGACCTATACGATTGTTCCCAACGATGAAGCTCTACTTTTCATATCTGCTGAGAGAAATTCGTATATTCTTCAGTGCTCTCGCTTCTTGCAAAAGCTATCATAGAAGTTATGAGCTCTTTTTCTCAGATATCATCTATAAGATTTTTCACCTTCGTTCAGTATATCTTATCCTCCTTCATCTCATTTATTGCTTGATTGCAGTAATATGCGAATTTAGGGACAGAGACCATTCTGACTTTAGAATCCAGAGGTATAGGCAAAAGCATTCATACTGCAATGTTTCAAGCTGGGATATTGAAAGAGCTGATCTTATTATTAGGGTTATTCCTGTCATATTCCTTTCTGGAAAGATATCTGAATCTGTCCATCTGTGACAGCTTATCTATTATTCAATTGAAATTTATATATTTCACGGTCTTGATTATCGGCACTCTTTTCATTATCGGTTTTCGTCTCTTATCTCTCATAACCTTTCATCTTTCATCTTTTTTCGGAACATTCTTGAATTTTCAGGTATTGATGGTTTTTGTAAGGAAATCACCTTCTGTAACTCTATAAAAATCCAATCATGCATCATGTATGATTGAAACATTTCCCTTTTTTCGTCATTCCATGACAGAATGTTTCTCTTTCTTGAATTTATATCATTTTTCGAAAAATTCCTGATTATCATCCCAAAAAGGCTTTTTTGAAGCATCGAATTCGAATTCAGGCCTTTTTTCGCTTATATCTGAAATAATGCTTTCTGTCCTTGCCTTGAACTTATCAACCGCAAAGTATGCTCATCAGCTCAAAGCTCACAATATTCAAAGTCAGAATAATATCCTTCATACCCTTAATGATCAGATCTTGCCCAATGAAGAAGATTGTCGTGATCAATTAATCTGCTCATTTCAATCGTTTCATTTATTATGATGTTTTTCCAACATGAATTCATATTTTATATAGTGCTATAAATTTTTATATTTAAAACATCGGAAATGTCAAACACAATATATAAATTAATCTTTCAAAAAATAGATTTTTGCGTATAAATATAGGGTTATTTAATAAATTAGGCACATGGAAAAAAGTAAAATCAACATCGCTTCAAAAATTGAAGATTATGCGCAGTGGTATCTTGATGTTTCCAAGGCTTGAGATTTATTCGAATATTCCCCGGTTCCTGGTTGTATAGTTTTCAAACCAAAATCAGTTACATTATGGGAAAAGATGAAAGAGGAGATGAACAAAGACCTATCTTATCTTTGAGTTCAAAATCTTTATCTCCCTCTTCTTATTCCTATGTCATTTTTCGAAAGAGAAAAAGAGCATGTTGAGTGATTCGCTCCGGAATTAGCGGTTGTCACACATGGATGAGGAAAAGAGCTTGAAGATAAGCTTGCTATCCGTCCGACTTCAGAAACATTGTTCTGTGAATATTTCAAGACAGAAATACAAAGCTACAGAGATTTGCCAATCCTGACAAATCAATGGGTGAATGTTTTCAGATGGGAAAAAAGGACAAGACCATTTCTTAGGACAGCTGAATTTCATTGGCAAGAATGACATACTCTCCATGAAACAAAAGATGAGGCGCAAAAATTCGCATTAGATATCCTATTCAACGTATATGCCAAAAATCTTAGAGAATTAATGGCTATAGATTGAATCGCATGACAGAAATCGGAAAGCGAGAAATTCGCTTGAGCAGAAAAAACATTCACATATGAACCTATGATGTCAAACTGATGGGCACTTCAGATATGTACATCTCACCTACTTTGAAAATGATTCATGGAACAATTCGAAGTTTCATATCTTAACAGAGAATGAAAACAGGATCATCCTTTTTATACATCATGGGGTCTTTCAACAAGATCGATCTGATGAATAATATCAAGCCATTCTGATCAGAAATGACTTGTGATTCCGCCTAAAATGTCTGAATATAAGGCAGTAATATTACCGATATACTGAAAAGAGAATGCAGATGAGATAAACAAATATGTTTTGGATATCGCAAATGCGGCATTCTCTAAAGCGGTGAAAAATTCGGTTCCTGTTAAATGAGAATATTTCAAGGCATTGATCTGAGATGATTGAGAAAAGATATTAGTCGATTATAGGGACGCGAGGTTCTGAGAGAAGATTACAGACTTCGAACTATCAGGTTATCCTGTTGCTATAGTAGCATGACAAAAGGAAATGGAGGAAAATAAGATAACTATAATATCCAGAATAACCTGAGAGAAAATTCAGGTGGATATAGATGAAGTCAAAGATATGATTAAAAATCTTTTTGAACAATGACAGAAAATATTATTGGAAAAAAGCGGTGAAAGAATAAGGGAAAACATTGTTCCTTGCAGAACAATAGAAGAAGTATGAAAAGCTATTGAAGATTCCAAATTTGCAATCTATGAATGGGATAAATCAGATAATATAAAGGACTCGAAACTGGAAGCTGAAATCAAGGAAAAATTCAAAGCAACGACAAGATGTATTCCTAATGAATGACAATTCAAGATTATCGATGATTTTGAACTAAAAAGAGAAAATACCGTAAAGGTAATAATCGCAAGAGCATTTTAATCTGATGTTACAATCTTTTGAATTTTTTATATCTTATGCTATACTCCCCACTAGAATAATCTTTTTAAAAATATGGATTTACTGAATACATTAGAAATTATCCTGGCGCTATTAGTTATATTCTATATATCTTTTATTTATTTTAAGAAAAAAGTAGATTTCAAAAGGTCTTTGAATATGACTTTTCTGAAAATCCTAATCCCGAAAAAAGATAGCGATCTTGATGAGAAAAAAGAGACTCTAAGGGATTTCAAGGAGCAGATTTCAATAATGGAGCAGTTGCTATCCTCACTTAAAACACTTTATTCCTGATCATTCAAATCAAAGATAATAGGTCAGGATTATATTTCCCTTGAATACATGGCTGCGAAAAAGGAGATATTTTTCTATGTGGTCGTTCCGAAAAAAGCAAAGCTCCTGATCGAAAAGCAGATCACATGATTCTACACCGATGCCATAATCGAAGAGGTTGAGGAATATAACATATTTGAGAATAAGAAAGCTATAAAAGCAGCGAGTTTCAGTCTGAAGAAAGATTTTTTCCTACCGATAAAGACATATCAGAAACTTGAATCAGACCCTATAAACAATATTACAAACGCTTTTTCGAAATTAAGTGAAAATGAGACTTGTGTGGTTCAGATACTGCTCAAGCCAGTCTCAGACAATTGGCAGGAAAGAACAGATAAGGTTATAAAGGAATTCAAAAAATGATTCAAATTTTCTATAAATCCTCTTCTATGGATTGTTGAAATAGTGAATTTCCTATGACAGGATTCCAAAGATAAGAAAGATTCTTGAAAGGATGATAGTAAGGATAATGATAAGGAAACACTAATAAAGGACAAATGAAAGAAAACCTGATTTGAAATCATTCTTAGAGTCATAACGACATGAGATGATGAAATCCTTGCTGAAGCTCAGCTTAAGAATGTCATATGAGCCTTTTCTCAGCTTACTTCACCATGATATAATTCATTCAAGAAAAACAAACAATCATCAAATACAGTCGTGCATAATTATATTTTCAGATATTTCAAGAACTGATTCTTCTCAAAGAAAAACATTTTGAACATCGAAGAGATAGCGTCATTATTCCATTTTCCACATTCTAAATATAATAAGACCCCGGAAATAAAATGGCAGACATACAAGATTGTCAAAGCACCTACCAATATATCAAAAGAATGAATCGTTCTCTGACATAATATCTACAGGTGAGAGAAGACAGAGATAAGAATTGCGAATGAAGATAGGTTCAGGCATTTCTATATCATCTGACAGACAGGTACCTGAAAATCATCATTCATACAGGTAATGGCAAGACAGGATCTGAAAAACAGGAATTGAATAGCGCTTATGGATCCCCATTGAGATTTGGCTGAAGCATTGCTTCCTTTTATACCTAGAGACAGGGCTGATGATGTCGTATATTTCAATCCTGCGGATACTGCAAGGCCTATGTGAATAAATCTTCTCGAGGCGAATACTGATGATGAGAAGCAGTTGGTTGCACAAGATTCGATGAATATAATGCTCAAGCTTTTCTGAAATGAGATATTCTGACCTCGTATTCAGGATTATTTCAGAAACTGAGTCCTTACATTGATGGATTATCCTGGGTGATGAGCCATAACAGATCTTGTAAGATTATTCACTGATGATGATTTCCAGAAAGAAAGGGTCAGAACACTTAAGAATCCGATAGTGAAGGCATGGTGGACATACACTTTTGCAAAGATGTGAGACAGGGAAAAATGAGAGATGATACCTTTTTGGGCGGCTAAATTCTGAGGATTCGTGACAAATACAATGATGAGGAACATAATCTGACAGACAAAGAGCTCGTTTGATGTCTATGATATGATGCAAAGCTGAAAGATTCTGCTTATAAATCTTTCAAAATGAGTGCTATGAGATATCAATTCGAACCTGTTATGACTTATAATGGTTTCTAAGATACAGATCGCTGCGATGAGAAGGCAGCTTATAGATCCGAAAGAGAGAAAGGATTTCTTCTTGTATATAGATGAGTTCCAGAATTATGTTACAGATTCGATAGAATCGATATTATCAGAGGCTCGTAAATACCGTCTTTGAATGATCATGGCACATCAGTATATCTGACAGCTCCAAAAATCAGATGCCCTTACGAAATCCAATACCAATCTTAAGGATGCGATTTTCTGAAATGTATGATCTATGCTTTCATTCAAGATATGACCTGAAGATGCCGAGGTTATGGCAAAGCAATTCGCACCATATTTCTCCGATCAGGATCTTATAAATCTTGATAAATTCAAATGAGTCTCAAAGATTAGTAATGACTGACAATCGACGCATGCTTTCAGCCTGAATATCATAAATCCATATATAGAGAATTCTGAAAACACTTTCTTCGAAAGTGCCGATTATAAATTAGCCAAGGCATATAAAGAACTTTCCCGTCTGAAATATTGAAGGGATAGAGATTTCATAGAGAAAGAGATTATCTTTAGAATCTGATGAGTATAATGCATTTTTAAGTCTTACATATAGATTTAATTCATAAAAAATTCAAGCATATGAAAAAAATATTGATATCATTATCGTTGATTTCATTTTTCTTATCATTCAGATGAGAATCTTTCGCTGATGAGAATTGGGATTATTTCTTAAAATGAAAAGAAAGCTGTATATTGGATAATACATTGTATCTGATATCACAGAAAGAACCCCCTTATCTCGAATATGATAATAAGGATATAGACAGCAAGTATAATAAATATTTTCAGGATCTGAAAATAAATGTTGATGTGAGCTCTTGAAAAAATCCTTTTGAGAAAGCAAAAATCCTATATAAGGAAACACAAAACAAGATATTCAACTGTGCTATTATGAATTCAAAACTGAAAATATGACAGAAGATAATTTCCCTCATAAATAGTAAAAGCTGATCTAAAACAAATACAGTAAATAAAATTGAAACTCAGAACAAAACCCTTATAGATCAGATAAAGGAAAACAAATGTATAGATTTCAATAAAGAGAACAGCACTTCTACTTTTAAGATAACACTTCTTGAAAATGTAATATATCAGAATTGCATATATGTTAATTATCTGAATTATCTTAATTCCTACGCATGAGAGAATATACAGCAGGTATTAAAGAATAACTCATGAACCAAACTTAAGACAAACACAGTAAATGATGTCATAAGCAAATCCTGAAATGATATAGCATGAGAAAAAATCCATTCGAAAACAGTATATAATCAAGCATTGATAGCTTATAGTGAATTCGAGAACACTTATGGTATCCATACGCTGCTTTTATTCATATATGACGATTATATATCCATAAGAAGCTGACTGGACAAGACCTTAGCCCCATTATCACAATTATTCTACAAGATTCCGAAAGCTCAGAAGCAATAAGATTATATCAATAAAATAAAGACCAAAAACAAGAAGAACATTTCAGAACAAAAAATGAGAGTGGTTATAACAACTATATATAAAACCAGTCTAATACAAATAATATTCGAATAAGGTATGATTATATTCAATATATTATACCAACTAAGATTATTAATATTTATACGTCCAAACAGAAAGTTGTCTGAGTAATTATATATTTATTTCTATTAGCTTTTTTCTTGATTTTAAATGTTATTATTTTTTAAAATAATAACATTTAAAATCAATCTTATAAAAAACTTTTGATAAGATTACATGCAAAATGATTCTGAACAAATACAAGAATCATATGGCTGTATTACACTTCAGTTTAAACAATAGTTGTAATTATCAATCCATACTCAATCACTATAATTATTTGAATTATATGCACAACTCAATCATGTTCACTTTAAAGGATCATTATCAACAAATAATGTACAAGTTGGTAATAATTCTTTATAAACCAAACGTAATTTTGTTGCTTGTCAAAAATCATATTCTCAGCTAGGCAAATATCTTGAATCTTCTCAAGATGGTCAATATGAAATAGAATACCATCCAGCATCATATTTTATATTGCCCAAATAAGACATAGCTGCTTCTAAAGTAGGAGGTATATACCATCAATCAAGTCATCATAGAGAAGTGAAAAACTGATTTGTTTTTGAATATGGAGACATATATATTGTTGATAACCCATCCGTATTAGGGAAGGCTGCTATACAATGTGTATCTGCATTTAATAATCCTGCTGTATTACATCATTGAGGATAATTAGGATTACCAGATGATATCACATAATATCATTCAGATAATTTCCTATCTATATTAGGTGGGTAATCATAAGACACGGGATCTTTTATACAACGAACTGAAAACTGATAGCTTCGATTTAAATTGAAGGCAGGATCAAGGAAAGTACCATTGAAATTCAAAGTATAGGCATTGGTAGAATCATAAGAAGTTGATGACCAGAAAGTACCACTTGCCCCTCGATAGTTATAGTAAGCATCATAGTACCCTGCTAAAGGTAATATAAGTTTGGTGGCAAGATTATTTGCATTTCATAGTGTTTGGTTTGGGTATACATCGTAAGCAGATTGGAAGTCAGCTTTAGATGGTAACTTATATCATGATGCACATTGAGTTTGGGCTGCATCAAAATTGTGATATGTTCAGTATGATGCACTTGTTAATCATGATATATTTGTTCATACATTACATGCTGACCAGATCTGTCAGTTTGATAGGGTTATATCTGGAGTATCACATCATGGGTATGTTGATGTAAGTTGAGCAAAATTTCCTATTGCATTTACATTACTATTTACTGTAAAACTACAAGTTGCACTTGTTTGTCATTCATTACATATGATTCATGTCCAGTTTGCAAAAACATATCATGAATTTGTATTTGCTGTAAGTACAGCTGTAGTTCAAGAATCCTTTATTCATCATCCTGTAATTGTCCCCATAGCAGATCAGCTTGCTGTTGTAATAACCGTATATGTTGAGGTCACAGGAACTGTACATGGTACAGCAGATCAGGCCTTACAATAATTTGTACATATATTCAATGCATCATCTTTTTTGATTTTTGATGTCGGGTCTAGAAGTATCTTTCAAGTCGTAAAAGTAATCTTATTCACCGATAGATCCAGCCCTAGAGTTGTATTAGCAGGAACTGTAACTGTACTCGCACCCACATCTATATCTCATAGGATTTTACATCATCATCAAACTGTCGGAAAAGTACAATCTGAAGTCACGGTCCATTTTCAGCTAGAAGGAATCTCACATGTAGCGGCATTTGCCTGAGAATAAAATATTATAGCTACAGTAAAGGCTATTATTAGCTTTTTTATATTTATTTTTGATATTTTTTCCATGATCATATTATTAGAGATAATTATTTCAATGTATATAAAAATCTTATGATTCCATTTGGCCTTAATCTTGGAATATCAGTATTTTTTATTAAATTATAATTTAACCAATACCCGAAATTCTTGAATTTAACTTAATGCTAATATATATATTGTATTTGTCAATATTTTTATATCAATCAACCATTAAAATAATATCATATTCCAAAAGGAATATCAAATAATTTATATTAATGAATGTATAATGAAAATAGTAATATTAGATTTCTTTCAGATTTATATCTCATAGCAGAGATCTCATATCTTCTTTTAGCTTTGCATAATATGTCACTTTAACTTTTTTCTCAGGATGCATAAAACTTACCTTGTATGAATGAAGAAGCTGTCTTCCGATTCATAGGTGAAGCTTTGCAAAACTATTCTCTCATTTGCTTCAATATGCATTATCTCACAATATGGGACATCATATGCTAGCAAGATGAACCCTTATCTGGTGCATCCTTCAGGTCTCCAATACACATTCCAGAAGGCTGTATTTTCAATTTATATCATTTTTCAACACCTTATAGTTTGTCACAGCTTTTTGACCATTGATATCATCTATGACTATCTTATTCTCATTTCTGGCATCTTCTATCCTTCTTAGCTTTTTTGATATATTCCCTTCTCAATTAAGATTTCAGACGCATATTGCCAAATAATGCTTATCTATCCTATCATTCTGAAGTTCCTTAAGCATGAAATCAAGTGCTTTTTTTGTCTTTGCTATCATTATTATTCATGACGTGTCCTTATCTATCCTATGTATCAAAGAGGGCTTGAAAGTAAGTGAATTCAGGCTATTTCAAAGATAATCCTGAACCTGCTCAATAAGTGATATATCCTTCGTCTTGAAATCTCAAGGATGAACAATTATTCATGGATTCTTATTTATTATAAGAAGATGTCCATCTTCATATATTATATCTCATCTGTTTATTGCTGAACCTGATTTGTTAGAGCTTCACTCTGAAACCATGGCAGGTTTTGTAAGGGTTTCGTATTCATCATCATTCAGAAAAAGTTTTATCTCATCACCTATCTGTAATTTATATTCATTATCAACCCTTTTTGAATTGACTTTAATTTTATTTTTCCTATTGAGCTTATAGACCAAAGAAAGGCTTGAATTTGTAAGCAATTTTTTCAAGAACTTATCAAGCCTCTGTGAAGAATCATTTTCTTCTATTTTAAATAATTTCATTTTTTTCGGTTATTGGAATACGGTAAAATCTATCGTCTCATTTGTAGTTATCTGCTCAACATCTCTTCTTATATGTTTTTTGAATCAATATGAATATCAGTCTGATTCTATTTTGGCATATTGGAGAGGTATAGGTAATAAAGGATTGAAAGTTATCTTATATTCAAGATAAGGCGCCAATTTTCAATCTGACAGGATTAGCGAATTAACCATAGAAAATTTAAGGGTACATTTATTTGTGCTGCAATCAGCTCAGTTCGTTCATAATCCTGTTGAAGGAATAAAAAATGGCGAGGTAGAATTATAAAACTGTTTTAGGGTTCATCAGGATCAGTTAAGATCAAGTCATTCTCTTGCTGATAAGCTAATTGCCGATGCTGAATTTATGGTAGTTCAATTTATCATACCTGTCTCTCAGCTTGCAAAAAGTGTCTTTCAGCTTCCTGATAATATCCAGTTTATATATCAGCTTCAGGCTAAAGTTCAAGATAAGGATTCCTGTGTTCAGTCTCAGTTCAAGTCAGGCACCCTGAAAGTGAAATTAACACTATCCCAATCTATTCCTGATTTGTTTATCACAAGCTGCACCGGTCTTCATGGTCATACCGCATTCCACTCTCATGTGCTGTATTCACTGTTTCATTCTCAAGGCCTAGGTATGACATTTCAAGATGCCGTTATCTGGAAAATATATCATGTTGCCGTCGTTAGGTGTGTATTTGCTCAGCTTTCATACGCAGGATTAGCTCAAGTCATAGCGAATAAGGCTTTTTCCACTCATGTAAAACCGTTATAATAAGCCATATTGCTATTCTCTATTCATTTTACGCTTTGTGAAATGGGCATTATCTTATCAAGAAGATATATCGCAATAAGTGATATTATTATAGTAAGGAATAATGTGATTATAAGTGCGGATCATTTCCTATCTGAAATATTTCCCAAAATATTTTTTCTTGCCATCATACTTTATTTTGTTTTATTAAGATTAATGGTTGTCGAGATATTTACAGATGGATTCGAATTATTGAATTGAATCCTTTTCACCCATGCGAATCATAATGTTATATTCAACCTGACATAAGGGTTGACATTTGTATTTATATCTTTATCTCTCCATGATAATTTATAGTCTTTGGTCGGATATACGAAGAATCTCACATTCCTTACATTTATATATTCAGGAAAAAGCGGAACCCATTCATCATTTTCTCATTTAGGCAGATCATTTGTTCAGTTGCATTTGAAATCTGCGTTGCATTGCCAGGTATCGATTATTCAATCATATTCTCATGAATCAGTTGTTGAAGCGACATGATCGAATCAAAGATCCCTTCAGTCAAGTCTAAGCATCTCTATATTTCACAGGCAAGCATCTCAGCTCATGCTTCAATCTGCATTCTCATCGCATGTTGCAGCAGGCGGAGCATTCGGGTCAAGCTTGTATCTCATCCTTAGGAATAATCTTTCATTAGTTTTTCATTTACTCAGAAGATAGAGCTCCTTAACTTCATTCGAAGTGAAAACAACAGGTCAGATTCACAAATTCTCATCATCATCATCAGACCTTATGTTTCAATTCGAATCCTCATCTCCGAAATTAGGGTTTCACAGATATAAATCATTGCTCTTATTGCTGTTATAGTCTATGAATTGGAATGTATATTCTCAATATCTCTGATATTTTCAAGAAGCTGAATTTCAATACGTATTGAATGTGCTATCCAAACATCATCATGTTCACATTGAGGTTCCTGAGCTTCTGCAATAATAAAATCAATCTCAATATACGTTCGTCGCTATGTTTCATCAGCTTCAGTAGTTTCAGTATCATGTCGGATTCAGATAATGTCATGATTGTGTGGAAGTTCATATAGAAGACCTATTGAAATATTCATCATAATCAATCTGTCATCAGAATTCCTTTACAAGAGAAACCAGATTTTCTATAGAATAATAAAGATCCTTATTTATATCAGTCCTATCTGAAATCTTATTCCTAAGTATTCATATGTTTCATATGGCTTCGACCGCAATAACCATGACCATAGCAAAGATTGTCACCGAAACAAGCATTTCGATAAGGGTAAAACCTTTATTTCAGAAGATATTTCCTTTTTTCATATAATCTCTTTTTCAATTTAATTTTTTATCCATTCTAATCCAAAATTATATTATAGGAAATTATTTTTTTCTTGTTTCCTTAAAAGCCTCTTCCATATAGAAAACATAATGTATGAAAGTTCCTAAGCTTCTTCATATTTTTATTCATGTGGGGTTTTTCCAGAAGCTTTTAGGTCAGATATGGAAAATGAAATTCATTATATCCAGGAATTTATTCTCATTTATAGGTTTAACTGATTTTTTGAAGATATGCTCTATAAAAAGAATCGCGCTCAAAATCACAGATAGCACAAAGTTATAGGCTATCAGCAACAATATTATAACCTTGTTTTTTTTAAAATCTTTCATATCCATATGTTTTTGCTTAAAATATGGGGTCAATTTAACTATATAAGACCTAAAAGTCAAGTAAAATATTCTTTACTAAAAAGATTTTTTAAGTATAAATAGGCAAATTTCAATATTCAGTGAAGTTTGCCTATTTATAAATAAAAACCAGCAAAATGAATTATTCCATTAACTCAAAAAACAGAAAGCTCAAATACAAGATACAATTGGTATTAAACAGGGTAAGCTTTAATTTCCTTAATCTCTCATGAAACCAGAAGATAACTCTCATATGAGCAATGATAGCGCTTATATCTTTGTTTATAAAATGGTTTACTATAGATTATGAAAAAATCTCCAATTACAATTCATTCAGCATAAATGCATGATACATATGATATATAATAACGATATTGCTTTGAATCCTCATATTCCTTACTTTATCTAATACGAATAAGGAAAAGTTCAAATCGAAGACAAACCTGATATTCCATGATCATACAATAACAATATTCTTCTGACTGATAATATTCCTTCTGACCCTTGCTATATTTAACTCAATAAGATGATTCACGCTATCATTCCAATACATAACGATATGAAATTGAATAATATTCGAGCTCATATGATCAATATTCATAATATTCTGATGAGTATTGGCTTACAAGGAGAAAAAAAACGAGCTTTTGAATAAGATATACATAGAGAATAATCTATTGAGCAATTCAGTCGATTTGGAAGAGTATAAAAACATTCTTGATTCTAAGCCAAATGTTGACAAAAAAAATATGAGTTTGCCAATTTAGCTTGACTTTTGTGAAAAAAAAATTATACATACCACAAAGGTTTTTTCATTTAAATTTTAATCTTTTGTAAAAAATGACAACAAAAAGTACAGAAATTCAAACAAGCTTCACTGATATACTCAATAATCTCACTGAAAAAGAAAAGATCATCATTTCCAGAAGAATAGGACTTAACTGAGAGAAAGAAACATTACAGGAAATCTGAAACGACTACAATATAACAAGAGAAAGAGTAAGGCAGATAGAAGATGTTTGAACAAAGAAAATCTGAAGAATCATAAAGACAACAAAATTAGTCAGAATACAGGAAGCCTGAGAGAAATTATTAGAATTGCACGGTTGACTGCTTACAAAAGATAAGCTCGTAAGCTCAGTCATAAATGAATTAAAGATTGATTCTCCTATAAACTCATGAATAATCGAAGTTATCCTTCAATCAGATTTCAATATAAATAAAAGCAAACCTCAACTTGGTACAAAGACATACTTCTTCTTCCCTGAAGTAAATAAGAAAGCCATATCAGAAGTACATAAGGAAGCACTGAAGATACTTAAGAAGAAATGAGATATAATGGAGACTTCAACATTATATGAAATGATCAAGATAAACCTTTTCTCAACTTTCGGAAAGCTTGATACTATACTTATAGATTCAATCCTTGATGTTTTCACTGAAATAGTGAAATGAGAAGAGAAATACATAGGTCTTGAAAAATGGAAAATCCTTAATCCTTCCACTCTTAAAGATAAGGCTATATATATAATGAAGAAAGGTAAATTACCGGTTCATTTTGTGGATCTTACAAATATGATATCTAATCATTTCTGAGAATCCGTTAAGGTTGCGACTATCCATAACGAACTTATAAGGAATAATGAATTCGTGCTTATAGGAAGATGAATATATGTATTAAAAGACTGGTGATATAAACCAGGAACTGTTATAGATGTTATAGTCGACATTCTGAACAAATCAAAAAGCTCCCTATCAACTGAAGAGATAATAGCAAAAGTTCTGAAATCAAGAAAGGTTAAAAGTTCAACCGTATATATGAACCTGCAAAACAGGCAATACATTGAGAGGGTTTGAAGGAACCTATATCAGCTAAAGAAGTAAAAATTAAAATCTCGGAAAATTCCGAGATTTTTTTTAAAATTTTTATTGACAAAAGAAATCAATATGATTTAATAAGTTGATGAAAAGGTTATTGTTAAAGGAAAAACTCGATATGTTACCAAAATATTCTACTTTTAAAATTTAATTTTTGTTATATGAATAAATTCGTTCTGCTTTCAATAAATATCATGATCATGGTCTTCCTTACGAACATGAGTTCCTATGTCAATGCTGCTAGCTGAGATATAACATCCACTTCTGAAGTTGTAGCGTCTAGCTGATCTGAAGATTGATTCAAGATAGATTCGGTTACAGTAACTGATGACAGGAATATATCATTGGTCTTTTCCGATGATCTTGCCCGTGAACCTTTGAATCTTGAGATAATAGATGAGAGCGGCATAGTGACGCCAATTAATTCAATAACAATATGAACTTGAGCCACTGATTCAATATCGACAGAATATATGACATGAACAAGGCAGGAAGTACAGGTTTTCACAGCCAAGAAATTAGAGCCTAACAAAAAATATTTCGTTGTTGTAAAAAATGCCAGAAGCATGAATTGAATTGTAATAGAACAAGATAAGGTGGAGATCCTTTTAGATAAAGAGATATTAGAAGATCAAGAAGTTGTAACTGATGAAAATCTTGAAAAAAGCGATATTTCAAAAGATGGCGAAAAACTCAAGACTGACACAACCATAAATGAAAATCTGAAAAGGCTGTCAGAGGAGAAATTCAATGAAACTGCAGTAAAATTAGAATCTGCACCTTGATTAGATGGTGATAATTCAGTTGTCTCTAAAGATAATAAGGTAAACACTGATAACATAAAGGCATTACCTAAAACTGGACCTTCAATCTTTATCATGTTTTTCCTTTCCCTGTTTTTAGGTATAGTGATATTAAGTTTCTTAAAAAAGAAAAATATCTAATTTTTTTAATTAAAATTTTATGAAAAAGAAAACATTACTGGCTTCTGCGATTTTAGCATTAGTATTATTGTCAGCTGCATATTTCCTTTTTTTGAGACAAACAGGCATTAATGGATTATATAACAGCATACAATGATTTGATAAGGTCGATAGGAATAAAGAGGTTTGCCTGAAGATTGAGAAAAACAACACTACATCAATGGAATGCTTCACGCCTAATAAGATTGAAGATTTCCTGAAGGAAAAGGATCTTACTGAAAAGGAATTCATTGATAACTTCAGATGATCTTCAGTTACAAAAGATAAGATTCTTACTTTTGATGAAGAGCCATTATTTTATCAATTGTATGACAAAATTCATCCAAACACATCAAATATAAAAAATGTCTCTGAAACATATAAGGATATAAAGAAAAAGCTCGAATATCTAGTTAATAAGAACGAATGAGTCCTGGATGAATACCTTGCATATTATTATATGAAAAACCTTGAATGAGACTATAAGGAAGCTGAAATATTCAAAAATAAGATTTGTACGAAATTCAAATTCATGTGTTCCAAAGATTTAGTATATGCGGTCTTCAAATGAAAGATATTAGATGATAAGAAAGCTCCAGTATCATGAGTAAGGATAAAGATAGCCTGAAAAGACAAGGAGGTCCTGAGTCAGACTAATTGAGAATTTTACATTTCATCAGAAGTCTCACCTTATACAAAAGTAAGGTTATTATCAGTAAAAGATTGATACAGTGACTGAGTTGCAGATTTCGATATCATATCCCCTGTCAGAAAACAGAATTTTGAAAGAGATTTTGTGATAAGCAAATCTGATAATCTTATAAAGATAGATACCAATAATCTGAAGATAGAATGAAAGTGAGTTTCGATAAGCAATAAGAACTATCTGATAAAGACAGATTGGAGCGAATATAGGATTCCTTTTGATTCGATAGTAAAGGAAAATTGAGCTGTTTTCGAATGAAAATTAAAGGTATATACATGGGAATTCAACAAATCGAGTGATCTTACAAGCCTAGTGAATAGTGATATTTTCGATGAGGTTGCATGATATGCATGAGATCTTATGAAGACATTCTGAATGCCATACATAATGTTTCTTTCAGAAAGCTGAGAGAAGCTACATATATTAAAATCAAATCCGATGATACTGAAAACAAGGATACAGGAAATGAGAGCCCTTGAAACAAACAAAGATAAGATATATGAGCCTCTTACAAAGAAAGATTTAGAATTCCTGGTAAGCAAATCGAAAGAATTATGATGATATCCTATAGATAGAATGTTCCTGTTCAACAATAATATCCTTAGATTTCCGGCATTTTGGGTGTTCGATCAATATAAAGGAGTTTGGATAAATGAATGAATGAAGGTATTAAACACTGAGTGAGATTGAGAACTTAGATTCTATACCCTTTCAGAAAAAATAAAATAGTCTTTACATATCAAAAAAATATGGTTTAATACTATAGATTATTTTATATGGATGCTGAAACTGTTTTATAAAAATAAGCTTTTGGTTAATTTTCATTTATCATTTAAATTATCATTATGAAAAATACTAAATTAATAATCAATATCATTTCCTCGCTTGGAATACTATTCGCATATTGAAATATGTATGCGAACTATGATTATGTATGTTCCTATAAGGTAGGAAAGTGTGAATATAGCACCAGCAACTGTTGGTGGAGCGGATGAGAGAAATATTGCCAATGAACTAGAAAGGATTTCACAACGATATGAAATACTAGAGTATGATGTCCGACTTGATCAAAATCATCAAGCACTACTGCTTTCAATACCACTTCTACAAGCACTTTAGTCAATAATAGTTCATTTCTGTTTTGAGCAAAAGCTTGAATCTGGAATTGGAACTCTGTGAATTCCTGATGAAATTCGACTGATTTATCAGTAGCGACAAGCATCAATGAAAATTTCAAAGATATAAACGGTTCTAATGTGATATATAATACTGACACTGTCAGCTGTATAGTAAAAGTCTGATGAGATTCCGAAGCACCAACACTTAATACAAGTAATATAACCATTCAAACAACTTCAGTATCAAGATTACAGACGACCTCAATAACCCCTTCGAATCTCCCCCTTAATACATATGATGATTTCAGATGAGCATGGACAGATTGAGTGAGTACATATACTTCTATAGATAATATATGTAAGCTTGATGGAAAAACAGCAGCAAATCTATGAGAAGTCGAGTGAGTGAATTATGAATGTCTTACTGATTTACCGCCAAAGGCTGAATACAGACATAATAGAAACTGGTGAATTTCAAATAGCTGAAGTCAGCTTTGATCATGATGGTGTATAAACACCGCAGTTGATTGGGTATCTTGTAAACAATCTGTTGATTGATTTAGAATCACTGTTTCTTGTGATGACAGAGATTCATGATGTGCCGACTGATTCTATCTTAATTGAGTCTTCAAATCAGGCAATTCATTCAATATATCAGCAGCAGGAGAATATGTAGTGAAAGTATTGGATAATACATGAAATTCAACAAGTAAGACAATAAACATAACAGAAAACAGTAATGGTGACCTTAGATTCAGTTCTCAAAACAGCAGATCAAATGTAATCACCACAAGTAATTCATGAGAAAAAGTTAAGGATAAGACATGAAATTGGGTAAGTGATTTCATACAATGTTATCTTTCTAATAAAGTATCGTCATGTGATAATACCGATACATTAGAGCCAGATTGAAAGGTTACCTTCAATGGAGTAGATTGAATCGAATCATGAGGAATATGGGAGGCTAGGGCATGTACCAAAAATGATGTTTCACTTAACGCCGTATGTACTGGTGATACGGCTCCGACATGAATCGCTGTATCCGGATGTAAAAGCTGATATGTCAACAATATTCAAGAAACCCAGATATTATCTTCAAACACAACCCTACCGAATGATTTCTGAATAATCGACAATGCCGGAAATCTTCAATTATTGCATTATAAGGTTGATATTATAGATAGGACAGAACCGGAATTCATATCATCAGTTACTTCAAACTGATTAGCGGGAAACAATTGATTCAGCTTTGCAGTTAAAGATGAGGCACCTATCTGATGTTCTGCTATAAATACTATAAATTATTCGATAAATGTAACTTTGCCGGATAATTCATCCAGAGATATCACATGAGTAAAAAATGGTGCAACAAACCTTACTGTATTGGAAATCTATGAGGATTTCAATTTCACAGCTGCTTGAACATATAAGATTAATTCTGTTACATTGACTGATAAGGCTTGAAATACAAGTGTAAAAAACCTTACAGACACAACATTTACAGTCTATCCTGCAGATATAAGTGAGACAAATACAATATATAGCAGGATTACATCTGCCAATTCAGCTTATTGAAATAACATCGATACATATGAATATGAATTAGAGTTGAAAGACCAATATAATAATCCAGTAAAGGAAAAATCATTATACTCTGTAGTTCAGACCTGAAATACAGTATTGCCCGTATTCGATACATCTTGAGATAAGGCAATCACAGAAATTGTATCCGGAACATCTGACAACGAGTGAAAGATAAAATTCAGCATAAAATCACTGGCGCCATGATCATTCAGAGAGAATTTCACGATAAAGATACGTAAATGGGATGCTTCAAATAATGAATTGACTGGTTTCTTCGAAATAAACAAGAATCCGAATACACAGAATTCATTCAAAAAACCGATAACCGCTACATTAGATATTGCTGACTGAGAATTATCAATATGAGCGACAGAAAAAGTGATGCTTGTATGAAATAATCTATGACATGTAACTGCTAGCAGCCGAATAATATTTAAGAACCTTGATAAGATTATTTCATCTGACAGAACTAACTATTCTATGTTTACAGGTTCATTATCAGAAACGGAAAATCTTATATCTACCATCAATGTGAAGCTTAATATAAAAGGGAGAAAGACTGCTACAAGCCTGAGGTTTTCAGAAAACCCTTATGTTACATATACAGTATGATCACCTGCGGTTAGGGTTTCATATTTCGTAAGAGCCGATGATGGTGATGCTACTGATATAGACCTCAGCGATACGAGAATCAAATTCAACTGACTACAGGTTGCATGATGAAATACCCAATGAGTCTGAAATCAGACTGTGGCGAACGATATCGCAAATAATTTCTCAGATCTGTCTGCATCTTCACAAAGATGAATGATAAAAAAGAATGCAAATGATCTAATCAGATGAATGATTTCAGGAATGACTGTAAAAGGTGTTAAATATGTGGATTGAGATGTTACTTTAAATTCAGATGATGATATAAGCTGAGTTGAAACACTTATAGTTACAAATTGAAATATCAAGATAACATGAAACATAAATACATCATGAAAGAAGTTCTGAATAATAGTATTGAAGGATTGATATGATGTAAATGCAGACTATAATTGAAAGTGAAATATATATATAATGCCTAATGTCAGATATATCAATGCCTTGATATATGCTGATTGATGATTGATGAGCACCGATGAAAGCTGAGTATTATATACATCTGATTCGGCTGAAAGGACAGAAATACTAAAAAAACAGTTAGTTGTAAAGTGATCTGTATTTACACGTAATACAATCTGATGATCGTTAGAAGTAAGTGGATGAGAATATATTCTTCCATGACTATCTAAGACAACTAGTTTCGATAAGGCTATGATATATGATCTTAATGCTATAAGAATCGGTAATGAATGATATAATACCTCTCCAAATAAGGATGTAAACCAATGAAAGAAAGGTAACTTCATAATCATATATAATTCATCCAACCAGACTGATCCGCCAAAATGATTTACCAACTAGTAATCAAATAAAAAAATCTCGGGATATCCCGAGATTTTTTTATTTGATTACTTCTGACTATCTAAAATTATTTCTTTCACTTTGATCGGTCCATCTGTCAATGCGATTTTTAATCTGAGCTCATTACATATCTTTTCAAGAAATCAGTTTAAGAATAATATGGTTCTGTTTTTTTCATCATCAGATTTACATGAGTTCATATTCAACGTTCATTCGCTTATAACTGAAGAGTATCTTTCTTCAGATGAGAATTCCTTCATTATGGATGAAATGGATCATGACCTGAATAAATATTCGAATACAGTTTTTTCAAGAAAGATATTTTTCATGCTCAGATCATCTTCAATTATTGAGCTTTCTGTAATATATCTTATGAAATCAGAAATATTTTCCATGTTTATATTAGGTATATTTATATTCATTTCATGATTTGACTTGCAATATGCCAAAATCATAAGAACAGATCTTGATTGTAGATATTTCTTGAACAGATCATCATTTTTCAATAATTTATCAAAAAGTTCATATAGCTCCATGTTATTTTTTCTGTTTTCATTGAAAAAATCTGAAATCTCCTTTTTGAATTCTTGGAACTCAGGTATGTCAAAAATCGTTTCTCTCATGATATTATTGGTTAACGGATATTTTCCTTTCTGTTGATCTTCATAATCATGCATCATCAAGGAAATCTATAAATGGATTATCATATGGCTTAAGCTGGATTTTTCATTTTATGCTTTCAACAACCTTTCATAATTCTATCATATCACCTTTTAAGGATCAATTTTGAAAGACTATATAGTCTTTATCCCCTTTTTTCAATATGCTGAAATCCTTGATCTCATTATACATTCTTTTCTTATCTGAAACGTCGGTTCATAACCTATGCTGGAAAAAAATATTCTCTTCTATCGCAGATAGCCTTTTCTCTATTACTTTTGATACCTGTGTCATCTTATCAAGTCATTCGAATATATCTTTTCATCATATTGCCACATCTTTTTTTGAAATATGACTTCCTGTGATCCTTCATTTCAATATATCTGAAGATCCTATGGATGTGAAGATATCTTCTGAAATAGGCTTAAGCAGGTTTTCCGGAGCTCATTTCATGAAGAATTTTATTTCATCTCATCATAAGCTCATGCAAATCTCATATCAAGGATATTTCCTTTCAAGATTGTTTCTCAGATTAGTGAATATTTTCATAAAATCATTCGTGATGCTATTCGCAGATTCGAGAATATTTCAATTCTTGTTTATATTCCTTAGTATATCCTTCATATTATGGCTTCAGAGATCCCTTATATCTATGAAAAATGCGACTCAAGGTCAATTTACCTTATGATATAGCATATCTTTAGTTAAAGCTCACTTATAGGTATTTTCAGTCAGATCCTTTAATTTTTTCACATCCTTCACTTCTCACCGTTTCACAGCCTCAACAAATCTTTCATGCTCTCGTATTTTTGTCCTTGATATGAATTTTCAATTTTTGATTCAGTCCTTGCTTATTATATGAGGCAATATGAATTCTCAATTCACTATTATTCAATCTAGCAATTCCCTTATATCCTTATACAAGCTCATGTTTGCAGGAAGGTCTCATTTTCTCACCATTGTTATGATTTTTGTGCTTATCTCATTTCAAGAACCGAATATAAGGAATCTATCCTTTACGAGCTTTCAATCCTGAATATGCTTGATTTCCAGATATCATCATCTAGTGCTATATGTATTTCAATTTACTATATCGGTGAATGTTTCATTTATATTCGAACCGAATGAATATTTTGAAAATATCTCCTTTTCCTTGATATTAAGCTCATCTATATTAAGAACCTTTCTTCATATCGATTCTCATTCCAATTCTGACCTGACTTTTGCGATAGAATGCAAGATATCCTCTTGTGTTTTTCATACAACTTTTCATCGTCTGCTCGATATCTTAGGGCAATATTCGCCTGCATCAAGCCTTATTCATTCCTTATGAGATATGCTTTCGAAGCTTTTCATCATCTCTTCCTCAAGAAACTTATTATCTATTTTGACATTTCTTGGAACCTTGAACGTAAAGCTGTTATAATTATCCCAAACTATGTTAATTCAAGGGTATTTCATACAGACTTTCCTTTTGAAATCGTTTAAAACCATATCAGCGAAAACTTGACTTACATTATCATTAAGCTTTTTGAGCTTTGAGAAAAATATCATTTGGAAGTCATCTCATTTTTTGAGTGTTTTCAATATTTTGAAGATGGGATTATTCCTTTCTATCTGAGCTGCCAATTTAAGATTTTCCTCTCTGGATAATCTCATTCATTCGGAAGACTTGTTCAAAATCTCTTCAAGTTCCTGAGGATGCAGCTCTTCATGAATTTTTGCTATATTTCCGCTTATCAGCTTCTTTCTTAGAAGTTCAGCTCATTTCTCTATTCATATTATCGCTACAGCTTTTTTTATTCAGGAAAATCAAACTCATATGGATCTCTCTATGGCAAGATTAGTCCTGTTGTACGGGGATTGCACTATATTTCAGGTTTTTTCTATAGCTTTTCATGCCATACCCAAGGCTTTAGATGTCCTTCCTCATGTCCTAAGTGAAGCATTTATGATAAGCTTTCATGTTCATTTAAGCATAGCTCATGCAACTCAAGATCAAATAGCTATAACTCATAGCTCTGCTAGTGATTTTCATTTCTCATATGAATCTCACCTGATAAGGTCAGATACATTCATTCAGAGTCATTTTATAATCATGTATAATCATTCTACCGTAAGTATGGATCAGAACATCTTTCATATTTCAGAAAGGGATGATTTTTTTATCTTGAGCGCTAGCTCATAATTTCATCAGACAATCCCATCAAATATACCCTTAAAGAATCTCTTCATCATGGAATTCCTGTATGTATGCTTGTTTATACCATAAAATCCATATATGTTTTCAAGGGCATCGACTACCAGTTTTTCTTTGGATTGATCTATTCATGACCTTACAAGGATATTTTTCCTCAGCTCCATATATTCGCACTTAAGCTTTTCCACTTCTGCATTTGCTGTAACAGATGAGAATATTCATTTTTTCTGCCTTTCTATGATCTTTTGTGCTTTTCGCTTAAGCTTGATGAAATCGCCCTCAGTGATATATCATTCTTTGATCTGGGATTTAAAATAATCATTATCTAAAGCCAATCTCTTATCGAAATCAACATTATCCTCAATTGTCTTTTTCTTGAAATAAGGGGTATAGGAAATATTTCTTGTATCTATGCTGTTTTTTCTGTCCATTTTATTTTTATTTATGATGAAATTGTACTATATATTCACCTAATAAACAATAAATACAGGGGAAATATCATTTGACAAATGGTATTTCTTTTTTAGAATTAATATGATTAAAATATTTTCAACCATTATATGTCAAAAATAAGCAACGTTTTAAGACAATTTACTTGAAAGGAAACATCCATGAAAAACCAGGGCAACATGCTGTTATCAGCAATAAAGATTGCTTTGGAGGAAAATAAGGTATTAGACCTTTTTTCAATTCCAGATAATCTTGAAATTAAATCATTGCACAGCAACGATGAATTTCCTGATTCGCTTTTCATCTGACTTGAATCCCATCTTTATAGCATGAAGGATATATTGTCATTCATAGACAAAAAGGTGTCTTCCGATAAGGATGCGACATATAATGATTATGTCGATTCTTGATTCTTCCATTCACTAAGGATCATTGAAGACAGATTATCATCAGAGATAACTAATCTTTTGAAAACTGAAGAAAAAGACAGAAACAATGTATTCCATCTGACATATTCCTTAAAGAAAGCTGAATTATATCTATGATATATAAAAGATATATATCGTGCCTTATGACAAAAGAATCCGTCATACTTAAAATTGCTTGAAGAATGTTTAATGAAAATGGAGAACAGGATAAAAAAAGATAATTGACTGATGAGATTAGACGAGATAAGAAAAACTATACACTTTTATCCATGAATGAAAACATATTCAAACAGCTGATCGACCGTTAAACCATGACAAAAGAAAACAGAGAATACAAGATTAAGCTATAAGAAAATACTGACTGATATATTCCCTTTTTAAATTAATTAAAAAATAAAAAATCCCATACAAGTATGGGATTTTTTTTAATAAGATTATTTTCTTATCTTATCTATGATTTCAATTTTCTTTTGGAATAATGCTCAGAATGCGAATAACGCGATTATGAAATCAACCAAAGCCCAAGGTGTTATGAATAAGGCTGTCAGGATAACTATTCATAATTTCTTCCAGAATGATCCCTTATCTTTAAGATATCTGTTTATGAGAAATGATGAGAAAACCGTAACGATAACCAGCTTATATAAAACAAAGCTGAAAATATAAGCTACCAAGAATAACAGAGCGAACGGTATTCATATTATTGTCATGAGTAGTAACAGTATACAGAAAGGCACTACAGCAAAATATATCAATCAGTACACGAAACTCTTTCCTGTTCTTTTTTCAAGATTTTCTGAAACATCCTTGAAGAGTTTTTCAAAAGAGAAATATATTATGCTTCAGAATATCGCTAAAAATAAGAATCTATATAGCAAGAAACCTATTATAAGACCCCAGAATCATCATTCTACATCATCACGATTACCTTTCTTATAATCATATGCCAGGCTGAACTGTTTTTTTCATATAGTCGCTTTTTCAAGATCAGAAGATTTATTTTTAGATGAATAAGCAAGATTTCAGTTTATCTTAGCTCAGGAATATACTAGAACCTTCTGGATATTGATATTAGAATTTCATCAGATGGTTCATCAGAAATTAAGATTTCATCAGTTTATATATCAGTCTCATTTCACATCAGCTTCAAATAGAAGGTTTCATTAGTTCAGAATAAGATTTCATCAGATTTTCACTCATTTTTTCACTTCAACCTGTCATCATACAATGATAAGGTCTCATCCGATATTTCATTCGACTATGATATTTCATCATACGATCCTGACATCATCTCAGACATCACCTGAAATTATCACTGTTCATCATGCTGCAAAAATATCCTGTCATACGTTTTTATTTACATTGACCATTCATCATGCTCAATAGAAATCACCTTTTATGTCAGTTTGTGTATTCACTATATCTCATGCCTCATAAATATCGGCTCAAGAAGTGAATGCTGCTCAGTTATTATTCTTAGTTACCGACGATTCAGCATAAGAGAAGGTTGGAACCAATAATAACAACATTATGATATAGAATTTTTTCATATTTATTAAGTTAACAAATAAACAACTGTTAATTATATCCATTCATGCTGTTATTTCAAGTAATACTGATTTGAATGATAATTAAATTTTTCTTTTGTTGTATTTCTTTTCCAAAAATACATAGTACAAGGTTGGCAGGACTATAAGTGTGAAGAATGTCGATACTGTAAGACCGAAGATTATGGAAAGCCCTAAAGATGTCCATGTAGGATTGGATAATGTCAAAGGTATCATACCTAAAACCGTACAGATAGATGTCAGGAATACCGGTTCAAGCCTAGTCTTTACGGCATCGATTATACTTTCCTTGAATTCGATTCATTCCTTTATATTGGCATTTATCTTATCAAAAAGAATTATTCAGTTACGCACAACTATTCAGAATAGTGCAACCAATCATATCAGACCTGGAAATGAAAGAGGCTGACCGAAAAGAACCAATCATACGAATACTCAGATTAAAGAAAGAGGAATTGTAGTAAGAACAAGTATGGATTGTTTATAAGAATCAAATAGTACAACAAGAGTTATAATTATAAAAAATATTCAAAAAATCATCGAAGTCATCAGACTTGTTACAGATTTTGCACTTTCTTCATTTGATCATCATACTATTCCTTCATATCAAACAGGCATTTCATACTTATCAGTCTTTTGATTAAATTCAGCTAAAATAGATTTTCATGTTGTTGTTTTTCAAGCAGAGGCTGTTACAGAAATAACTCTTTTTTGACCTATTCTTGTTATGGAATTAGTCGAGGATTTAAGTTCATTTACCAATATATCACGAAGATATACATCTGTTCATTTTTGATTTTTAATTTTCAAATCCTTGATTTTATCAAGATTATTAGAACTTTCACTATTATAAATAGTTCTTACAATTATTTCATCAGTTCATTTAAGTATTTTAGTTGCTTCTGCACCATCAACTACATTTCTTACAAATAGTCACACTTGTGCAAGAGATAAATCATACAGAGCAAGCTTATTTGAATCAAAGCTGAATTTGAATTCAAGAGGAACTGGTTTTCTTGAAGATTCTATATTAATTGCTCCAGGAACTTTTGACAAAACTTTTTTATAATCATCTGCAATTTTTTGCATTATATTGAAGTTTTCTCAATATATTTTGATTTCAAAATCAGCTCATGAAGCTGGTCCAGAAGCTACTTCTGCTATTGTTACTTTAATTCAATTAATTTTTTTAAATTCATTTCTGAATCTATCAGTCATATCTATTGATGTTTCTTTTCTTCAATATTCTTTTTTTATAAGATTTATTGTAATAGAAGCATAATTATCTCAAGAATTTGATCATCACAAACTTTTTCATCAACCACCTGATTGTGCTCATATGGTTGTTGCAAAACTGGTTACTTCTTTTTCTTTTAATAAAAGTGTTTCTATTGGTTTAACAAGCCCCGAAGTTATATCTAGTTTTGTTCCTGGTTCAGCCTCAAAGTTAATTGTAAAAGTATCAGCATCAGTTTTTGGAAAAAAATCGCTTTTTAATATTCATAAACCAGGTAAAAATAGCGATAAAATAAATAATCATAAAACTCAAAACAAGAATATTATTGCTCTTTTTCTTTTGCTTATAATGTATTCAAGAATGTGTTCATAAAAATTTTCAACCTTTGTAAGTTTAATAAATCAAGAATTCATAAATTTTGATAATTTTGATTCTTTTTTGCCTTTAATTTTAGTTTTATCAAAAGCAACTGCTAAAGCTGGATTAATAGTAAGCGCGACTACAAGAGATGAAAGAAGTGTAACTGTTATTATAAAAGGAATTGAGAATAAGAATTTACCCATTATTCATGTCATAAATAACATTGCTGAGAATATATAAACTACTGTAAGAGTTGTTGATATTAATACATTCTTATAATCACGAATTACAAGAAGTGCAGATTCTCTAGTAGTGAATTTACCGGTTGCCTTATATTGATTAATTGCAGATATTACAACTATTGCATCATCAACTAGTAATCCTAGAGATAATATCAAAGCAAACATAGTCAAAAAATTGAGAGTTTGTCAGAATAATGCCATTATTATAAAAGTCATCAAAAATACCAATGGAGCAGAAATTCATGCAACTAGTGCTTCTTTTATTCAAATTATTGCAAATAAAATAAAAAATACTAGTAGTACAGTTATAATTCAGTCTCTTACAAGGTGTTCAAGATCAAGTTTTATCCTTTCTGAATTATCTTGAATTGTCGTAATCTTTAGGTTTTTTGGAAGGATTCAGAGTGATTGCATTTCTTCAAGTTTTACTACTCATTCATCAATAAGGTTCACTATTGATCATCATGTTTTCTTCACTACTCAAAGTGTTACTGCATTTGAAGGTATAACTAGTTTTCAATTGTCTCATTTATATGATAACCTTGATAAGGTTGTCCTTTTTGCAGGCGCTTCAAAAACATTTGCAATATCTTTAAGATATATTATTCAGCTATTTCATGTTTTTGAGATTACAAGGTTTTTAAGTGATTGAATATCAAAAAATCTTTCATCAAGAGTTACAGTATGTTTATATTTGTCAACTGCTAAATCTCAAATGGGTATTGTAAAATTAAGTCAAGCTATTGCAGAATTGACTGAACTTGCTGTTAAATTTAACTCATCTAATTTTTTTGGATCATATTCAACTCTGAATTCTGCTTGGTCTCATCATGATATTTTTACTTCAGAAACAAGTATATTTTTCTCTAATTCATCTCTAATTTTCTTTCCATAATCATAAAGTTCAAATCAATTATAATCACCAGATATCGTAAATGTCCAAATTGGTGAATCATCAAAAGAAATTTCTGTTACTACTGGATCTTTTGTATCTGCTGGTAAATCTTTTTTTGCTAAATCAGCTTTATCTTTCAATTCTCTCATTGCAGTCGGAATATCTTTATTAGATGTGAATTGCACTATAATCATCGATACACTGTTCTTTGAAGTGGAAGTCATTGTATCGATTCATTTGATTTTATTGATTTGTTTTTCTAATTTTTTGGTCACCAAATCTTCTACAATTTCTGGACTTGCTCATGGAAGTATTGTCACGACTGTTCACATTCAGATTTTTATTTCTGGATTAGATTCTAATGGTAGGGTTTTTGCTGATAATAATCAAGCTATGATAATTATTATCACAAGAAGTATTATGAATCTTGTTCTTGTTAAAAAGAAATTAGACCAACTATTATTTAATTTAGGATCGAATTTTAATTTATCAAGGTATTTTGACTTAATTTTGTGATTATTTTCTGACATAGATTAAATGTTATTTATTAATTTTTTAAATATTGATTCATCGAAATATATAGCATCATGGCTTCATAATATTTCTTTTTTATTTTTTATATTATCAAAATATTCCTTGGAAAATTCATCTGATTTCGATAAAAATATATTTCCGAATTTATTATACAGATTAATCTTATGCCTTATAGATGTTTCTCAAATTTTCTTGAATTGTATTATAGTTTCCAAAGGATAAGAAATAAAACTAGCAAAAATAAATGAACCCATGAATTTTAATCATCTCAAAGACAAGAATATCTTCTTCCTTTTAAAATTTTTGACTAATAATTTAATTTTACTGCTTTCTATTATCGGATTATATAAAACGATTTTCTTTTTTAATTCTATAAGTTCTTTTTTATCTTCTAGAAATTCACATAAATATAAACATCATAATGAATGTGCGATTATAATATCATATGGATTAAATAAATCTAAACTTAGACTTGATCTATGATCAAATATATCCGTATTTTCATTAAAATGGGTAAAACCTATATTTTTTCATAATGAGGACCATCATGGCATGAATAATATTTTCATATATTATTTAATTATTTACTTTCTTCAACCAGATCTCAATCCTGAAGGTTCAATGCTCAAGAAACAACAACTTTGTCTCATTCCTTTAATCAAGAGGTTATGACGACTTCTTTGCTATTTTGATCTCATATCTTTACCAATGTCGTCTTAACGATATTTCATGATCATACAAGAAATACATTATATTCTCATTGTCATAAGCTTATAAGTGAAGAAAACGGAACTAATATGTGTTTATCCTTGCTTTTATCCTTTGAGATATATACATCAACGAAATCCCCCAGATTCAAACTATCAGGCTTTGTAAAAAAACTTACTTCTGACCTGAACATCTTTGTTGTAGGATCAGACGCAGGAGAAACCAAAGAAATAGTTCAAGTATAAGAATTATTCTGTCTTTTTATATCAACGATCTGTCATAGATTAAGATTTGTGACATCATCGCTGTTTATATCGATCTTTATCTTTATATTATTATTGTTTCATATCATGAATGCTGGCGATCATGGATTAACAAGGCTTCAAATTTCAATATTCCTTGCTGTGATGACTCAATCATAGGGTGCTATTATGGAAGTGTTATCAAGTCAAATTCATGCTAGATCCTTTCATCATTTCGCACTGTCTATCTGAGATTTTGCCTGAATCCTTTGTGAATTCAGCTTGGCATTTATCGAATCATAGTTGGTCTGAGCTATCTTCAATCAGTTATCCACAGCATCTCTTGCTTGTTTTACTGATGCTGTCGCATTTTCAAATTGTGTTTTTGTCAGACTTTCACTTCAGTTTACATTATCAAGCTGAGATATGTTTCAAGCTTTTATATTATCAAGCTGTGAAGATGCTGCGCTTATATTGTTATTATCAGCTTCTATGGTAATGCTATATTGGGTTTTAAGGGAATTTATTCAATTTATGACCGTGTCCAATTGAGTCTTCAATCATATGATTCATCATTGTCATGTAGCTCAAGATTGAATCGATGAAGCTTTCGTTATCATTCCAGATATGGTATCCTGAGTGAAGCTTGATGAAGAAATCGAGTTATTAAGCATTGTAGTGATATTGGTGTACAATTCATCTATTTTCGATAACACATTTATAGCATCATTGGCCTTTTTATCAAGAGAATCCCTGTCAGTTCAATATGTAGCGCTCAAAAATGAATCATATGAAGATTTCGCTGCTACAAATGATCTTTCGGCCTTCAATTTCGTATCGATATTCTTCGCTCATAGATATGATTCGAAGCTATCATTGATATTTTTATTCTTATCTGAAACTCAAAGCGTAAGATCAGCTGAATTCAATGCTGAATCCATCTGAGTCAATGCAAGCGTCAATATGTTATTCAGATTTATATAGCTTGAAGAAAGGTTCATCTCAAAGCTTTTCTTATCCATATCAAGCTTATCATTTGCGCTTTTCAGCTGTATCTCGACATTTCTCTGGCTTATTCCTGTAGTTGATATGGTATTCTTTATTGTATTTTTGATGTTTTCCAACTGTGTCTTTGCTAATTCAAGCTGTTTTTCAGTGACCGCATAAGTGTTTTCCTTGGACATCTTCGCATTCTCAAGCTGTACTTTTGCAGACAGAAGATCATTTTTGATTGATTCCTCAGTATAAGAGAAGGCATTCAAAGAATTATTATATGCCGTATTCGCGTTATTATAAGAAGTTGCATAAGCAGAAGAACCAAGGTCTATCTTTGCAAGAACCTGACCTGCCTTTACATTCTGTCATACTTCAAAGAGAATATCCTTTATGACTCATGAAGATAATGAAGAAACAGGGGTCTCCATTATGGATGATACTTTTCAGACAAGCTTTATCTGCTCACTGAAAAAATCCTTTTTTATCGTAGCTATGCTAACATGTTTTTTTGGTGTGGGTTCCTCTTTTGGTAATGGCACATCACTTCAGCAAGAAGCCAGAAACAATGAAGATATAAGCAACGAAGAAACAATCTTTTTATTCATAAAACAAAAATAATGATTAAATAATTTTAAATAGAAGAAAACTTTAATTTGCCATCTCCTTTCTTATATATTCCATGAATATCTCCATATCATCGGATTTCAGCATTCAGATAGCCTTGTTATGTTTTGTCACAACAACAAGATTATCTCATGGGTTTATATTCAAAGCTTCTCTCACTTCCTTAGGTATGACAATCTGTCATTTTGTTCAGACAGTAACAGTCGAATACATTTTCAGACCTCATTTTTTCTGCATATCAATGCATTCTTGGTTTTCCATATTGTATGATTTAGTATCTAAAGTAGGTTTAAGTATACTTATTTGACTTCCAATTGCAAATATTTTTTATAAAAAAATCAAGCAATGATATTAGATGAATATTTGTTTTAAATTTTCATTTTTATGAAAAATCATTACAATCATCTAATCTAAAAATTTAAAAAAATACATGTTTTCAATACACGACGAAGAGAATCTGAAGAAAATACTTATAGATGCCTGAGAGAAACCTTTCAGATATTCTCAGATAGAAAATGCGATATATAAGAATTACATAGCGGATTATGACGATATCTCTACCATATCGAATGCATCTAAGGAAATACTCAAGAAAAACTTCTTTTATTGCTCTCTGGAGTTAAAATCTGAAGTTACATCGGAAAACTGACAGACCACGAAACTTCTTTTCAAGACAGTTGACGGAAAATTCATAGAATCCGTAATAATGAGGCATCTATGAGGAAGAAATACTCTATGTGTCTCTTGCCAGGCTGGATGTCCTATGTGATGTTCCTTCTGTGCGACTTGAAAGTTAGGATTCCAGAGGAATCTAGAATTCTACGAAATAGTGGAGCAGATAATGTATGCAAGCGCCCTTCTCAATAAAGAACAGAAAAATCTCAGAAATATCGTATATATGTGAATGTGAGAACCGTTCCTGAATTATGAGAATGTGAAAAAATCCATAGATATAGCCTGTAAGCAGAAAAAATTGGATTTTTCAAACAGAAGAGTAACGATTTCAACTTGCTGAATCGTTCCCGGAATCAAGAGATTTGCTGTAGATTTTCCTCAAACAAGCCTTGCAATAAGCCTTCATGCTCCGACAGACGAGCTCAGGAAAAAAATCATGCCTGTAAGCTTCACTTATCCGCTTGATCTGCTGATGAAATCTTTAGATGAATATACAGACATGACAAATAAAAGGGTATTTTATGAATATATAATGATCGCCTGAGTAAATGATTCACTAAAAGAGGCGAAAGAGCTTGCAGAATTATTGAGATGAAAGCTTGCACATGTGAATTTCATACCATATAATTCATGAGAATGAATAACTTGATCCGACTATAAGCCAACAGCAAAAAGACGGATTGAGGAATTCCAGAATATGCTTAATGATGTATGAGTAGCTTCGACAATAAGACATACAATGTGAGATGATATAGATGCTGCCTGTGGTCAATTAGCATTAAAAAACAATGAGGAAAATTAAGATTGATTTAGTATAAAAGAGAATAATAAATCTTGTAAAATAAATTTATATGTATAAAATATTACAGAAATAATTAAAAACAAAATGAACGAATCCAAAGCGAAATACATAACTGATATTGAAGAGCTGAAATACAAATGAGATTATAAAATGGCAAAAAACAAAATCGAGCAATATCTGTTGAAATATACCGATGATTACAGGTTATATGAGGAATTAGCCGACATATACCTTTATGAAGGAAATTTCAAGAAGGCTGAAAATGCCATGCAATTAGCTCAGAA
The DNA here is from genome assembly GCA_028685185.1 of Candidatus Altimarinota bacterium. GTDB lineage: Bacteria > Patescibacteriota > Gracilibacteria > BD1-5 > UBA2023 > JAQUEK01. The sequence goes on from JAQUEK010000001.1 coordinate 171,746, forward strand.
GCTTCATCCTGAATCTGCAACCTGAACGTATCTGATGGGTTATATAAACATTTCAAAAGGAAAATATGCGCTATGAGTAGAGCTTCTAGAAAAATCGAACGAACTTTTCCCTAATAATGCTGAAATATTGAGAAATATGTGATGGTGATATAATATGCTAGGCCAAACCAAGAAATGAATCATGCTGCTTAAAAGAGCTTTGAATCTTAATCCTGAAGACAAGCTGATAATGGAAGATCTATGAGTTGCGCTTATCTGAGATTGAGACATTGAAATGTGAGAATTCTATCTCAAGAAAGCCTGAAAAGAGGATAAGATAGATGAGCTGAAATCAATGATGAAGTTCTAGAAAGTAGAAATAATTCAAAATTAAAAAACCTTAAGGTATCGATATCTTAAGGTTTTTTACAGCAAAAAGGCATTTGCATTTATCATCTTTATATAATATAATTGATGCATTATCATTAATGCAATTATTATGAGAAAAGTAATTTGTCTCCTTTTTTTATTGAATATAACATCCTCAGCTTTTGCTGAAGCAAGCAAGATTGATTTCAAGTATATAAAATATGCCGGAGAATGATCATATAATTTCTATATCGAAAATCCTCCCGCTAATTTCAATGAGATGAAAAGCTATGTGAATAGTAAAATCATTGATGCCTCAAACATAAAATCTGAGAATGGATATCTAAAGATAAGCAATATAAACCCTCTTAATTCAGAATTTTACGTTGAGAAGATGGCTGTCACATATTCTGATCTATGAGTTGCGCAATATACTGCAGATTCAACAACAGAAAAGATCAGGGTGAAAAAGCTTGCTGACATCTATTTCAAGTGAGATTATATGATGGAAAACAAATGATATACCGATATATATAACATACGTCTGAATAAAAGCACAAACAATATAAGCAGTTCATCATTTTCAGTGGAAAAGACTTATTCTATAAATATAAACGGAACTGATTTCCCTTTAGAGAAATACACGCCTTCTATGGAAAAGGATAAATATTACCTAAATAACGATACTGTGACATTCTTGGCGAAAAACCTGAAAGAAGCAGATAATAGGATAACATTGAAGGTTGATTGATTGAATTCGAATTATATCAGCATAAAAAAAGAGAAATATTCAATACAAGATATATCAAAAATAGAGGTTTCAGAAGATTCGATGGATCCGAATGTCAGGATATATTTCAGCAAACCCACAAATCTTACGAATATGGATAATAAGGATATATATGTGAACTGAAAAATCCTAGATAAGAACAATGTTACTTTATGATGAAATCTGTTGGTAATAAAATATCCGCTTAAAAATCTATGATCCAACGTGAATAATCTGAACATTTATCTGAAGGATACATTGCAATGAGATTATTCAAATATAAAAACGGTCAATGTCGAAAACCTCATAAGGTTCAATATCACATCTGTGGATCTTTGAGATTATAAGAACCAGAATTTCACATTTAAGATAAATTGAGATTCTGCAGCCTGATATTATTGAGAGCTTAATAACATCAAGGTCAATCTGAATGGGGTCGATTATTCATTATATTGAATCCAAGATTTAGTAAAGGATGATAAATGACAGGTCGTTAAGGATATCGACTGAAATGACAAATTCAATATAATAAATAAGATAAGCACAAGGAAAATAACAAAATGAATAGAATTCGATTTTGCATACAAGTATCTGAAAACCTGAGAAAACATCATATATGTCAAAAACAATAATTTCTGAAGAGAGACAAATAAGGTTTCATTTATTAAAGGCAGCAGCGCTAAAATGAATTTCAATTATATGACATGAAGTTTGTCTGCACAAAATAAGGAATCACTAAGCTTCGAACAATATCCTACACTGGATAACAAGAAGATAGATTATCTGAACAAAAGCGAAACAGATTTCAATATATGAAAAATCAAATTGAATAATCTTTCAGACTGAAACACTTATAAGTTTGATTTCAAGATAAAGACAAATGTGAAAATTAATCCTTTCTCAAATCTTAAACTGAATCAGACATCTCTTTCAGCTTCATACAATTCTGATTGAACGATATCATTTTCATTTTCAAAAATCTGAACGAATGCTGATCTGTTATCTGAAAATATCCTGAGCCTGAGCTTAAATGAACTTTTCAATACAGTTGGAAACAATATAGAGCTTTCGATCATAGATTTGAAGCTACAAAGATTCAATAATAAGAATGAATTTGAGAATCTGTATTCAAGCAGTTCATTCTATAAGATAAATCTGGCATATTTCTATAAGGATACATGATGTTTTGATTGAATAAAGGATTATTGCTGAACGATATGAGTTGAGGATCCGATTCTAAGCTTAAGCACAAGCTATAATTGATCCGAAAGCAAGCTTGATACAAGCAGCACTTCAATCACAGCCAGCACAAATACAACAGTGACATCAAATAATAAGATCAATGTCAGTGCAATCCTTAATTATACTTATAAGAAAAGCAGCAACAATGCAGCGAAAAAGAAGCTGACCGATCATTACAATTCACTCAAAAAGAAGAAAATCGATTCGAAGAAACTTGTAAAGGTGAAAAATTCCATAAATACTATATTAAGGACATTAAAGAATGTGGAGGACAACAAGGTCAGAACATCGACTTGAAATAAGATAATCAAAGCCGAGATAAAAAAAATCAATGCCAATTCCAAGTAATAGAAATTCAAGTGGAAAAAATAAGCAAATCCTGAAATCAATATCTCAGGATTTGCTTATTTTAAACAGTTTTGCTTGCATTTATTGTAATTTTTATATAATCGAAATATTATTATAAATAAGTTTTCGTATGCAAATCACATCAATTGAGATTCGTCAGAAATTCCTTGAATTCTTCAAGACAAAAAATCATTCGATCATCGAATCAGCTTCGCTTGTCCCTGAAAATGACCCATCGGTATTGTTCAACACAGCATGAATGCAACCACTTATCCCCTATCTACTATGAGAGAAGCATCCTATGTGAACCAGACTTGCCGATGTTCAGAAATGCATAAGGACAAATGATATAGATGAAGTTTGAGATAATACTCACTGCACATTTTTTGAAATGCTTTGAAATTGGTCATTATGAGATTATTTCAAGGAGGATTCGATAAAATGGTCATACGAACTTTTGACTGATCCTAAATGGTTCTGAATAAATCCAGATCATCTTGCAGTAACGGTTTACGAATGAGATGACGTTGCACCTAAAGATGAATTTTCTGCTTGAATATGGAAAACACTTGGAATTCCTGAGTCAAGGATAAGTTTCATGTGAGCCAAGGATAACTGGTGGGCTGCAGGACCTACATGACCTTGCGGACCTGATACGGAAATATTCTATTGGATTTGAGAATGAGAGCCAAGATGAAATGTGAAGGAAAATGATGAACAATGGATGGAGATATGGAACAATGTCTTCATGGAATATAACAGGCTTGAAGATTGAAGACTTGAAAAGCTTCCAGCACAGAACGTAGATACATGAATGTGATTGGAAAGAATAACAAGAACATTGAATAAAAGAAGCTCCGTTTACGATACTGATATATTTGAAGATGTTATATTAAAAATAAAAGAGATAGTCTGAGAAGAGAATTACATCGAAAGAAGCGCTAGGATAATAGCTGATCATCTCAGGGCTGCTACACATATGATCGCTGATTGAGTTTATCCCAAGAATGTTGATCAAGGCTATATCCTTAGAAGGCTTATAAGAAGAGCTATAAGGGAATTCTACAAGATGTCATACGAATCACCGGTCATCTCTGAAATCTGAAAGATATATATAGGAAAATTTGAGAATGTATACGCTTCAGTGAAAAACAACAAAGGAAAGATACTTGAAGAATTGAAAAAAGAAGAGGAAAAATTTAGCAAGACAATAAAAGATTGAATCAAAGAATTTGAAAAGCTCGTAAGATGATTTCAGATAGCATTTGAGAGAAGCGGGCAAAAAGTTAGTCAGATTGCCTGAGATAAGGCATTCAGGCTTTATGATACATATTGATTCCCTATTGAAATGACAGAAGAGCTGGCTAATGAAAACTGATTAACAGTTGATAAGGAAGGTTTTAAATCTGCATTCGAAAGACATCAAGAATTATCCAGAACTGCAAGTGAATGAAAATTCAAATGATGACTTGCCTGAGATTCTGAGATAGAGACAAAGTATCATACAGCAACACATATACTTCTTGCTTGACTAAGAAAAATTCTATGAGAACATGTAACTCAAGCTTGAGCTAATATCACGGCCGAAAGGATAAGGTTCGACTTCACTAATCCTGAAAAGATGACAAACGAACAAATCAAGCTTGTAGAAGATTTCGTAAATGATGTGATAAACAAAGATTCGGTTATGAATCTTGAAGAGATGAAGAAAGCTGATGCGATAAGCTCTTGAGTCTATTGAAGCTTTTGGGAAAAATATCCTGATGTGGTGAAAGTGTATACTTTGATTTGAAGTGATTGAGTCATATATTCAAGAGAGCTTTGCGGATGACCCCATGTAGAGAATACATCTTGAATGTGAAAATTCAAGATAATCAAAGAAGAGGCTTCAAGTTCAGGTGTAAGAAGAATTAAAGCAATCCTGGAATAAAAATCCATGATTGAATGATTTGACTTATATTAAAAATAAGATTAAATATTCCTATATATTTTTTTAAAATCACCATATGGCAAAAGAAAATGAGAGTTCTATATGAGATCTATGAGACTGAACTGATTTCTTCATACCTTTAGGATGCCAGAAATGTACAATTGATATCAATAACAGAGCTACAAGATGTTTTCCTGAATGATGTTATGAAGAACAAACAAACAAGGATAGGAACATGCAATAGCTATACGAACTTATACATGAGTATTCCAGCTGCAGTCGCTACATTTAGCGACTGCTTTTTTCATAGCATAGGAAGCTCTATGACATAATCGGCCAAACCTATGATTTCCTTTCTTACTCATTCAATCTCATTTCACAATACTATGCATATATCCTCAGAAAGATCAGGATTGAATTTCCTGTAATCTATGCTGTTTTCATTTTGTTCTAGAACCACAATCTTGAATCAATCAGCTTTAAGTTGAGAGATTATCTCAAGCGGATATTCATAATATTCCCAATCTATCATCATCTCAGCTCAAATCGCTGTTTTCGCTATATCTTTCCTTGGAGGGATTGGAGTGAATCATGTCAGGATTATCTTATCAAATCATGCACCGTCACAAGTCCTCATCATAGCTCACACATTAAGGCAAGATCTTATGGAATCCAGAAGTAAATATTTTTTATTGCTTTTGATTTGACAACTCATACTTTTTAATTAAATTAAAAAATGTTACTGCAATGGTAACGAAAAAGGAGAATTACATTATTCATTGATGCGATTATACCGATTCTATACTAAAATCAAATAGTTATAGAAAAAATGCAGCAGATCTTAAAGTCATGATAAACAACAGAATCAAAGAAGCTTATCTTGCAGGATTATCCTGCAAGATAATTCCCCACTGGCCAAAAACCGTAAAAAGGAGAATTTTCAATGAACAAGATATGTCTGATGATTTATGGAGCCATGCTGAATCTTTTCTCAGGACCTATCCTATGCGGATCCGCAGGAGTCGATCCCAGAGAGACTCCGCTTGGAACAGATGAGGAAATGGCTCGACTCAAAGAAAAGTTTGCACCTGCAAAAAACGGATGGTAACATCGAATATGTAAAACCAAAAGGTCCCCCAGGGACCTTTTGTCTTATGATGACGATAATTGAAAATCTGAAGACAACCAAAAAATTCGCCCTAGAGCGAACCTACTTGTTGATTTAGCAAAACATTGTAAAACAAGTTGAAACTATAATCTGAATAATGTAAATTTTATGTTTTTGTTTTTGTTGGAGTCCACCTGTCGCCATTTATGCAGCGACAGGTGGATATCTTTATGCTGCGAGTAAGGGATTAGTCTCTCGCAAATCGGTGGATCCCTAAATTACCTGTCCGAGGCACTGGGTGCTTTTCATACTCATCTGACCTGAAGTTAGGACAATTTCCAGTGCCATGCACTGTCCACCTCCTGAGAACGGGCCGTTCTGTGCCATGGCAGGCATTTCCGATTGGCTTGCTATCACAACAGATCCAGCAGCAGCTGGTCTGGTGCAAGCGATGGTATCACCTCCGAGGATACCGTAAGGCATGGTTGTGACAGCTGCAAGCGAAGTAAAGGCTGTCAATGTTACCGAATCAGCCGAAGCCCCGATAATCGGGGGAGAATGAGAAGCGAGCACGGAAGATTGGAAATGGGAAGCGAGCGCCTGGCTGGGCATTATGGAATAGCCAGCGGCGATGCCGGAAGCCTTGGTCGATGATCCCAAAATACAGAGACTTGAACCTTTGCCGGGTGGTCCTGTGTCGGCTGCGAAAGCCGGGATGGCAGCCATGGCTGTAAGAGCTGCCAAAATAAGAGAAATCAGTTTTTTCATGATGGACAAGTCCTCCATAAAGATTAGAAAAACACTTTAATGTACCGCTAACCTCGGGCCGAATATGAATTACATCTTATGTACTTTCCCTCCATATCAGGTTGACTGCACATTGGCAAAACAGCTCCTCTTATCTGCTTGTTCTGGTTTTATCCAGTTATAAGACAGATTTCCTACAGATTTTTTTCCTCCTTGAGTGGAATTTTTGATTTTGGCTTATGAACTGGAACTTTTTGTTTGAACATGGTATAATCGCCAGTTCCTTTATTCTCCTCGGTTCACTTGACCAAAACGGAAATGTAGATAAATCTACGAAGGATATTTGTTTGAGTTTTTATTTTATATTTTAAAAAAGAGCCGAAACTCTTTTATGGCTCTTTTATATTCGATAATCCTGTTTTGTCAAACTTTTTATATTGATATGTAAAATTATATTATCGCTGATTTTAACTAATCCGCCCCCTTATTGGGCACTTTCCCTGTATTAGGGAAGGATTTGCTAAATTATATCTCCCCTGTATCAGGGTGGATATCCAAAGTACAGGGAAGTTATAACCTATATTTTATGCTCTCCAATAATCTCTTTACATCTTCTGGAACATCTTTCGGCATCAGAGCTTCGACAATGATATACATATCTCAAGTCAGGTTTCATGTCTTCCTTCATTTTCATGTGATCTTGAATCTTGTTCCGGGTTTTGTTCATTCGGGTATTTTCAACTTCAATTGCTCATTATATACAGTCTCTATATTAAGCTTTATCCCTAAGATCAAATCCATAATAGGCACTTCATAGGTTTTTTCAACATCAAGCTTTGGCGGCTCCTCTTTTTTCGGCTTAGATTTAGGTTCTTGATATTGTGTATGTCGTGTGCCTCTTCATCAGTTTCAGAACATATCGAAAAGATCCTCAAATTCAAAATTCTGGTTCTGCGAAGATCTTTTCTGTCATCAATATTGTGAGAATATATCTTCGAATCATCAGAATCATCATCAATTAGAAAATCAATCAAATTGGCTTCAAGACGATCAGAAACTATCATATTGCTTTCTTTTTTTCGCATCCTTAAGATTCATATAAGCCTCATTAATCTCTTTGAATTTCTCTTCAGCTTTCTTATCTCATTTGTGCTTGTCAGGATGCCACTCCATCGCCTTTTTCCTGTAGGCTTTCTTGATTTCCGCTTCAGTCGCAGTTCTGCTTATTCACAATGTTTCGTAATAATCTTTTTTCGCCATGTATTTATTTATAAAAATATGTGACATTATACTGAAAAAAAGTAAAATAAGAAAAAATTATGAACAAAAAAATTAAAGACATCCTTGAACGATTGCCACATGTTCCCTGAATATATATCATGAAAGATAAGAAGGGAAAGATTATCTATGTCTGAAAATCCGTAAATCTGAAAAACAGGGTAAGCTCATATTTCAATTCAAAAACAAAACTGAATTTTGCAAAGCAGATAATGGTGGGAGTGATAGATTCCTTGGATTACATAGAAACCAGCAATGAACTTGAGGCGCTTGTCTTGGAGACAAACTATATAAAGAAAAACAAGCCGAAATATAATATCCTGATGAAAGATGATAAAAATCTGACATATATAAAGATTACAGATGATGTTCTGCCTGAAGTCTATAAGACAAGAATAAAGAATTCACATTGAGATTTCTTCTGACCATATACCAGCACTGTAAATGTGACCGACATATTGAAGGTTCTCAGAAAGATATTCAAGATAAGATCTTGCAAGATACATTTCTGAGTAGAGGAAAATTGAAAAGTGAAAGTCTTATCAAGACATGGAAAAAATATACCGTGCTTGGATTATTACCTATGACTTTGCCCTGGTCCTTGCCTTCTTGATGAGGATAAGGTCACAGCCTACAGGAAAAATATCGAGAACCTAAAGAATTTCCTTAAATGAAACACTGCAAGGGTTTTAAAGGATTTAGAAGAAGAAATGCTCATAAAAGCAAAAAATCTTGAATTTGAAGAAGCTTGAAAACTCAAAGAACAGATAAGATCCGTTCGTGAACTTTCTGAAAAGCAGATTGCCCGCGATACCATAGCATGAAACAATGATATACTTGCTCATCTTGAGAAATATGAGAAACATTTCATATGACTTACAGAAATAAGGGATTGAGAGATTGTGTGAATTCATAATTTTCAGATAGAAAATAAACTTGAAGAGGAAAAAGATGAATTGATCTGAGATTTTCTGAAACAATACTACGCTGATATAGGAGACCGGTCTCCTATGGAGACCGGTCTCAAAATTCATTTGATCATAAATGAACAAGTTATAGATAAGGTTCTTCTGGATTATCTTAAAATCAAATGAATATCAATTGAAAATCCGAGCATTTGACCGAAAATAGACATCATAAACTTTACCAAGAACAATGTGCTCAATTTTGCATATAAGCAAGAGCTCTGACAGATATCAAAAAAGACACTGACAAGAGGAACACAAGCATCGATACTTGAAAAGCTATGATATGAGATCCCAATAAAATGAAATATAATATTCGAGTGCTATGATATATCCCATCTTTCATGAACCCATACCGTAGCTTCCAGAAGCATCATCATAAATTGAAAATCGGACACTTCGAAATATAAGAAATATAAGCTGAAGACTATTATCCCATGAGAGATAGATGATTTCAAATCACTAAGGGAAATACTGTCTCGTCGCGCAATCGAAGTATTAAAGGAAAATAATTGGCCAAGTCTTATAATTATAGATTGATGAAAATGACAGCTGAGCTCTGCGATCGAAGCAATCGAAACTGAAATCAGATCAGATCCAACAATATGATTTCCAAATCTCTGCTCGATAGCGAAACGTGAAGAGGAGATATTCATTCCACAGAAATCAGAACCTATAATTTTTGAAAAATGAACGCCTGAACTTATGCTTCTGCAGAAAATAAGGGATGAAGCACATAGATTTGCCATATCTTTCAACAGGTCATCCAGAAATAAGGCAATGAAAAAGAATATCCTGGAAGAGCTTCCATGATTCTGAACAAAGGCCAGACAAAAGCTTTTGAAGCTAGCATGAAGTATAGATAACATAAAAAATGTCGATATAAATGAAGTCGAAAAGATAATAAACAAAACACAGATAGAGACATTGAAAGAATACGGGATTATTTAGATAAGGTTATTCAGTTCCCCTACATTTTTAATTTCCTTTAATTTGATATCATTCAGTTTTGTCATTGTAATCTTTGATCAAGCTGGAATCACTATATTCTCGAATCCGAGCTTTACTGCCTCCTCTACCCTTTTTTGGATATTGAAGACATTTTTTATTATTCCTGTAAGCGATATCTCTCATATGAAAACGGTTTTTTCAAGAGGCTTTCATTTTTTCGATGATATGATTGCCGCTATTGTGGCTAGATCGACTCCTGGTTCCTGAATAGAAAGCCCTCTTGTAACATTCAGATAAACATCATAACTATCAAGCTTTATATCTGTGAATTTCGTGATAACAGCAATCAGTAGATCAAGCTTTCATCATTGGATTCATCTTGCAGAACGCTTAGGGTATCAGAATTTTGTATATGTTGTAAGGGCTTCTATCTCTATTAGAATGGGTCTGTTTCATTCCATCGTCATAGCCATCGCAGATCAGCTTATCTTCTGATTGTCCTCATTTATGAATTCAAGTCATGGATTCTTTATATCCTGCAATCAAATTTCAGTCATAACGAAAAGTCATACTTCATCTGTCGGTCAGAATCTGTTCTTGAAGGTCCTTAAAATCCTATAATTCTCATATTTGCTTCATTCAAGGAAAAGTACAGTGTCAACAAGATGTTCCAATGTTTTAGGTCAAGATATGGAACCATCTTTGGTCACATGTCAGATGAGGATTATGGATTTCTTTGTCCTTTTGGTGAATTCCATGAACATCTCGGTTATGTATCTTACCTGAGTTATGCTTCCTGAACTTGCTCACAATGAATTTGAATATATGACACTTATCGAATCTATTATGATGAGATTTGAATTATCCTTTTCAAGCGTTTCCAGTATATCTTCAAAATCATTTGAATTGAAAATCCTTATGTGCTCATTCTTGATCTTCAAACGTTTCGCTCTCTCGGATATCTGGTAGATATTCTCTTCTCATGAGATATATAAAGCAGTTTCTCATTCTTTTCCATACCAATCAGCCATCTGCAACGCCAAGGTTGACTTACCTATTCATGGCTCTCAAGAAAGAAGTATAAGGCTTCAAGGAGTCAATCAATATCATAGGACATTATTCAATTCCTCGCTTTTCAGCTTTATTTTCTGCACTTCATTTTTTGTATCAACAAAACCGAATATCTCTTGAGCTTTTCAGCTGATTTTTTTCTTGGGATTCTTTCATATCTCCTCGATTTCCTCATAGGTATTCCATTGCCCGCAAACTACGCATTTTCCAGACCATTTAGGAGATATGTTAGAACAATTTGAACATTTGAACATGATTATATATTACTCAAATAATTTAACTAGGCTTACCCCGATGATTCAAATAAGGAAAAACAATATTATAAGTCATCTGTTTTTCGAATTATTATGAACCGTAGGAAGAAGATCTGATGCTCATATATAAAGAAGGCTTCATCCTGAGATCGCTAAAAATATGGAAATCATCTTTTCACTGTTCATTCATGATAGGAAAAAATAGCTCAATCAGAATCACACAGGTGCAGATATGGCAAAGATTACCATAAGTATTGTTTGTATTTTTTTCGTAAACTTGGAATGCCTAAGAAGTCATGATATCGATATCGAAACCGGGATCTGGTGTATCGCGACTCATGACAATATGACAAATCAGAGATATGATGAATTGAGATATCAAGCTCAGATTCATATTCAATCGAAAAGGGTATGTATGAACAATGCGATCCATGATACGATAGAAACATGATGATAATGACAATCATGCTCAACACAGCTATGAATCATAAGAAAATTCTCGACAAAATATATGATAATGAATCATATGATGAAATAAAAAACATTATTCGGGTTGGTTTCAATGCTCTCAGGAAGAATGTGAACAATACTTATTGCAATCATCGATCATGCTCAAAGCGAAATTATTTTCTGTAAGAATCATTGTTCAATCTTTCACATATGTGTAATAACAAGTCCTGTAAGGCTTATCAAAAAAAGAATAATCAGAGATAAAATCATATCCATAATATTAGTAATAATTTTCTAGATACTATTTTTTAAAATATCTTTGTCAATTTAAAAAAACAAAGATTGTCTTTCTTATAAGATAAATCTTTATTGTCAGTATAATATTTCATTAAGCCAATTTAGTGTTTTGAAAACTTATTTCATAAGTAGGATAAGTTTTATCAAAATTAATTGTTTATACTCTTCTTGAACCAGAAATAACATAATCAGAAATCTCTCATTATTTGAAATGTTAGGAAAAAGTTCAAAATTAAGTTTAGATTGGTTCATGTTATATATATTATTGGCTACTATAATACATTAGTAAGCGTCATTGCAACGCTTACTAATAAACATATGTCAACACTACTGTCATTAAATTATGTTACAGTGTAAAATATCGCCTTAAAACAAAATCAAGTCTTAATAATTGTTGCAACGTACATCAGAACATGGTACGAAAACAACGAATGGTTCCTAAAAAACAAATACATCAATAGTTCAAATCATGCAAATCCTAATGTAAGCTAAGTTATGCTAGTTGTATAGCATTGCCGCTTTCCGAAATAAAGTTTTCCATTTATCTTTCATATACTTTTTAGTTCAATATATATATTGAAAAAATATGTGATTTCGAAAATGTTTTCATTTATTTCTTTAAAACCAAGGATTCTTCCTACTTAATGTAATAATAACACTTATCAAACCAATATATAAACTTAATAGTGAATATCTTTTGCATTAACCTTAAATTTGCTAATGTGAATCACTGTTATGTTTACGCTGTAATTATAATTTTATTTGTATAAAATACAAATGTTTTTTTTACGCTTATTGGTAGATAACTCTTTAAGCCAAAAAAAATTAGCAAATACTTTAGATATTTTTAATTTAAAAAGATTCCAGTAAAATTGTACAAATTAATTGAACAATTTTATTGGAATCTGATATTGAAAAAAATTAATTTTTATAAGATATTGGCTTATTTATAGGATAGATTATTAATATCTCATTTCTGAAACCTTTGAGAAGCTTTTATCCATATCATTTACCTGTATCTTTGAATTGCTGATTGTGTACCAGAAATTATTGAAATACAGATTCCTCAGTATAAATGAGCTTTCATACTCCCAGATCTTGCTTGCGAAGTATTCTCCGACAGTGCTTGACTGGTAGCAATAAGGGGGTACATAAGCGGAAGCCGGAGGGCAATATTCTCATCAGCCTATGATTTTCTCGCATTTAGGTGGATTTGATATCTGTGAAGCATATTTGTCGCATTCTTCCTTTCTTTTCTTCTCAAGGTCCTGTGCTTCGATATGAGTCACTCTTGCAAGCTCCTTTATTCATGAATTCTTGTCTATCTTTATAGCAACACTTCATTGGAATGCATCTGAATTCCTATATTGGTTAGATATGTCATTGGCATTCTTATATAATGTCACAGGAAGGAATAGTATATTATTTATCTTATTCCATACAAACAATCTAGGGTTATTCAAGGCTTCAGAATAACTTCAGTTATCTCATAATGTAAGAGAATATTTCCTTAAAGGATTAGAGAAATTGGAAACATCATATAAATCAACTTTGAGTCATGAATTCACAGTTCTTCAGTCTGAATTTGTCTTCGTATCATATCATATTCAGATGAGGTTATCTGCATCATATGGATGCAGATAGGTCGAATATCCCGGTATTTTAAGCTCTCAAAGGATTTTAGGATTTTTCGCATCCTTAAGGTCGATGACGAATAAGGGATCTATCTGTTCGAAAGATACCAGATAGAGCTTATTTCATATGAATCTTGAACTCTGGAAATTCTCTCACTTAACTATATTTTCCAATGATGAGTAAAGATTGAGGCTTTTATCTAATGTATAAAGGCTTATGGTCCTATCAGGCGAAAAGCTTGTTGTTATAATTCTGAACAGTCAATCGCTATTCTCATCCATCGAATATTGATTCAAAGGGCTACCAGGAATGATTGTGGAATTCGTATATTTCGCAATATCCTTCGAGATTGAAATCTTATGTATAAGTGTATTCTCTCATGAATTGAATACTGGCATAGCACATGACTGGACACATGGTGCTTTTATACATTGAATTGCAGGACATCTAAAATTATAATTCGTATAAAGATTGGAGGTAATATAAAGATTATCCAGACTCATATAAATCTCTGAAACATCTCAGAACAATACCTTATTCTTTACAGGATTTTCCTTATTTTTAGTATCTATGATGGAAAGCGTGACTAGACTAGGATTGAAATTATATTTCTTCAAAGTGTCTATATCGGGTATGAAATATTCGACATCGCTACAAGAAACGGCTGTATTATTTGAGAGATTGTATGGTAGCATCTTTCATTTTGAAAGATAGTTTTGTGCTTTCTTATCTTGAGTATATCTTAATTCAGCCTTTTTAGGCAGTACTCTTGAAACCGAGAAATCAGTTTTGATTCTTGCATCATCCAATTGTGCTGGCATAGATCTTGTCATTGGACCATAGTAATTTACAAATGGGAAAGAGAAGTTAGAGGAAGAAAGCACATAGATATAATCCCCTATTTTTCTTGATTTCATGTAATTTCAATCAACCTGATAATATTTATCGACCTTAAGATTATTTATATCGCTCAGATCATAAACTATCACTACAGTCTTAGTATTTCTTGCAAACCAATAATATCAATAATTCAGATTATCATATTTCGTTGCGATTATCGAAAGCTTATTTCAGCTTATATAAAGTTCAGGGTTTATATAATAATCAGGAAGCTTTATGGTCTTCAAAACTTTCAATTGCTGGTAAGGAAAAGCTTTCACGATGTAAACCTTCTTGTCTTTATTGTTGTAATAATAGATCTTATCTCAATCATTCTTAATGATTTCAGATTCATCAACTCATGCAACCTGAATATTTGTCTGCGTGTAGTCCTTTGCGACCTCAGTAGGTGCAGCCGGATTTCATGCTGTATCCGAAGCATTGTTTGATACTCATGTGACTCATTTATCGAACATAATGTCTCATCACACATTAGGTCAGCTGAATCATGGATATATAGATGAATAATCCTTGATATATTTAAGCAATACGTTCTCAAGGTTTTCACAGCTTGAAAATTTCTGAAGCTTAAAATTCACGCTCAGATCCTTTACGCTCTTATTCTCAAGATCAAGGATCTGGTTATCTGTCGGAACTGTCGCTGCGAAAGATATTGAATTCCAGAATCAGACTAAGCAAAAGATGCTCAGATATGCAAATAATTTATTTCTCATAAGTGATTTTATTATGAATAAAATGTTACCATTATAAACATATAAACGAAAAAATAAAGAAATGGTGACAAAAATTACTGCAAAATAAATCATCAGGAAAATATCTTGTAGAAAACACTGTAGAAATCATGTGAAAATCCTGTTATTGTTTTTGATGATAATATCTCGATATTTATGTTTTCGGATAAATCAAAACCGACAAGGGATTCTTTAAAGAATACAACATCTCAGATTCAATAAAATGAATATTTTCTATCGCCTTGAGAGAAGATGATCTGATTAAGGTTATTTCATCATATTCTCGCTCTGTATGCTTCAAAACCTTTTGCAATATGTTCATTTTCAATCTTGAGATCGCCCAAAAATGATATATTTTCATCGAATAATCTTTTTCCATTGAATTCATTTCTATCAAAAACATAAATGGAAAAAGTATCAGATGAGATCGAATCGCTTTCAAATCTTATCCTATATTCTCATTTCTCATCAAGAGGAATCGAATATAAGAAATACTTATCTATGTCATTTTTCTCCAAAGTCACTTCCCTTTGTCATGGATATCTTATTATAAGCTTCAATGTTCTGTTATCGTTGAGAATTTTTCATCAGATATTTAGTGTCTCGTTTACCATATATGAATTCGGGATTTTCTGGTTCAGATTGACATTTGCCTTTGAAAAAAAATCTTCTTTTATATACGCCTTATAATAATTGCCCGGAACTTTTGAAACCTCTATGAACTCTGCTTTCTTTGTTCCTTGAAATCTTTTTGTAAGAAAATCAAAAGATGTTGTAGTCATATCCACAAGATTCGGAAATCTTGAACAGTTAGGACGGTCATTCACTTTTACAAGAAGGCTTTTTGAATTGAAAATGGTCTGTATGAAAGTGTTCAATGGAACATTGCATTTTGCCGCGGAAAAGAAATTCTGAGAATATATGTTTCAGTTTGCAGTCTTTTTTCATTCGAAGGAATCATTGTAATACATCAATTCACCATATTTTGCATTTGATGAGACATTTCATGGTTGCTTTACGGAATCGCCAATCATGTTTTTTACCGAAATGTCGGATGTTTTGAAATCTTTGAGATATGCATTTATCATATTCATTGAATTCTTGATATTCTCTATTTGCTGATTTCAGGACTTATTATCATTTATCGAAACAAATTTTTCCAGAGCCATGAAATAGCTGTTGATATTTGATATCTCATTGCTTATCTTAAGCTTTGAATCCTCTGATAAGGCTGGTTTTAATCTCATGTCCGATTTGATCTTCTTCATTATCCTATTGTATGTGCTTTGAATTTTAGGGTTCTTCGATTCAAATGTCGATGCGTTGCTTGCATTTCAAGATGCTAGCAATATGCAGAAAACAGAAACCAGTGATATTACCCTTTTCATTTTAGAAAATTAGATTTTAAGTGTTCGGATTATAAGGAAAAAAATAATAATTCAAAAGATTAACCTTTCAGTCACAAAAAAAATCCAAGATTGGAAATCTTGGATTTTGTTTATAGAAAGCAAAAAGCCGGTCCTTTGGTAGGCCAACTTTTCAAGTTTTTGTCCCTACGGTCCAGCTAAGAAGTCATAAGACTTCGAATTTGATGCGAATCCGCAGTGGGTTCTCTCAACTCTAGAGAGAAGCTGTCATAAATGACAGTAGCTCCACTTTGGAAATATTTTTTGAAGAGTATCTTCTCCCGCCTCTTTTATGTTTTTATTTAGAGGGAGAAGAATGTTAAACTGTTATCAAATGATTAATAACACTTTACCACTCTTCTCCCATATTTTTGTGGGTCTATATTTTATTTTTGTTTATATAGAGTTTTTTATTTTTATTTTTTGAAAAAAAATTTTTGTTCGGGTTGCTGGGTGAGTTTATCCAGTCCCTTTCGTGGAGCAATATGTTAATGATCTTTGCGGCTAATCTGTAGATTCAAAACTTTTTGGTTTGAAGTTACATAATTAACTTACACAGACATAATAGCACATAAATCGTTTCTGCCCAAACTCCTGATATTGAACAATATATATTTTATGTTGTAATAAAAAATATATTCTATAATATGGCATACTTAAGCCATTTATATCAAACTAAAAAAATCCTTAATTTTTTTCGGAAAAACAGCTGAAAACCGCACAGATAAGCAGCGTTGTACAAAAAAATTTATCAATTTTCATTTGATTAATTCGCCAAAATGTATACTATTGCGAAAACAATAATTAACATTTTTCTGACTTATTATGCAAGAAATTAACAAAAAGATACAAGATATAGTGGCTGCATCTTATTGAATCCAGATATGAGATATCGGAAATTGGCTTAGTAATGCACCAAAACCTGAGTTTTGAGACTATACTTTCAATGTTTTCGAACTATCCAAACAATTGAAGAGAAATCCTAATGATATATCAACGGAATTGAAGAATGAATTCTCTAAATACAGTGATATCTTCGAAAACGTATCAAACATGTGATGATATGTGAATTTCTTCTTGAACAAGGATATCCTTATAGAAGAATTCAATGATCTGAATATAGATGACAAGAGGAAAAAAGATGAAACAATAATAATAGATTATATTTGACCTAACGTATGAAAACCTCTTCATATATGACATCTCTGTACACCTTCCCAATGACAGGCCACTATAAATATTCTCAGATATCTCGGTTACAATATAATATCCGACTCTCACTTCTGAGATTGGTGAGGGATTTTTGGGAAACTAATTTATACATGGGAATATGGTATAGATCATGATTTATGATTAGATGCTTCAGAATGTAATAATTTATTATTAAAGGATAAGCAGAAAAATTATGCAGAAAATTATTTTAAAGAATGTATGCTTAAAAAATACTGAGTATTATATTTAGTAAAATTATATCAATTATTCTTTGAAATAAACGCTGATGACAGTCATGATAATATAGAAGAAGATGCTAGAAGAGAATTTCAATATTTATCAGGTGTATGAATAGATTTAAATAATGAAAAAGAAAGAATACATCATGAAAAAAATGTTGAATTATGGAAAAAATTTACTGCTATCTCAATTGAATGAATAGAAAAACAATTGGAATTATTGAACGTCCGCGCAGATTATAATATCTGAGAAAGCTTTTATGAATGATTAGATCTTCCACGTCCTAATAATGAAGATTATCCTGATTTGAAATATGGCATGAAAGATATAGTTCAGGAACTTATAGAAAAATGAATCGCTACGAAGAATGAAGACTGAAGCGTTGGTGTAGTTTTTCCTGAAGAAACAAAAATACCTTCATGTGTATTACAAAAAAAGGATTGAACATGACTTTATCTTACATCCGATCTTGCTGCAATAAAATACAGGCTAATCAATTGGGATCCCTCAAAGATACTATACTTTGTAGATGTCACTCAACAGCTTCACTTAAGACAGGCCTTTTGGATAGCGAAAAAGGCTTGGTGAGATGATTTTAAAAATTTCGAGCTTATTCATAATTACAATTGATTCGTAAAGCTGAAGGAATGAAAAATGTCTACAAGAAAATGAAATTTCATAACATTAAATGATGTGATATCTGAATGATTCGACAGAACCGAAGGAATATTGAAAGAAAAATGAAGAAATCTATCTGAAGAAAACATCAGAGCAATTGCAATCTCAGCTATAAAATATTCATATCTATCTCAGGATCGCGAAAAAGACGTTGTGTTCGATTGGGATAAGGCATTGAGTTTTGAAGGAAATAGCGGACCGTCAATTCAATACGCATATGTAAGAGCAAACAAGATATTGAATTGAATCGAGATCTGAAGATATGACAACGTAGAGATAAATGCTCAAGATAAATCATTGATAAAGAAGCTTCTTGAATTCGAAAACAAGGTTTTGGATGCCGCAAGCAAATATAAACCGCATATAATCGCTCAGTATTGCTATGAATTAGCACAGGAATTCAACAGCTTCTATGTACATACCCCTAAGATTTTGGACGAGAAGGATATAGGATTGAAGAATTTCAGATTATCATTGATATTGAAAACTACAGAAATACTGAAAAAATGATTCGGTCTTCTTGCTATAAATATGCCAAACGAGATGTAAAAAAATAAATTGCATTTCGTAGGTTTTTTCTATAATCAAGATAATAATTCTAATGATTTTTTAAATGAAATCTTATCAGATTCTCTTATTTCCGATATTGCTATCAGTCATCCTGTTTCCTTTCAGCCTTAATTCTGCTGATATTTATGAGATTTCCGATTGAAGCAGCAAAATCCTGAGCTCATTGAATGAACATATAATAATCTGAACGGAAAAATTGGATTCGACTATCATCGCGTTCAGATCATGAGAGGATTTATTGAAGCCCAGCATATATTCAAGCTGCGATATGAACCAGAAGATCATCTATAAGAATGCCTTTCCGTCATGAAACCTTTATTTTATCCAGATTGATTTTACCGATAAAAGCTGTGATAGCGATAAGATATATATCAAAAATTGAGATATCATATATACCGATACCGAATTCAAGATAAATATAACCGATTATTCTAAGGAATTGGAAAGATTTTTGGATTACAGCGATTCTGATCTGAAAAAAGAGATAAAACAGAGCAATGTCTCAATGCATGAGCTTGATAATGAATCTTTCGCGCTTAAAGATAAATCAGACATATGATCCAGGGCGAAAAGGGTATCAAAAATCTATAGCATGAACTACAGCGAATTCAAATCGGTGACATTGGAATATATATATAAATCAAGAACAGGTCTTCGCTATATAAGTCCGGTCAAATGAAAAGTGATTCCTACGCAAAAAACGCTTATACCGAACGCATGAAGATGATATCGTAAGGATGTTACAGATTGAATCCATCATTGATATGATATCCTGGCTCCGAAATGATATCCTGTCCAAGCATTGTGAGATTGAGTTATCGTAAAGATAAAAAGGGATTTTGCATGGGGTAATTTTTCTAGGATAAAAAGATGAAACCTGAATTTTGATGATAAGCTTGAAAATCTTGATATTTACAGATGAAATCAGGTCTGGCTCAAGACGCTTGATTGAAATATAACCTTCTATTCGCATCTATGAAAGATATCAAATGATATATATGAATGAAAAGTGGTCAAATCTTGAGAATATTTTTGAAATATAGATAAGACATGAGTTCCTGATAGAGAATATAAGGATTTCCATCTTCATTTTGAAATCCAGCTTAATCCACATATCAAGGATAAGGTAAATTCAGAATTGGACATATTGAGATGGAATTGGTTCTGACAATGAAAAAAACAAGATTGGATATTGGACGAGCAGAAAAAGATTTTCATGTAGATGTATTATCATACTTTCCTATAACTCAAGGCTTCTGCAATATGCGGAAGCCTTATTTTTCAACTTCATTCAAGATCAGCGATAGTTCTTGATAGCTTCAATATCCTGAAATAGACTCTTGTTGATAAGCTAAGCCTTTCCATTGCACTTTTCAAAAAATTGTCAGCCTCATCATCAAGTTTGCAAAATATCTCAATATCCTTATTTGTCATCTCAGAGTTGAATGTTATGTTTAAGTCCTTGAATCTTTCAAGCTGTATAATCCTTACCTTTTCAACATTCTCTTTCATAATGAGGCTTGATATCCTTTTTATCTTGCTTTGGTCAAAATCTTCGATCTTGATTCTCGGAACGTTTATGAATATATCTATCCTGTCAAGGATCGGTCATGAAAGCTTGCTTCTATATCTTTCTATGTTCGATTGGCTGCAAATGCAGGGTTTTTCCTTATCTCATAGATATCAGCATGGGCATGGGTTCAATGCTCAGACGAAAGTGAACTTTGCAGGATACCTGTAACTCGCATTTATCCTGTTTATGGTGATCTCTCAATCTTCTATGGGCTGTCTCAATGTTTCGATAAGCTTTGAATCGAATTCTAGGAATTCATCGAGAAACAGAACTCATTTATGTGCAAGGCTTATCTCACCAGGCCTCGAATCCCTTCATCATCATACAACGCTTATAAGGCTTGCTGTATGATGTATCTTTCGAAACGGCCTTGAGAATACCAATGGGTTTTTCTTAGAAAGAATTCATGCCACGGAATATATCTTTGAAACTTCGATAATTTCAGATAATGTCATTTCCGGTAAAATGGAGCTGAAAGTTTTAGCAAGCATTGTCTTTCATGATCATGGAGGTCATTCAAGAAGTATGTTATGTCAGCCGGAAGCAGCTATAAGGAGGGCTCTTTTCGCCTGTTCCTGTCATATTATCTGGCTGAAATCCAGCATATCCATATCGATCTTCTGTCATATATAATCCTTTATCTTTATATTTTTGGCAAAATTCGGAACAGTCCTTTTTATGAGAATATCGATTATCTCCTTCAGATTCTTTACGGGGATTATCTTGATGTCTGGAATTAGGCTTGCCTCTTCCATATTTTCTTCAGGTATGAATATATATTCAAAATAGTTATTCTTAGCGAATATCGTTGATGGCAAAACCGAGCTTATAGGACGTAAGCTTCAGTCCAATGCTAATTCTCATAGGAATATAGATTTCTCTATGAATTCCTTGTCATATGAAAAATCTCACGCTAATATTCAGATGGCAATAGGAAGATCATAGCTTGGTCATTTTTTCCTTATATCTGCCGGGGCGAGATTCACGGTTATTCTTGTTCCAGGAAACCAATATCCTGAATTCTTTATTGCCGATCTGACCCTTTCCCTGCTTTCCTGAATTGCTGTATCTCATAATCAGACTATGGCAAATGCGGTCATTCAATTGCTTACATCAACCTCCACCTCAATCCTTATTCATTCAAGCCCATTTATAGAAACGGAATTTATCTTTGAAAACATGTTATTATATTAAAAAATAATGATTTGATATTACCTTTTAAATAAAGAAAAATATTGAAAAACTTAAGAAAATTTACTTTTTTTTAACTTGAATTGCATATATTATTTTTTAAATTATATTGATTGAAGTTTTTTAATTTTTTTTGGAAATGACAAATATTTTCTCGCCGAAAAGAAATTTCTACATATCATATGTAAAATGATTGGCCATATTCTACATGATAATAATCCACTTGGTGGATTGGTCTGATCTTCATCTTTGATTCACTGCGAATATGATGAAGGAGGTTTTACATACCAGCCTGATATTTTTTGTCACCCTGACTTGAGCCAATATAATTCAAGCGTATTGAAATTATGAGAATCTATGAAAGCCTATCAGAAAACTATATAAGAGAATACTTATACTTCTGGCGATATATTTTGCTTACAATATAGGTAAATATTATATCTTCGATTTCTCCACATCATCATTCTATCTCCAATTTATAGAAAAACAGACTTTCAACCTCAGCTGAATCCTGAATTTCAAATCTTTCACATCTCCTATCACTGTCCTTATAATGGACTCTGCATTCCTTTTCTTATCGCCCCTTCTGCTCTATGTGAACAAGAATTTCAAATACAAAAAAAGCTTTATCCTGTGATTGATAATAATCATCCTTATAATAAACTATGGTATAATATTGCCGAATTATCTTCCGCTTAATCCTACTGATCCATATTTCCCTATAAATAGGAACATCGTATTAGACATCCTTTATGCCAATGGTTTCGTTCTTTTTCCTATGGCTCTTTGGGCTGTTCCTTATCTTGTATGAAGCCTTCTTGCGATGCTTTGATTCGAAAAGAGAAGGCATGAAGCCATAATGATATTTTCAATCATCACGGTCGTATTATGAGCGCTTAAGCTTTCAAATAATGAATCGCTATTGCTTAACCCATATATTTTCCCTTTGATGCCTTACTATGTATTCGTATGTTTTTTTGCGATGTTCATTTTCATACAGTGTTTCATGTGGCTTGAAAAAATCAGATCCAAAAAAATAAATCTGTTGCTCTCGACCTTCAGGTTATTCTGAGACAAAAGCTTGAAGATATACATATATCATTGGCTTGTCATAGATATTTCGATAAGGATATTCTTCCCTTACATAAAATCCATGTGGCTTGTAATGATCCTGTATCTTGGGTTTTTCATATATTCCAACAGGAAAACCATACTTGAATATAATGAATACTGATACAAGATCAACCACTATAGATCGAAAGATTCAAAAGATACCAGCATGATGATCGGACTTAACAATACTGAGACGATTCCTGTAAAAGAATAAGACATATATATTTGATTTAAATGGCTTCCATTAAGGGGCCATTTTTCGTATCCTATCAATCTAACTAAATTCTTAAAAATAAACTTGCTTTTTTTGTTTTTTTATGTACAAATAAAAAAATATCTTAATTTTCCCACTATGTGAATATTAACTGAAATCAGACAGAATAAGAAGAAAAAGATATGGAAAGCAATGTTTGTCATCCTATTATTAGTGATAATCATATGAGGATATCTCATTTTCATCAAAAGCAATAATCAGAAAAGCGTCATAAAGACATATACCGTTTCAGAAAGGGATATCACAAGCACTTTATCAGCCGATTGAAAAGTGAGATACAAAGAGCAATATGATCTTAACTTCCCTATTTCCGGGACATTATCCGCTATATATAAGAATGAATGAGACATTGTGAAAAAATGAGATGTCATTGCAGCTATCGATGATACATATCTCAAAATAAATCTTGATAAGGCAAATATAGCACTACTCAATGCCAATGCAAATCTCGATTCCAAATTATATTCAAAAAGCTGAGATATAAACATTTCAGAAAAACAGCTTGATTCTAGTAAAACATCCCTTGAAAGCAGTATTTCGCAATGAAAAATAGATCTGAAAAACGCTCAAGATAGCTTGATTTCTGCAAAAAAGGATTATACGAATGCATTAGCAAATCTTGATACCATAAAGGTTCAAGAAAACCTTAATGTGAAAAATGCATATGAAAATGCGGTTTTCTGAATAGGTGTGATATTGCCAGCATTTGAAAGATATATGAAGGATATCGATATGCTTCTGGGAATCACGAATCTGAATAAAAATGTAAACCTATCCATAGAGACATACCTATGAGCAAAAGACAATACTCTTAAACCATTAGCCAAGAATTCATTCGAATCCTCAATCCATTTGCTATCAGTATTCACCACAAAATGGGAAAAATCCAAAAATAATGCTTCATATGATGATATAAACAATTACTTGAATGATATAGAAGCAATAAATGAAAGCATCTATGAAACAACCGATTACACGCTTTCAACAATCAAGAAATCGATTTCTTCATCAATTTTCCCTCAGTCTAGCATAGATACCCTGATCAGCAGTTTTGAAGCAAATATAGCCGAAATAAGATCACAGAGCCAAAAAATAAATTCGTACAGGCAAAATATTGAAGCTGCAAAAACTTCACTGGAGATAAAGGTCTTGAATCAGGAGAATATAATAGAATCATTATGAATAAAGGTCAGCTTTGCTGAAGATAACTTGAATTCAGTAAAAACAAAACTTGAAAGCAACATATCGATAGCAAATTCTCAAATATGAATTTCTCAAGCAAATCTGGATTTCAAAAAATCTAACTTCAGCCCGAAAGAGCTTGAATCTTTTAATATCGCCATCGATAATGCGAAAAAATGAGTAGAAGAAGCTCAGAAAAGGATTGATGATTCAAAGATAAGAAGTCCTATAGATTGAAAGATATGAAAGCTCAGTGTTACTAAGATATGAACAATACTAAATGCCAATCCGACTTTACCATTTGTCTCTGTAATAAACAAAGATTCTCTTTATGTTGAGGCTAAGATAGAAGAATGAGATATTCCGAATGTATATCTATGACAGGAAGTCAAAATATGATTCAATTCCCTTGAAAATGTTAGCCTTACAGGAAGAGTATCTTTCATATCCGATAAATCCGAAGCAGATATAAACAATATAATAACATATAAAGTGGATATAATTTTTGATTCGCTTGATAAGTGAGTGAAAGAATGATTCACTGCTCAGCTCTATTTTGTACTTACAAAACATAGAAATATCATGGCTGTTCCTATTGAGACCGTAAAGGATGAGAATTCAAAATCTTTTGTCACACTGAAGGACTGAACAAAAAAAGAGGTTAAAACATGAATAAACGACTGAGATTTCGTAGAGATCGTCTCAGGTTTGAAGAAGT
Source organism: Candidatus Altimarinota bacterium (assembly GCA_028685185.1). GTDB lineage: Bacteria > Patescibacteriota > Gracilibacteria > BD1-5 > UBA2023 > JAQUEK01. The sequence continues at coordinate 196,927 of JAQUEK010000001.1, forward strand.
GAGATATAATTAATTATTAACTGTAAAAATGAATAAAGTCAGAACACATTCAAAATTTGAGAACACTGAAATCATAAGGATTTCAGTTTCTAATCTTGTTTCTGATATAAATTGAAAGCTTATCTGAATAATAAATAAGGAGTGATTGAAAAGATGACAGAAAAATGTCAGCCTTGCATGATGAAAGGCATTATTATTCAATAGGAAAATCATCGAAAGCCTGTGAGGTTTCGATTTTGAAAAGGATGAAGCATGTTTCAGGATTGCAGAAGAAAAATCAAGTGAAGCGATTTCCCTTTTTACAGTCCGAGATCCATCGCTATATGAGATAGATGTGAATCGTGAATTGAAGCAGGAATTTGCAGAAGAAATAATATGAAATATGTCAGAGCCTATTCTAAGCCCTGATGAATGTGATCAGCTCACCACGGATTATAGGTGAGTCTCGTTCTATGATTGATATTGAATGACTGAAGCTCGCGAAATAATAACAAAATATGTCTGGCATCTTTTCTCGCTCAATTGACCTGATCCGATCATGAAAAAGCTCCAGGCGAACAAAATGGTGCACATCATAGAAAATGAAGACCTTTTGATATGAAAGACAAGCGATTGATTCAGAATAGCCCAGAACACATACAACGCTAAAGCCCTCCTTATAGAATCAAAAAATAAGTAATCTATGATTTAAAAATTAAGATCATATCCTTAACTGAAAAACTATGAGATTATTCCTTGAAATATTGAAACTATCCTTCAAATCCCTAAGAGCGAATAAGCTTCGTTCAAGCTTGTCGATGCTTGGAATTGTCATAGGGGTATTTACCATAATTTTAGTTGTGGCCATCGGAAATACTGTTAGCAAAGCGATTGATGACCAGTTCAAATTCTTGAATGTGACAACTTTGGTCGTAGTTCCCGTGAATGCCACAAACGGAAAATCAAAACTGCATGAAAGGGATATAAAGTATATAATGAAGACTGCGAAAAACATTTCCATAGGTACTGAGCTGTTTTTCGGAAGAGCTTCTGTAGTCTATAAAGATAAGAAGAAGCAGTATAATGTACTTGCCTGAAATGAGAATTTCTCAAAAGCCTTACCGTTATGAATAAAGGAATGAAGGTTTTTCAGCGATAGCGAAGCTAAAAAATGAGAGAAAGTCGTCATAATATGAAAGATTGTCGTTGATGACATATTCTGAGAATGAACGAATCCTGTAGGAAAATCGATGCTCATAAGCTGAAAGATGTTCAAGATAATCGGTACTATGCTTTCATCCGGATGAGTATGACCGTTTTCATTCGATGATTCTCTGATAATTCCTATAGCAACAACGAACAAATTCCTTTCAAATGCAACCGATCCGAAAAATATGATATTTCTGGCTAAAGATGTGAACCTTGTACCTGATGCAATGGAAGAATTAAAGAACCTGCTCAGGAAAAACCATAACATAAGGCCTTGAATGGATGACGATTTTGCTGTCAGGGATCAATGAACAATACTTGTTCTGGCTCGCTGAGTCGCAGCAATAACGAAATACCTTCTGGTATGAGTATGAACTATAGTCCTTATTGTTTCAGGAATAGGTATAATGAACGTAATGTTCGCATGAGTCGCCGAAAGAAGGAAGGAAATTTGAATAATGAAATCGATCTGAGCAAGAAGAAAGGATATATTAAGCCAATTCCTGATAGAAAGCGTCATATTGACGATAATCGCATGATTGGCATGAACCGTCCTATGATGATGAATGATTTACATATTCAACATATTCAGTCCGTATAAGATCGTGAATGCTATGTCCTGAATCATACTTGCGATAACATTCGCGATTGCGATATGAGTGTTTTTCTGAATATACCCGGCAAGAAGAGCTGCAAGCTTGGATCCAGTAGATACATTAAGATAGAAATAACCAGAAAATCATGAAAAAGACAGAGAATATAATAGAGATGAGAGATCTCCATAAATCATACTACCTCGAAAATAATGAAGAGGTTCCAGTTTTGAAGTGAGTGAACCTTGAAATAAAGAAAAATGAATTCATTGCAATAATGTGAGAAAGCTGAAGCGGAAAATCGACGCTTCTCAATATAATCTGATTCCTCCATCCTCTTTCTTCATGAAAATATCTTCTGGAATGAGATGATGTTTCTGAAATCAAGGATGATGAAACCCTTTCATTCATCCGCAACAAGGAGATATGATTCATATTTCAGCAATTCTATCTTCTTCCGAAGTTAAGCTGCCTTGAAAATACATATCTTCCGAGCATCTATGCATGAATATGAAGCGAGGCTAGGATAAAGAAAGCCTCAGAGCTTCTCAATAAGGTATGATTAGGTGAAAAGCTTAATAATCGCCCATGAGAATTATCAGGTGGTCAGCAACAGCGAGTTGCGATAGCAAGAGCCCTGATAAATGACCCTGAGATACTTCTTGCAGATGAGCCGACCTGAAATCTCGATAGCCAGACAACCATCGATATAATGAAGCTTATAACCGAATTCAAGAAGCAGTGAAAAACCATAATAATGGTAACTCATGCTCCTGATGTGGCGAAATACGCTGACAGGATAATCTTCCTTAAGGATTGAAAAGTTTTGGATGCTGATTATAAGCTATCATAAGAAAGCTTATATGTTTTAAAATATATTTAAATTTACAATAAAAAGCTGTAAAAACAGATATTAGATAGATTTTAATATACACTAAATTAAAATTTCAATTCCAAAGATTTAAGTTTGATTATGAATTTCATTCGCTATATTTTCTGCTATGTGATATTTATGGAATGATATATGGTTTAAAATTTAAGTATATCATAGGAATGCAAGTCTATTCAATATTTTTCATAAACGCTTATGACAGACATGTTTCAGGAATCCATTCATTCTAATCAAAGCAGGCTCAATCATTCTAAGACTTTCTGCTCATTATATGATTCCACTTCAAGATATGTAGGTATCTTTGGCCAACTATCAATGCAGAATTCGATATCTCATAGTCTATAGAATTTTCTTCTGTTTTCCTGATATTTCCTCTCTTTGAATTTCAATTTATTGAAAATCTCAGCTGTCTTTTCGAAATCATCGACATTAACCTCTATCTCTTCGGTTTCATCGATTCAGTGTCAGGATTTTTTCTTGTAAGTGATAGTGATTTTATCTCAATTTTCACGTAATCGTATCCATTCATCAGCTTTTCAATCTTCAACGAACACCCATCTTTTCATAAGGTTATCCTCGATTAATTCAGCTCATATCTTCTCTAGTTTTTCTATGATATCGTTCTCATCGATATCCAAAACCTTTACTTCATATTCCAGTGCCATTTTAACCAAATTAATAATAAGATTGTGTTTTTAGGATATTAATAAAATTATCTGATTTGTAAATATATAAAAGTTTTGACAAAAAAACTGTTTGAAATATACTTGATATATCAACTATTAATCAATCATAATATGACAACAGATTCTTCACTTGAATTTTTCCTTAATCTGGCGAAAGTCCAGGCTGTGATGTTTCGACGCTTCGATAGTAGCCTTTGATGACTCGGTTTCAACGAATTCATCATTCTATATCACCTCAGTCAAATAAAAGACAATAAGCTTAGAAGAATAGACTTGGCAGATAAGATAGGTCTGACAGCATCATGAGTCACAAGAATGCTTCTTCCTATGGAAAAGATCGGACTGGTAAGCAGAGAGACGAATGAAAACGATGCAAGAGTGAGTTATGTCATCCTTGCTCCAGGATGAAGGCTCAAATTGGAAGAAACATTGGAAAGAGCACAACATCTATCTTGAGAGCTGATTCCAACAGACAAGAGAGATAGATTGCTTGACCTATCGATTCTTATCAATGATATCTGAGGCGCTTTGATGTGGAAGAGATAATATTATTAAAGGAAAAATATTTATAAAGCTGTATTTAAGATTCAAAAAGAATGTACTTCTGATAAACGAATATTCTTTATTCCGTTTATAAATTGTTATTATATTCATAGTATGAAAATATATTACAATTGATTAGCACAAGAGGAATGAGATATTGTTATTTCTGGCAATATGATTGATTTATTAGTCTCTATATTACAAGATGATATATTAAGTATTGATATTAACTATTTTTATATAAAAGCTGATAATAAAAAAATTCTGAGTTTTTTGATTGATGATAGTTATTCTGACAAAGATAAAAGCACAGAAATAATTTCAAAGCATTATTCAGAATGACAATTTTCTTTGGATAATTGATTATATAAAGATGCGGTGTTAAATTTTTGAACAGTGTTAGAATGAATTTTAAATAAATGATTAGAGGATATTAAACTTTGGAAGCTGATAAAGGAATATTCTTGAAATGCAGATAAAGAATCAATGAAAAAAATACAATGATTTAGGAATAAAGTTCATCCTAATTTAATAAAAGATTTTGAAGATATAAGTAGAGAGGATGCTATTGAAGCAAGAAATTTATTGGAGATATTGATATATAATTTTTTTAAAGATATTAAATAAATTTTGCAAAAAAAAGTTATTATATATAATACGAACAGGAATTTTAGAAAAAAATTATGAAAATGCTTCAGAAAAATATTGATTGTTGTACTGTCTATATATGTAGGCGGTAAATTTAAATGACTAAAAAAATCAGAAACCACCTACGTAAATGGTGGTTTTTTTATATTTAAAAAATATTTTATGGACAATAGATTTTATTACAGATGAAGATTCACGGAGTTTTGTTAAAAGCAAGTTTTAGCAATATTTATCATTTAATAAAATTAAAACATGAAAGTAAATATCGAGAAACTTCTTATAGAAGTGCCTATAACAAAAATCCAGTGAATCCAAAAAAATGAAGTATATGCATTGCTGGAAAAATTTAATATCTGATGAAGCATTAAGATAAAAACAGTATATTGGATACTTAAAAAAGCCATTGAATCATGAGAATTGAATTCCAACAAAATCATATTAGAAGCTTCTAGCTGAAATACTGCAATATCTCTTGCTTATCTTGCAAATCTTTTCGATATGAAAGTCCAGCTGATTGTTCCTGCTTCTACTGCTAGCTGCAAGAAAAAATTAATCAGATCATACTGAGCTGAATTAATTGAAGTTGAATGAGTTACAGATGATTCCATAGAGTACAGAGATAAATTATATAAAGAAAATCCGGATAGATATTTTCTTGCTGATCAATTTAACAATATTGCAAATCTTGAAGCTCATTATAACCTGACATGACCATATATTGAAAAAAAGATTTGAAAAATCGATTTCTTTGTTGCTTGATTATGAACTGCGTGAACCTTATTATGAACATGAAAATATCTTAAGGAAAAATTTCCAGAAATTAGAATAATAGCAATAAATCCGCTTGATAAGGTCGAATGAATAAAAAATTATAAAATCGTAAGGAATATCTGAGATTTCTATAAGAAATATAATTATCTTATTGATGAGATAATTGATGTAAGTTTTGAAAAAGACGCCGTTTCTTGAATAAATGACTATATAAAAGAAGGATATTTCAATTGAATATCATCATGAGCGATATTATCCTGAACAAAAAGATATTTAGAATGAAAAAAATGATTAAAATGACTGATAATCGCTCCCGATTGATGAGATTATTATTTCTGAGAAATATTTAAATTTATAGAAAAGGATAATATATCTTGATGCAAATAAGTAATTTTATGCATAAAATCTTGAAAATAAAAAAGTTTGATTTTGTTATATTTGGTGCCGGGAATGGGATTTGAACCCACACATCCTTACGGACACAGCCACCTCAAGGCTGGATATCTATCATTTCACCAATAATTAATTTTTGTTAGATCTGAATTTTTCATTCTTTATAAAATTAACTTAAAAGTACAGTGACCACTTTCTTTAGGTCTTCATCGCGGATTACGATTCACAGTTCATGATAAGTTGATATTACCTGGATTATGTTGATGTCATGGAACGCAAGTTTTTTTGTGACAGAATAGAATAGTCATTTTTGGTATATTTCCTCATCGCGAAGCTGAAGCGAACATAAGGAAAGACCTTTGATGGTAAGGATTCACAAGTGTGCAGGAATAATTTCCTCTATCTTTGATCAAAAAGTATAATCATAAAAAATATCGATTTCACGGCTTCATTCAATGATTGCCATGTATCTGTTTATTTCATTGTTCTTCAAATAATTTAATTTTCAGATCATTTCCTGTGTGTTCGGATTTTTTATTATGCTCATCAGATTCAATCCTGATATCGTATTTATCTGATTATGCTCACAGCGAATATTATAAGGAAAAAGATTTTTCGGATAGTCTAATCTGGAAAGCGTCATCTTTATGGCATGGGAAGATATGCTTTTCCCTGCTATTTTTTCCACATAAGGTCTTATATATTCAGAAAAACCCGTTAAATTCAAATATCAGTGCTGCAAAGCATCTTCAAGGAAAGGCTGTCAAACCACAATTTCTTGAATGATATCACTTATACGTATCATATTTGTTCCATTTATAACAAAATAAAATATTTTTAGAACAAATTAGTCATTTTTTTGATTTTTTCAATTAGAAAAGTATAAAAAACGTGCGCAAAAAAATATTTTATCCTTAATTATAAATAATATGAGAGAAGTAATAGTTCCCGAGATAAATCATAAATGACAACTAATCAAAGAAAGGAGAATCTATGACACAAGTCATTGGGTTTCCTGAAAAATCAATGCAACGATTGATTCAGACAGACAGCAAAACGGTTTTGAGTGAGAATGATTTGTTATAGATAATGAAGGTTCCGTAATGATATATTCTGAAGACAGGTTTATTCCTATTGATGAAGTGCAATGCATAGAAACCAATTCAGAGAATTGAAATTCAGAGCAAAATCTTAATTCAGATATTTCCCAAAATTCTGAAAATGGTCTTTTTTCAAACGGAAAAGCCCATATAAGCCAAGAATTATATCTTCCGTGCATAGAATTTTCTTTTGATAAAGGATATGGAAGCAAAGAATTATTTGAAAATATCATTAATACATATTCTGAAATCATGTGATATCTATGAAATAATTGACTTCTATACTTACCGAGCTGAAATATGCCAATTACAACAAAAAATTATCCGAATCTTGCGAATGAGTATTACAAATATCTTTTTGAGGCTAGGGATGGTTATGATATAGCATATTTCAGATGAGCATGATTTCAGCTTCATAAAGAAATGGATAACTATGAATTAGCTGTATACACTTATAATAAAATCCGTCATTTATTGCCGATGTTCCTCACTCTTTCTGAAAATTCTCCATTATCAAATAATGAATATCATTGAAACCTTTCAGAACGCATAAGCACAAAATGCGATTGGAAAATGACATGAATACCAGAATCGATAAACAATGATTTTTTATCAGATCTTCAAAGATGGCTTAATTCAACCATTAAAACAGTCACTCCATATTATTTTGCAGTCAGATATCCTAGGGTTGACATCAATACCATTGAAAATTGCGCAATGGACACTGTTTCTGATATTCCACTTATGTGTGCCTTAACGGACCTATATTACAGATTGACCGAAAAATTAAAAATGACATTTGTAGAGTGAGGAGCTTTGCCTAGAGAAATATTTTGAGATAACGACGAATCTTGAGTGGAAACTCATGTAATCAGGGAAAACTATCATCGTTCGATTCGTTATGGTACAGATGTGGAGTTTACGATATTATGAAACGGGAATATCTGATTCAAAGAATACATGTGAAATGTTTATCGCTTCATAGAAGACATACCCTCTATATTCCCAGAGAATATAAGCGATGAATTCTGATATTCAAAAACAGATGCTACCCAATCGATAATAAATGAGATCATCGATTGATGAAATCTTGCAGAAAAAACACTAAAAGACCTTTGAATTGCAAAAAAAATGCCGATTAATCCTATTAGTGTCAATGAGAGTGAAATCCGCAGATATTTATTGCACATGTCTGAAAATTTTAGAAATCAGATTAATTTAATCACTAACAATCATTAATATGAAAAAAGTATGAATCATTGCCGCATATAAAAAGGAATCCATAGATAAGATAAACCGTGTCGCATTCGAATATGTTGAAGCGGTGGAAAATTCCTGATGAATACCATATATCATTCCATGCAATGTAAAAAATATCGAATCGTACATAATGGAGATGGATGCATTCATATTCCCATGATGAACAGATATCGACCCGTCCTTATACTGAGAAGACCTAGATGGTTCTATCGATACATCAAAAGAAAATGATAGATTTCTTTTGCACTTCATGGAAATCATCATTGAATCCTGAAAACCTATTCTTGGCATATGCAAAGGCATGCAGCTTATAAATATCTTATTTTGATGAAAGCTTATCCAGAATCTTAAAAATACAGATTTCCATAATCAATATGAACGTCAGTATGAATTTGTTGATGAAGTTATAATTACTGAAAAAAGCTTTCTTCACAAAATATTCTCAGAAAATGAGATTCAGACAAATTCCCTTCATCATCAAGCAATCTCTGTGCTTGGAAAAGACCTGGATATTGTTGCGATAAGCGAACATGATGACACCATTGAATGAATAGAACACAAAAGTCTACCGATATATGGTATACAATGGCATCCGGAATGCCTTAAAAGCCAAAATAAACTATTTGAATGGTTCATGAAGATTTAAAAAAGTACGTAACTACCAAAACACTGTGGTTACGTACTTTTTTAAATCTATCTTATTAAAGATAATCCTAATAATGATTTTATTCGTTAATATATTTTGGTAGAATATAATAGACCGTCAACTTTTTGATCTGTGATATATTTATTGCTTTTTGTGCTGATTAGGAATTGGATCCCCAAGAATATTATTAACTTTTAACACATGTTTTTCTATTCCATTAGGTCCTTGCTCGATAATAGAAGTCATTTTTTTATTGGTTTTAGATCATAACATTTTAGAAACATTAGATTCTGGTATATTGCTCTTTTCTAGTTCGTCTTTTCTTTTTTGTATTGCAATATTTAAATCTACAATTATTTTTACAAATTCAGTTCATATATTTTTATATGAATCAAGCAATCAATTTAGATTTAATTCAATTATTTCTAATATTTTTCAATCTGCAGTAAGAATTTTTGATTTAATACTGTCAGATATTTGGTCTAACGTATGAGTTTTCTTATCTAATTCAGGCAAGAAAAATTTATTTTCTAATTCTTCTACAAGATTTTTTATACTGTTAACTATTTCATTTGCTTCCAATAATCCTTTATTGATATCATTAGTTTCCATAAGTTTTTTTAAAAAATAAAATACTTTTTTAGTATAATAAAAATATTAAATTTGTCAAAATTGGTGGAGCATAATAGACCGTCAACTTTTATTACCTATTTTAGTTAAACTGCTTTTGGATCTTGTTTTTTAATCCAAGCCAATGAGGTTTGTGGATTAGGAGGATTTTTATTTATATTTATCAAACATTCTTTGACTTTATTTGCTGAATAATCAAAGGTGTAATTTTCCTTTAAGAGTTTAAGATTTAATTTCAAAGTATTGAAACATAAATAATCCATTTCCGAATCAATTTTTTTAATAATGGTATCAAATATAGCTAGATCTGGCTGTTTAGAATTTTTTACCTGCATATTAAAATTTCAATATGAAATATATTTTCAATAACCAGCCATGGCAGCAAGTCACCTATGATACATTGATATTGGTCATAATTTAATTCATTCACTTCATATTTGCAACCATGAATCATCGGATAAATTTATTCAGAAACGCAGCAATTGAGGAGGAAAGCCTCATATTGTAACTATAGCTCCATTTTTATAGAAAATTAAACTGCAATTAACTTTTTGTCATCTTTCTCAAAAGTACTCAAATCTAAAACTCCCTCCTATAGATATCCTTTGATCTTTTGGTATAAAAGAGTCTAAAATCTTCTGTATTCTTTTTTGATTACTTAAAGTTTCATTTCAATTAAGAAATTCTTCGGCCTTGTTTGCAATTAATTTATTTTCTTGGATTTTAATTTCAGTTTTTCTTTTCTCTTTTAATTTTTTAAAAGTACTCTCTAAAAGTTTTATTTTATATGATTCTGAAGCTGAGGATATCATTTCTTCTACCTCCTTTTTATTTTTAATACCATAAACAGTAGGCAAAATATCCATCAAATATTTTGCCATGTCTCATAAGTGCTTATTAAATGTATTATTGTCAAAAACTTTTAATTTTTCCATAGTATAATATATATGATTTATTTATTATAAAGTTTATCGTAAACTATGAATTTAATCAAGATTTGAGATATTTTAAAAAAATACTAATTGAAATAAATTAGTATTTTTCCCTTTATAAAGCCTTTAATTACCTAACAGGTAAAAAATAGTTCAATTTGTATCAACTTGGTGCCGGGAATGGGATTTGAACCCACACATCCTTACGGACACAGCCACCTCAAGGCTGCATGTCTACCATTTCATCACCCCGGCATATGGTACGCCCTGCTGGACTCGAACCAGCAACCAACGGCTTCGAAGACCGCTACTCTAATCCATTGAGCTAAGGGCGCATATAAAATGCAATCCAATTTTCCCTTCCCTTATAAAGGGAAGGTGCCTGCTAGGGCAGATGGGTTAAAACCTAGAAAAGATTTATTTCTTACCGCTTATATCATACAGAAGAGGAGCAGCGATAGCTATTGATGAATAGGTACCGAAAATCGTACCATACATCATAGCAAGTATGAATCATTTGATAGTTATAGGTCAGAAGAAGAACATCGCAACAAGAGTCAAAAACACTGTGAATGATGTGAATAGGGATCTTGCCAATGTTTCATTGATAGCATTATTCACAAGGGATCCGAAATCAAGCTTCTTGTTAAGTTTATTCTTAAGGTTAGATCTTATCCTATCCATTATGACTATCGTATCACTGACAGAATAACCCAGAACAGTAAGCATTGCTGTTATGAAAAACGTATCTACCTTGAATTCCGGAAAGAAAAAAGAAGTTATCAGATAGAATCCTAGTGCGACCAAGACATCATGGAACAAAGTTATTATTGTAACTCCAGCGAAAGGAAAGCTTGAAAATCATTCGATTGATCATCTGAATGCCCATGCAAGGTATATAGATATGAATACTATCGTAAGAAACAATGTTATGTATGCAGTTTGCTTTATATATGCTCCGAAAGATTCTCAGATATTCACGTATCTTGTAAGTGATATTGAAGATTCCATTGAAGTAAGCTTCTTGGATAATTCATCCTTGAACGAAATCTTAAGCTCTTCCAATTTCTTAATGTCAAGATTATCGATCTGATTCAATCCTGCTTCGATCACGAATTTATTCTCTCATGAAACTTTATATGCAGTAACAGTGTTTATAAGTTCCTTTCATTCGAATTTTATATTGCTTTTGGTATCATTAAGTATCTTTGATACTTCATTCATATCAACTTTATCGCTGTAATTATATTCAGCTTGAACTCATCATGTCATATCTATTCAAAGATTCAAAGGAAGTGTGAATAAAGCTATGATAGCTATCAAAGTCGTTGTTATTGAAACAGAATAAAACTTTTTTCTATTCTTTATGAAATTAAAAATCATTTTTCAAGAAGTTATATATATAAATAATCGCTCTATTTATAAGATGAAATGAAAAAAAGTCAAAACAAATGTTATAATTATCTTGCGATTTTTCAATAAATAAGGTATAATTCAGAAAGTTAAATTAATTACAAAACATGCAATATAAGATTCCTGTCCAAATAGAAAACGAAGATAAGATTTTTCTTAACCTTAGCGTAAGACAGCTGACGATAATGATGGTTTGATGATGATTGGGTTATTCACTTTTCTGATCATTGAAACAGAGCGTCTGAGATACTGTCGCACTTTTCCCTTCTGTTGGAATAATTCTTGTATTCGTAGTTGTTGCATTATTCAAAAACAGTGAAATGACATTTCTTCCGTTCATACTTAATCTAATAAGACTGAATCTAAACGCAGGGCAGAGATTATGGTCAAAATGAGTGGATAGCTTTTCAAAGATAGAGGTATGATATATAAACATGCAGATCAGTGTAGGGACAAAAGTAGAGAACAAGCAGGATCATAAGATCTACCAGGAAATAGAAGACAAATTAAATAAAATCTAAATCTTAAAATAAACATGGACGAAAAAACCAAAAAATCAGTCAAATCAGCAAAGAAGCATATATGAGATAATACCACCCAAAGATATCTCCCTTTTTCTGAGGTCAGAGATAATCTTATGGTTATGAAAGACTGATCTTCGAGAATGGTATTGAAGGTAAATGCACTGAATTTCAATCTTAAAAGCGAAGAGGAGCAGGATTCTATAATCTATGCTTACCAAAGATTCCTGAATTCCCTGAATTTCCCTATTCAGATAATCGTAAGGTCCCTTAAGGTCGATATCGATTGATATATAAACAAGCTGAAGAATCTTGCTGTAAAGCAATCTAATCCGCTTTTGCAGGAACAGACCTATAGATATATAGATTTTCTTGTTAATCTTGTTGATATGGCGCAGATAATGAAAAAGGATTTCTATATAGTTGTCCCTTATGATAGCGATGAGAACAGGAGTGTTCAGGATCCATGAGTGTTCTGAATTTTCAGGAGTTTTTGGGCGTCTATAACACAAGAAGAGACTATTTTCTCAATAAGGGAAAAGAAAAGGAAAGTCGACAATCTGAAAAAATGAAATCATGAAAGGCTGAATCAGATCAAAACCAGTCTTGAAAATATATGATTGAAGGCGACTGAAGTGAAAAAAGATGATCTTATAAAGTTCCTGATAAATTATTACAATCCTAAGATAAGCTCCGAAACTAAGATCAAAGAGGATATTGATAACTTTAACTTCTCTTAAGTGGAATCAAAGACAAAATCTTGAGATAATTGAGAGATAATCGCTATAAGATATCTTCTCAAGAACTGATATAGGATATGTGCGACCAACTATAAGATAAAGGGCTGAGAGATCGATGTGATATCAGAATTATGATGAAACACTATATTCATAGAAGTGAAGTACAGAAAAAATGACTCTCATTGATCCCCTGAAGAAGCGCTCACAAAAACCAAAAAAAAGAACATATTAAGGACGATAAGGTATTATATGATGAAAAATGGCATAAGAGAAGAGAATGTCAGATTTCACTTCATTTGAATCACAGAAATCGACTGAACGATAAAGATAAATCATCTAAAGGATGTAGAATTATAAAAATTAAAAAAGTAGGTATGCGATTAATCGCGTACCTACTTTTTTTTATGAAAATATAAATATTATAACCCTAAACTGTTTTTCAGATCATCGATCTTAGCCTGATCCTGACCTTCAGAATCTTTTTTCAATCATTCTTGCACATATATGTCCTTCAATTGATTCCATCATTCCTTTTGCTTCATCACTAATTCTTTTATAGCTTCACCTTCAGTTGATAGAAGCTTTTTGAATTCTTCCCTTTCATCAACGAATACCTTTATAAGCTCATCTATCTGAAATTGGCTTAAATTAGGGATTGAATCGATCACTCTCTTTTTTTCGAATACATTCAAAGACAATGAATGCTCCAAAAGATCAAGGAATGCAACTTCCTCAAAGCTAGTCAAAGGATGAATCATCATTCGGTCTAAAAATATCTGGTTTTGATTTTCTTCTGCTTGTGACATAATGTATATATTATTTAATTAAGTTCTGAATTTAGCTTTTTCTATGGCTTCTATCGCTTGGTTCTGCATTTCATCAGAGATATCATAATTGTGCCATACTTTTTCGATATCTTCATCTCATTCCAAATCCTCAACAAGTTTAATAATTTTTAATGCTTTGTCAAAATCGGATATTCAAATAGTCGAATTGGCGATATATTCAAGTCAATATTCAGTTATCTCAAGTCATTTCTCTTTAAGGTATTTCACTACGCTCGCAAGATCCTGTTTCTGGGAAAGAACTCTTACTGTATCATCTTCCTCAAGGTTATAATCTTCAGCTCCGGATTCGATTATATATTCCTCAATTTCTTCCAATTTCTTGCCAGAAAGGCTGATATAGCAAACTCACATGAATTTGAACGCAAAATTCGAAACAGATCAAGTCTCTCAAAGGCTTCATCCGTATTTTGAAAATATATGCCTTATGCTTGATGTTGTCCTGTTTCTGTTATCTGTAAGCGTCTTTGCGATTATTCACACTCATCCGACTCAATATCACTCGTAATATATCTCTTGTATCTGGATTCATTCCTTATCTTCTCATGTTCATTTCCTTATCGCTCTAGCTATATTCTCTGACGGAACATTATCTTTTTTGGCTTTTTCAATGGCCTCGTGCAAAGTGGGATTCTTATCTGGATCTCATCATTTCTGAGCAGCAAGAGAAATAAGCTTAGCATGTATGGTGAAAGTCTTTCATCTCAAAGCATTCACAAGAGCCTTTTGTCTCTCGATAACTGGTCATCTTCACATTTTAACTTCAAAATTATGAATTAAATCGGAAAGCATTTTAGCTGAAAAGTCTTTAAATTCAAACTAAATTTTACTTTCTATGAACTCCATCAGATCCTTTCTGAAAATCGAAACATCAAAATTATATGCATATTCTCTCAATTTTTTCGGCTCAAATACCATTTTCTCGAATTTATCTATCGCAAGATTAAGGCTTTCAACAGTCTGCTGTTCGAAAAACACTCAAGTCGAAGGCATAAGCTTATGATTTTCCCTGACAGTTTCAAGGGCACCTCATTTCTTATATGCTATGACAGGAGTTCATGTTGCCATAGCCTCGATAGGCACTATTCAAAAATCCTCTTCAGAAGGAAAGAATACAGCTTTGGCTTCGCTCATGTATTTATTCCTTTCATCATTATCAAGTCAGAATATCCACTCTATATTAGGTTTTGAGATGGATTTCAATTTTCTGTATAGTTCGTTATCCGTTGCAGTGGACAAAATTATCTTTTTTCAATTCTCATTGAAAGTATCTACAAGAAGATCGAACTTCTTATATGGAACCATTCTTCCTACATAAAAATAATAATCTTTCTTTTCTTCTGAAAAAGGAAATGAATCTATGTCTACAGAAGGTGTCATCACAACAGAATCTCTTCTGTAATATTTCCTTATCCTTCTTTTGGTGTTATCAGAATTCGCAATGAAATAATCAACTCTTTGGGCAGCAGCAAAATCCCATAATCTCAGATTATGTATGATAAGATTCATCATGAATATGGCAACAGGATTCAGGATTCAGAATTCCAGCCTTTTGAAATACTCCTTGTAATGGCTCCAGAAATACCTTGTCGGAGTATGACAATAACATATATGAAGCGTTTCAGGCTTTGTTATTATTCATTTGCTTTCAGCAGAGCTTAATGAGATAACCAAATCATATTCTCACAGATCGAAAGACTCAAATGCCCTTGGCCTTAAAAATAATGCCATTTTATGCCTTTTATTGAAAAACGGTATCTTTTGGATGAAGGAGGTTGTGATTTTCCTTCATTCGAATAAGGGGTTTCACTTTTGCCAAAATACAGATGTGAATATGTCAGCATTTGGAAAAAGATTCAAGATATCCACCAAGACTTTCTCTCAGCCTCACATATCCTTTATCCAATCGCAGACTATCGCTGTTTTTATGTTTTCTAACTTGCTCATGGTTTTATATTATTTTTATAAATATATCCATTTTTGCAATTTTGCAAAATTTAGGTCATTTTTTGCATTAAAAAAGGTTATATGCTAAAATTTAAACATATAAAAATAAAAATAAGTTATGAGTGAAACCCTTAATGAATGGGCTTGAAAAATAGCATGAAAAAATATTGAGCTTAAAAAAAGACTGATAGATGATATGACAAAATATTGAAATCAGTATAAAAGCGGCCAAATTACAATAGATGAATATGAGAATTTCTGAAAAAAATTTAAAGAAATAGCAAGTGACAACTTTTTTTCTCAACAAGAAGCGCTAAGAAATTATGAGCAAAAGAAAAAAGAAGTAATAAGAGAATCTAAAGTGAAAAAAAAAGGCTTTTTCGAATCTATGAAAAATAAAATCTGAATTTGAACAAAAGTGGAAAAGAAATTTTCTGAAGGTAGTATATTAAATTGAGATTTTGAAGATAATATATTGCAGATCATATATAATTATGAAATGGATTCAACAAATAATATAGCTAAAAATCTAGATAAAGACAGTATTAAAAAAATGGAGTTGCTGCTGGAAAAAAGCTTTTTGTGAGATAGATTATTTTACAATAAATTTATGTGAAAAGTAAAAGATCTTATTATAGAAACAAAAAACTGTAATATAAATTTACAAGAGGTTGTTAAAAAATTTAAAGGAAAAGAACTTACAAAAGAAAGATTAGGATTAGAAAAAAAGGTTGAGGAAATCCTTTGAAAAGAGAAATGAAGAAAATTATTCGAACATCTTAATGAAAGACTTACAAACAGCTACTGTACACTTAACATTTATGAGGAAATAGATAATTTCAGTAAAAAAAATAAAATAACAATAAATGGTAAGAATATAAAAAAACTGACCGATGTTTTATTGAAATCAAATAAGGAAACCGAATCAAATAAGATAAATTATCTTAAGACAAAATATAAAATTTCAGACAAAGAGCTTTTACAAGTAAAAAATAATAAAAAATTAGAAGTATTATTATCAGAAAAATGAGTTACCGAGGAACATAGGAAAATATTCATGGATTCTCTCAAAAAACAAAAGAAAGCAGATATTGCAATAGAAAGGAATAAACTTATCAAAAGCACTGAAATCAAAAAAATCATTGAAGAAAAAAAGAAATGAAAAAGCAATGAAGAAATAATGAGGGAACTTGAGAAAAATAATAAGGAGTTAAGTGAATTCAATAAAAAGGTTGAAAAAGGTATTGATACATTATCTGAAAAATCCAAAGCTGAAAATGTAAAACCAGAAACACCTAGAGAAAGTGCACCAGAGAAAAAAAGGCAAGTGATAGAAAATAGCTGATGAAGTTATTCTTCTGTAGTGAATAGCCTTAATGATCCTGAATTCAAATGAAGAATCGATCTCTGAAGCAATTCTCATCTTACAAAAACAGAAAGCTGAGATTATATCCTGAAGATATGAAAAGAGAAGTTCAAAAGCAAAGAAAAGAAAGATATACTGAACATATTGGAGCTTAAAGACCTATGACTTGATTTTCTTTTCCCTCATATGAGAAAGATAGAACGTGCAATCAAAAATAATCCTAAAAACATAGGAATATCATTTGATGTGAAAAATTGACTTGATAATGAAGAGAAGAAGAACTTCCTCAAAATTATCTGAAATGCTTTCATTCCTTGATTCAATGAAAACGCCACAGATATAAGAAATGAATTCAATATCTCAAACATAAATGCGAAAATATCCTCACCTAAAAATAAGGATCAGAAAATGAAGCATCACACCTGAAAGTTCGAAAGCATAAAAAGCTTGGCTGATTTCTTCTGCTCTGATGATAAGTCGAAGAAAGATGGCTCTAAATTCAATATAGATAAACTGCTTGAAAGATTAAGCAGTTAATCTTAAATATACAAATAAAACAAAAAAGCTTTATTTTTCAACTAAAAAAAATATACTCATAAAAATAACAATAACATATTTTTATGTGAAATATAATATTTTTACTTTGATATCTTCTTGTATCATTCATACTAACCTTCGCGTTATCACCTTTTTATATCAGATTTCTTCATAAGTATAAATTAGGAAAACAAATTAGAGAAGATGCCTTAGTTTGAAAAGCTACTGAATTTGCAAAGCTCCATCAACATAAATTATGAACACCTGCTATCTGATGATGAATTATTCTTTTTATGATATTTCTTTTAGTCTTATCCTCAATAATAATCAAATATTATTGAGTTTACATAGAGAATATATTTTGAATGGAAATAAAATTTTCTCTTTTTAACAGAAATGAAACCTATCTTCCATTATTTACTTTATTTACTGTAGGAATATTATGACTGGCTGATGATTTTATCAATATTAAATGAATCTGATGAGCAAAATGAATCAGTGCAAAATTTAAAATGATTTGGCTGATACTATTTGCTTCAGCATGAGCATATTGGTTTTATTTCAAATTAGGATATACAAGCTTTAATCTACCATTTTACTGAGATATTAACGTTTGATATTTTTATATCCCTATTTTCATTTTTATAATTATTTCGATGGCAAATGCTGTAAATATCACAGATTGACTTGATGGTTTAGTATGATGACTTCTTCTTTTTAATTATACTATTTATGCAATCATAACTTATTATCAATCTTTATTCATCCTATCAGCAATTTGTATGATAATAGTTTGAGCACTGATCGCTTTTTTATGGTTCAACATAAAACCCGCTCAATTTTATATGTGAGATGTCTGAGCACTCGCACTGTGAGCAAACCTGTGAATAATGGCTATGATGACAAATACCTTAATAGTATTAATTATCATTTCTTGAATTTATATTATAGAAATACTTTCAAGCCTTATTCAAGTTACAAGTAAAAAATTAAGAAATTGAAAAAAAATATTTAAGATAGCCCCATTTCATCATCATCTCGAAGCTTGTGGATGGAAAGAGGAGACAATCGTCATGAGATTCTGGTTGATAGGAATGGTCTTATCAAGTATATGACTTATAGTTAGTTTCCTTTTGAAGTAATTAATTTTAAAAAAACTTTATAGAATCATGATTCTATAAAGTTTTTTTTGTTTATTAATCTGATAATCAGCTTCTGTTCAGCTCCTCTAATTTAGCAGTCTGATCAGCTATCGTAAGTGCTTCGATTATATGTCACAATTTTCACATCATGATTCAAGGAAGGTTGGAGTAACTCTCTCATATCCTATGATCTGTAACCCTGTCTTGCGGAAAATTATATGTCCTTATTTTTTCGCTTCTATCTCAGCTTCATACTTGAGCCAATCTTGCAGCTCAAATCTGAGCAGATCTCTTTTCTTCTTCCATTGCCCAAACTCTTGCTCTCAAAATCTGCAAAGCCTTTTCCTTATTCTTAAGCTGACTTCTTTGATCCTGACATTCTACGAATAATCCTGAAGGCTTATGTACGATTCTTATAGCAGACTCAGTTTTATTCACATGCTGTCATCCAGCTCAGCTTGCCCTACAGGCCATTATATCAAGATCCTCATCCTTAAATACAACATCAACTTCATCAACTTCAGGTAAAACTGCAACAGTAATAGCACTAGTATGAACCCTTCATTTGCTTTCAGTCTCAGGGATCCTTTGTACTCTATGTGTTCAGGCTTCAAACTTGAATTTGGAATAAGCTCAATATCAGCTTATTTTCATTATGATTTCCTTGTATCATTCATTCTCGCTTAAAGATTCATCAAGAATTTCCAGTTGAAAACCTTGTTCTTTAGCGAAAATCATATATGCATTAGATAATTCACGAGCAAACAATGCCGCTTCCTCTCATCCGGTACCTGCCCTGACTTCAAGCATTATATTCTTTTCGTCATTCTTATCTTTAGGTATAAGCATTATACGAAGTTTCTCTTCGAATTCTTCGATTTTTTTCGTCGAGGTTTCAAATTCTTCCTTTGCCATCTCTATCATTTCAGAATCTGATTCGTTTTTCAATATAAGCTTGGCTTCTTCAAGATTTTCACATGTTCTCTTATATTCCTTGTAAAGGATTACCGTTTCCTCAAGATTTTTCTTCTTCTGCATTAATTCCTTAAGTTTTTTTGGGTCGCTATAAACCTCAGGATTTGTAAGTTCCTGTCATAGGTTTTCGTATTCTGTAACCAGATTGTCTAGTTCAAATTTCATAAAATTCTAATTTCATCTTAATAATATAATTGTCATCATAATACTAATTTTTGGTTTAAAGTCTAATTTTTTTGACTTTTGGAAATTTTTAAATAATCTATGTCTCGCTTCTGTTTTTTTCCGGAAAATCAGATGGATTCGCCCGGGTGGTGGAATTGGTAGACACGCGGGACTCAAAATCCCGTTCTGCGAGGAGTGAGGGTTCGATTCCCTCTCCGGGCACCAAAGAAAGAATCAAGTCAAACTTCCTTCAGGAAGAATAAAATAAGAGATATGTACTTTTATCTCGAATTCTTATATAAAAGAGACTAGGCTTAAGCCTAGTCTCTTTTATAATTGATTTTAAATAAAAAGCTGTGGGATATCTTAATTCAAAAATAGAATTTAAAAATCTTATTTAGTATTATTTTAAATAAATAGCTTCTTGCAGATTATGATTTTAAGAATTTGATTGAAAAATTGATTCGACATGATTTCATATTCCATATTTTTTAAAAAACTAATTTAGTTCTAAACTAGTTTTTTATGAAATTTCAATTTTTATACATTTCAGTATATTTTCAAAGAACGATTCATCTATTATTTAACATTTCTTTTTTTTCTTCCATTTCATGATTCATATAAAGTCATATTTCCGGAAATTCCTTGGTTCTTTTCCAGTCATTCGTATAATGTACTGGAGTTCTTTCATTAAATAAGAGAATTTTACTTAAAGCATATGATTTTAATGAATTTTCATTTACATCTTTATTACATGCAGTTAAAAATCTTGAAAAAAATAGCCTTTCAACCATTACATTTCATTTTCATAAATACCTTAAAAGTTCAAGATGCTTCTCTCTGAAATCTGCATATCTTAGTGGAAATGTATTATTTTTGTTTTCCCAATTAGCATCTAAAATAAAAAAATCAGTTGCAAATCAAACATCTTGTGGGTTATTCATTTCAGGGTTTCACCATGGACAAGTGAAAAGAAACTTTGATTCATTTTCCATTAACTTTACTTTTTCATGGATAAAAATTTCATCAATAAGCCATGTATCAGAGGCACTTACAACAACATAGTCACAATCTAATTCAAGAGCTTTTTTAATTCATTCATCAATTAGATTACTTGCACCTTCAAAATGTCAGGGATTTGATATTTTCAATAAATAATCTTCAAGTGTTTTTTGCGGGTACCATTCATCTTCTCAATTATAAACATGTATGATTTCAATTTTACCAAATTTTTTCTCCCATAAATGACGTACAATTTCCATTTGTACTAGAGCATCATGAATTCTATCATATGTATAAATTACGTATGCTAATTTCATAAGTTAGATTTTTTAAAGAATATTTTAGTAAAAATTGTGGAAAATCCTATCTGTACAAGATAACTCAGTGCAAAAACCAACATAAAAGAAGTCGAGAAATACTGCGCATAAAGAAAAGAGAATATTAAACCCAGAGTTAAAAATCTTGTTATTCATATCCAAAAGAGACTTCTGGATTCTGGCGAATCTCAAAGCTTTTTAAAAATAAAAAAATTTATCGTAAACATTATGATATAGACTAAAATTACTAGTCCAAAAATTTTACTTAAATATATCAGATTCATATTAAAAACCAGATGTAATTGTTTTAACGCGAATATATAAAAAATTACAGAAAAAGATCATATTTGAGTAAGAATGCTTTTTTTACTGATAATAAAACTAGAAATTTTGGGGAATAGATTAAATATTCTTGATAAGATAAACGGAAAAAAAACTAAAACCAGAAGTCAACTAAAAGGACTTACTCATCATTCTGTTGAATTTCAGCAACTAAAATTCTTGGTCAATTCTGTAGCATCACAAGAAAATTCTGCAGGATTTATCATAAATTCATGTCCTATTTTTTGCAAATAAAAATCAAGTGGAAAAAATATGACAGTAAAAATCAATAGATTCAAAACAAAAAGATTGAATCATAACTTCGTATTGGCTCAAGTTTTAGTAATCCAGCTCATCACAAGTCATCATCAGCTAAGCAGGCTAAGCAATAAAAAAGCATAGAGCACTGAAGACTTGCCAAAAATCAAATAAGCTAACCCGATTCAAACAACAGGAAATATCAAGTAATTTATAATCAGATTAAGATAAAAAAATTTTGGAAATTTCTTGATGATCAGTAAATCCTTGTAATGTATTTCCATTAGAGGCGGTAAAATAAGAAAAACTGCTGCTATTATACAAAGTACAGAGGTAAAAGGTATTCATCAAAATAAGTAATTTACAATGATTCAAGATAATATTGCCATAAGGTTAACCATATTTTTTATTTAGTTATATATTTACTAATAAATATATTTAAATATAGTTATTTAACAAGAAAAATATCTTGCAAATGAAATATATTTCATTATAATGAAACCTGTTTAATAATTAATTAAATTGTAATGCCTAGAAATTGTAAGATAAGAACTATAAATCATAAGTTGCAAAGTAATTTCTTTAAGCCAAATGGAATTCCTCTTCATGAATTAGATATAAAAGAAGTTGGATCAGATGAAATTGAAGCACTAAGACTAGCTTACATTGAATGACTAAATATGGTAGATTGAGCTGTCAAAATGTGAATATCAGGTCCTACTTTCAATAGAATCCTTAATTCATGAATTACAAAAATCGCTGACGCTATAATTAATTCTAAGGCAATTAAAATTAGATAATTATTCAGCAATTTATTTATTTTTTAATTTGAAATATTATGCCAAATAGAGATAGGACTTGACCAAATGGTCAAGGAAGTAAGACTTGAAGATGAATGTGAGAATGTATAAATAATATAGATGATACTTCAGAAAATGAATTATTAGAAAAAATTCATTGTTGTAAAGATAATAAGGAAGCTACATTTTGAAAAAGAGATAGAACATGATATTGAATATGAAGATGAGCTTGAAAAAATTGAAATTGAATAAGATGTTGTGGCAGATAAGTTAAATGATAAACTAGTAGATTATTTTTTAGTTTATCATAATAATTTTTAAAAAAATATTATGAATAGTCCTAATTCAAAAGTTGTTATTCCTTTTTGAGTAGTTGAAAAATATTATTTTTGATGAGTTAATGGTTTTTTAACTGATTTTAAAGACAAGATTAATATATTATTAGATGATAAAAATATTCACATAAAATGAAGTCAATATTTTCCTGAATGTACAAATTTAATTGATTTTTGGAGGAATAGATGAGTGAAGGTTTTTAAGATGAAAGATTGAGAGATAGTATGGGATGAGATTTGTTTTGTAGATGAAAATGGGAAAATTCCTAATTATAGGTGTGACTGGATTTAATTTTTTATTTTTAAAACTGCTTTTTCAGTTATCTTCATTATCTTCAAAATAATTAATGATGATATCATAAATAAAGAAAGATTCTTGTCCTGAAAAAAGTTTTATACAATTCTTCTCTGATATCATCAAAGAAATATTAAAAATATCCTTAATCAGGATATTTTTTGATCAAAAAAACTTCCTTTGGCGCACGCCAAAGGAAGTTTCTGAAAACTAAAACATATAAATCATAAAAATTAAATAAGTCATTGCAGGGCTTCAGGTTTCATTCCTACAATCACAGCTCCGAAATGCTGGCCTTTCACATAGATAGGCATGGAGATATCATGGAGAATCTGACCTGTATCGCGCAGATATGTCTGAACAAGAAATGTTTCGGTGTTTTTTGCCCTTTTTATTTCTTGTTCATTTCCGACGTACATCCTTCTGTTTCTGCTTTTCAGCAAATCAACGCTGTAATCTCCAGTCAATGCGCATGAATTTGCTTTATGATGGGTTCCGACGTAGCCGTTAATATCGACGGCAAGGGAAAAAACCGCACCATTCAAATGAGTGAGACCTTCATCGAACATATATTGAAGTTCCCTATCGAAAACCTCATTGTAAGAAACGGTGAACTTCTGGGGGTTTGTGTTAGGGATAAGTTTGTAGTTCCTATCCAATACATTGACCCCCTTGTTTGCGATCTCTTCCATCTTCTCTTGAATATTATCGCGGAATCTGGATATCTGATTGATGGTTTCTTCAATCTTACCTTTTCCAGCCTTGATTCTCGATGCTCTCTCAAGCATGGTTTCCGTCAATCTCTTGAGCTCGTTATTGAAGCTGTTTGATCTTGTCAGATAATCGAGAGTACTTAGACTCAAGGAATGGACATCTGTTATCTGTCTGCTCACCTCCTCATTAGTTACTGTAATCTCTTCAGTCGCCGAAGCGATTTCAACAAGCTTTGAACTGTTGCTTTCCGAAGCCTTGACCAACAAGGTGAAATGTTCGAATGTACTCTCGATCACACGTTTCGTAACCACGATGCTCTGATCGATCTCGGCGGTTTCCTGCTGAGTTGATCTTACGTTTTTAAGCATCTCATCGATATTCTTCGAAATTTCTTTTGTTGCGATACTTACTCTTCCAGCAAGCGCCCTTACTTCATCTGCGACAACAGCGAACCCTCTTCCATGCTCTCCTGCACGCGCAGCCTCAATGGCTGCATTAAGTGCAAGAAGGTTGGTCTGGTCCGAGATATCCTCGATCAACGAGACGATATCCCTGATTTTTTCCGAATTGGAATTGAGTCCGCTTACTGTCAGATTGAAATCGTTCAGTTTCCTGGTGATCAGATCGATGCTGCCGTTCACATTCTTCAGTTCTTCCATCGAAGTCACTGCTGTCATATGATTGCTTCTGATGGATTCTGAAATGTTCTGGGTGCTCTGGGAAATCTCAATGATAGCCTGACTTGATTCTCTGCTTGAACACTGGATTATCTCAGACAATCCACCTTGTTTCTTCGCATTTTCCAAAGACTCCGCAACCTGCTTTATGACATTTGCCGATTGAACGGAAATCCCCAACGTGAATATCTTATTCTCCTCCATCATCTTTCTCAGCTCTTCAGCGAAGTTGTTGTAGCTTTCAGAAAGATCCCTGATCTCGTCAAAGGTGACAAGCGGAATATTCAACGAGAGATCGTTTGAACTGAAAGTATCGGTAATCTTCTTCAGAGGCCTTATGACAAGGAACCTGAGGAAGATGATAAGCCCGATGGCACTGATCACAGATGTGATATAAAGTGCGACCGGGAGCCAATTTAGATCTTTTAAGAATCCGACATGTGGAACAATTATGATGATCGTTTCCAAAAAAAGCAGAAAGCAGATGTTACCAGTGAATTTCTTGGTTAGAGAATTAAAGAAATGCTTCTCGACGAATGAGTACAGATACTTGAATGTCTTCATGGTAATCTCCTTTGATTGTGTTCGTTAAATTCACGATAAAATATGCCTATATGAATGAAAAAATCAATATGATTTACATTTTAAAGAACTTCTCCTTTTTTGCTTTTTATATTTGTTATTTTGAATAATATATAAAATGTATATTTAGTCAATAGATATATTGTTCCAGGATTATTATCTGTGACTTTATAAAAAAGCCAGATCTGATCTGGCTTTTTTCATTTATTATATTATGTTCTTAATGCTCTACTTGATTTTTTACTTCTTTTTGAGTACGAAGAGGAAATCGAATAGAGGGAAGAATTTGCGGAACAAATTCAGAAAGACAGTAACGCCTGTCTTTCGATCCCGACCCATCTCTGGCAGCAAAAGATAGCGAACGAGGAAGAACAATTCTATCTCCGGGCACCAAATAAATACAATTCCTTACTAAAGCAGAAAGATATCCTTTTAAAGAATATCTTTCTTTTTATGGGCAGTTTTATTATAGCCAAATAGTGTCTATTTTACCAAATAAATCTTAGTTCTAACTATTTTTTAAATTAAAGTTTTACTAATTTGCATAAATAATATTACCGAATATACTCAAAATCATTAAATCATTATTATTAGATGATGAAATTATATATTATAAGACATTGAAAAACCACTCAATGAGAAAATGATATCATACTAGGGAGTTTACCTTGAACTCTTTCTGAAAAATGAATACAGGAAGCTCATAAAATCGGAAAATACTTATCATCTGAAAAATATGATATATCGAAAATAATAACAAGTGGCCTTGATAGGACGATTCAAACCTGAAAAATTATTTCTGAATATATCAAAGTTCCAACTTCACAAAATTTTATAATCAATGAAAGGGATTCTTGAATTGCAGAATGAAAAAAAGAATCAGAGATCAACTGGGATTTATATGAAAAAAAATCTTTGCCCTATAGAAAACATTTAAATTGAGAAAGTTTCATTGATGTGAAAAAAAGAGCAAGAAATTTTCTCAATTATATTAATACAAATCAAGGAAATATATGAATTTTAATAATATCGCATAGTGTTTTTATTCTTATGCTAATATCTTTAATAAAAAAAATATCAATAAAGAAAGCCTTACAGATAGACATAAAAAATAAAATAATTTATTTTGATGTGAATACTAAAGAATTAAAATTACTAGATATCAATTAATTATTTCAAGCAATAAATAGGATTTTATCTGCTATAATTTTTCTTACCATATCACATCTTTCAGGATTAATTGATCATAACCATTTTTCATTATTTGCATACATGCATCCTCCACGACAATGCCATTTTGCAAAACAATCAGAACATTCTTTCAATGATAAAATACTGATTGCTTTAAATTTTGTAATTCTTTCATTATCAAGAATAAGTCATTTTGAGTCAATTTTACCTATATCAAAATTTGAATTTTGGTTATTTTTACCATTAAAAGTCAATGTGCAAGCAGATATTTCTCAACTTGGAGAAACGGAAAAATTTGGGACTGATACTCAACATGGATATAATGAAATAGAATGTATATCTGTACCGGTAAAAGCAATATCAACATCTAATTTTCTATATTTTTTCCAAAGTTCAATATAGGTTGTACGAAGTTCTTCATAGTCTATATTAATTCAATTAACTGCCTTTCATACATTATCTTTTAAGGTTAAAAAAATATCTTCTATTCCATAGGTTTCATATAATTGATCTATAATTTCTTGAAGATTATTCTGATTATCTTCGGAAACCACAGTTGCTATATTAACTTTGGATCATCCCTTAACTAATAATCATATATTTTTCCATATTTTTTGTCATATTTTATTATCTTTTCTATATCTTGGATTACTTTCTAAAAAGCCATCCCAAGAAACTTGGATTCAATTAAATAAATCCACAATTTTTTGTGTATCATTTTCTGGAAATAATCAATTAGTCAATAATTTTGTTATAAGTTTAATATTTGTTCATTCTAATTTTTCTTCGGCTTCTATAATTAATTCTTCTATCTGTTCTAATTTTAAAGTCGGTTCTCATCATGAAAAGGTGAGTTCCAACTCTGTCATTCAATGTTCTTTTGCATAATTAACAAATTGGTCTATCGATTTTAGAGCCATAGTATAATCCATATCGATTCATTTTCACTCTTCAGTATTTACACTGCAATACTCACAGTTCAAACTGCATTTAGAAGTAATATTCATTCTTAACTTTAATTTTTTTCTCTCATCGGAAAAACTTTTTTGTCTTATAAAATCTGGAACTTCATCTATGTTTGTAGCATCTGTTAACCATCTATCATCAACTTCACTATTTCAATCATGAATACTAAAAAAACGAGTAAGGGGAGCATATGATATTTTCCTATTTTCATGTGAAAAAGAATATACCTCTTTTGAAAGTAATTGCTGATTAATCATTATATTTAACATTACTATTAAAACTGAGGGGCACCATTGCTGGAGCCCCTCATTTTTTCAGAAACTGCACTACTTGGTTTTGAGTGGACGAGCACTGATCTTGCGGGTATTTCCGCAGCTTGAGAATGCCGAAGCATTCTGACCATCATCTATCTTACCTTGTTTCGTTAACATATTTCCTTCCTCCTTTCCTGGATTTGTCTAAAAAGACAAAAATACTATATATAAAAAAATATATGTGTCAAAACAATTACTTAAATTTGAATTAATTATAGTTGTTTCAAATTCAGGAATACAAAATTTCCTGAAATCTTAGAAATAGTAGAGAGTTGGGTGGGTTAAAAAATTAGACCTTGACAAAGAGTGCCTGAAATAATTTAGCATGAAGAAGATGTTGTGAAAAGTAATCTAAGAAGAATATTAAAATAAGCCAGATCAGATCTGGCTTATTTTAATATTCTTCTATATTATCCTATTGATTTTTTGCTTCTCTTTTCATTCACAGCAACTGCGACCTCATTTTTAGGATCAGCAACCTGTGATGCTGTCAATGTATTTATTCAGAATCTTCAATCCTTGATTATGGCAATTCATTCATATTCAGCATTAAGGTTTTTCTGAAGATTGATTATATTTGATTTTATAGGCTCTTCCACAGCATTTTTCAATAATTTTGCCGTTTCCTTATTTGCAGCATCATCAGATTTACTCAAATTAGAATATGCTGTATCGATTGCCCTTTTGTTATCTGGAATTTTCATGAAATTAACGCTATATCTATCAGCTCATTTTACTTTTTCTCATAATTTCAATGTTTCTGCTGGTGCAGATTCAGGCTTTCTCTTAGCTGCTTCTATTTGCGCTAATCTGGCTTTTTCTGCTTTTTCTTGCTCAGCTTTTGCTAATCTGGCTTTTTCTGCTTTCTCATCAGATAACTTCTTATTTGCAAGAACTTCAGCTTTTTCTGAACTTCCCATAAGTTCTACCAATCTGATCTGATCAGTTGTCATTTCTTTAGAAACGGTAGTTTCTTCCCTTCATGTTTCATGATTGAATTTAGTGATAGCTTTTCAATCTTTTCTTTCAAGATCTGCATTATCAGCAGAAGTGAAAATTCCTTCATGCCATTTCAAAGGACTAACCTTCTTTCAGTCAAGTTTAACCTTGAATTTTTCATCCTTTTTAAGCAATTCATCAAATCATTTCACATCATAACCGTTATTCTTAAGCAATTGGATATCCTTAGCTGATGTTATCGTGAATTCCTTAAGCATAACTGGAAGCGCTTTTGTAACCTCGGATTTCAATATCCTAAGATATTCTTTTCTTTCGGCACTTACAGGATTTTGTTCATTATCCAATATATCTTGGAATTTGAGCAATTGATCTTTTGTAATATTTCATTCCTTGAAGATTTCAGTCAATTCTGATTCCTTCATTGTTTCGATCTTTTCAGATTTGGCTCATTGAATATCATTAATAGAGGCAGTTTGTTTTATTTCATTCACTTTTGCGTTCAGTTCCTTAACGAATGCTTCTCATTTTGTTATGCATGAAGCTAAATATTCATCATATTTCTTGGTATTTGATTCTGTTTCATTTCAATCGCTATCTTTGTTTTTTACTGTTTTATCTCATTTGAATTCTCACATAAGAAGAGTCATCACTCAATCAGGTATAATCTTAGTATCAACTATCCATCCGTCTTTTATGTCAATAGAGAATTGATCTCAAGCTCAAACATTCTTATCGAATTCGAACACATCCTTTCATTTAAGGTTTGCAACTACATCCTTAAATTCATTTCATCTGATTCTTGATACTATGCTATTCAGAAGATTGTCTTTTAATGCAGGATTAACACTTATTGCAGTATTAAGACCGTCTTTCTTGTCGCTTGTTTCAACTTTAAGGGCAGCTTTTGCAATGTCATAATTTTTCTTGATTTCAGCGGCTTCATTATCATCAACCTTTGCATCATTTGCCAAAGCAACATCAAACATAAGGCTTGTAATTTCTCATAAGAGTTTTGTCTGATCAGCAGATGATGTGGAGCTTTTTATCTTGTCGATCTTAGCTTGTAATTCCTTTTTTTGAATTTCTGTCGCATCCTTCGGTAAAAGATCTCATAAATTAATCTTCGCTCCGTTAATGTTAAATGAATTTTCAACTCAATTAGCTTGAGCTGGTGCTGATTCTGCCATATACATAAAATTAGAGATTAAATTTGTTTTTGTTTGTCTTATATTTTTGACTTAACTATATTAAGGTATCATATCTTTAAAATTATGTCAAAAAATCAATGAATAATAATTTGCAATTTGATATGAAAAAACTCTGGATTATCCAGAGTTTTTTCATATATATTTCAATTATTATTTTCAGATATTGTTCAATATTGTTTCAACAACATCCTCTTCAGCTCAAGTATCATCTGAAGATTCATCGCTTACATCTTCTTCACTTGATGATTCTTCCTCACTAGAAGTGTCTTCTTCAGACATATCTTCTTCGTCAGATGATGTATCCTCATCTATAGACTCTTCTGAAGAATTTTCATCGATAGCTGAAGGATCTTCAGGCGCACTGTTCAATTCGAACGGCAATTCTACGCTATTTGAATTATCTGAACTAACAGGATTTTCTACAACAGCCACTTCATATCAGCTTACGACTTCCAAAAGCCTTTTTGCTACATATCAGGTCCTACCGACGTATCTTCCATCGATCTGAGCCTCAGCAACTCTTACCTGTACCCATTTATCAAGATATAGCTTATCGCTTGTGACATCCAATACATCTCATTTCTTAAGTACTGCAACTTTGCTTACCATGTTAAATCATCTCAAGAATGCCATTCATGATTTTATCGTATATCTTGAACCGTCAACCTTAGGATAATGAGGCATTTCCTCAGTTATATATTTACCGTTCAGATATCATTGCTCTCAGTTTTCAAGGATAACCTTTTTCCATCAGTTCGCCAATGTTTCAAGGACTGTAACCTTATATCATTTATCTACGGTTGCAATGATCTTAGCAGTATGTACTCATGCTGATCTGATGTTCAGATGCACAACCTTTACATATGAATAATCATCAGCCAAAGTTGTAGTTGAAGCAATGCTTCAGATTAACATTCCACCTAAAACTATCTTGGTCAGGATTTTTTTTGTTGTTGTTTTCATAATAAAATGATTATTGTTAAGATATTTTACCTATCCATACCATTCAACCATAAAAAATTTTTTTTGTCAAAAAATATGCAGATATTTTCAGGTATCGTTTCAAATGATATGATAACCCTGAAATTTGACAGAAAAGTTCCAAAGTGCTAATATGAAGAAAATTTAAAAAAACATAGTATGAAAGAAACATTGCCTGAATATATATTAGACTGATCTGAAAATCAGTATAAGTCAATCAAGGGATTGATAAATTCTTATTCAATGGCACGTAGTGATATAAACTCCGTTATTGGAAATGTCGACAAAAATGTTTGGAATGAAGAAAGTGAAGAAGATAAATTAAAATATTCAATTGCAACTAATCATGCCGAAGAGATAAAAAAAGAGCTTACAAATCTATTATGTAATATAAATCCAGTTATATTAAAATTATTAAGAGAGATATTTAAAAAGGAAAATGATACAAAAAATGGTAGAAATATCTTTTGGCCTGAAATCGAAAAGATATTCAGTGCGGCATATATCTGAAACACAGCATGAATCCATAAGGAGAAATCCTTAGTATTGGTTGATAGATGAACATCTGAAATAGAAAACAATGAAAAAAAACCTGAAAGGGCAGATTTATTGAATAATCTCTTATTGAGTTTGGATCTTATGATATTGGAGCTGAAAGATAGATGATCTGAAATACCAGAATTGGAAGAATTTATGATTGAGATATTGAAAAGCTGAAACATCGATTATGAATTCTGAGACAAGATTAACTTGTATTCTTTTGCACAATCCATAGATCTACCTCATATAATCGATCTAATAGACGAATTCAAACGAAATCTGAAACAAAATTAACCCATTCTCTCTTCGACCTTTCTCCAGTTTACGATTTTCCAGAAATTCTCCATATACTCTCATCTTCTATTCCTATAATCTATATAATAAGCATGTTCCCAGACATCACATGTCAGAAGCGGAACATATTTCTTTTCCTTCATTATAACTGGATTAACAGCATTTGAGGTGTTCAATATTTCGAGAGATCAGTTATCATTCATAACAAGCCACGTCCAACCTGATCAGAAATTTGATAATGCCATCTTATTGAATTCTGCTTTGAATTGATCATAACCTCACCATTTGTCATGGATAAGATTTAAGATTTTCAAGTTCGGTACCTGATTCATCAATGGAGACAGATTTTCAAAATAGAAATTATGGTTCCATATCTGTGCGCTGTTATTGAAGACTGGACCTGATTGGGATTTCATGATTATATCTTCGAGTGCCATATCAGCATATTCAGTTCCTTCAATGAGTTTATTAAGATTATCAACATAAGTCCTATGATGCTTACTATAATGATATTCCATTGTCTCTTCTGAGATATATGGCTTTAAGCCATTGAAATCATAATTCAGCTTGATTAATTCGAATTTCATAATGCATTTAAGTTTAATTTAAAAAGTCGGTGATATTATACTTCTTTGGAAATCAAAATCAAATTTGATAAAATTTTGTTTTTGCATATATTTTAGCCATTAAATTTAAATATCGGTTATGAGAATCAGATCTTTGCTTGCACTTTTTGTTTGAACCTTTTTCTTGGTTTCCTGCCAGAACACAAATGAATACCTTTATCAGAAAGATAATGCACCGATAACATCAAAAAACATTGATAGCCCTGTTTTCTGAGATCCTAATGCCAAAATACAAATGATGATATTTTCAGATTTTCAGTGTCCTGCTTGCATATATTTCGAAAAGAACATATGAAATAAGATATTGACAGACTATGCAATGACAAACAAGATATGACTTACATATAAGAATTTCCCTCTTCCGTTCCACAAAAATGCCATGGACGACGCAAATGCTTCAATGTGCGCTTTATCAGAATGAAAATATAAGGTTTTTGCGGAAAAGATGTATGCTCTGGAAGATGCTAAAAAATGAGAAAGAGTCACAAAGATTGAAAGACAAAACATTGCAAAGGAAACCGGTCTTAATATGGATAATTTCAATAAGTGCATGGATGAATGATTCTATATAAGCAAAATCAAGGAAGATATGGACATATGAGATAAACTATGATTAGAATGAACCCCATCTGTCTATGTGAATTGAAAAAATCTCGATTTCAGGAATCCTGATGAATTCTTTAAAATTTTAGATCAATTAATCAAATAACCATGAAAAAACTAATAACGATTTGTGCGCTCTCAATCCTAGCATTCATAAATGCAACATACCTGACCGTTCAGAACTATAAGATCGAGCAGGCAGAAAACATATGACAGATCAGCTCATTCTGTGACCTTAATAATACATTCTCATGTACCAATGTATTATCAAGCCCATATTCAAAGATATTCTGAATGCCTTTCACTGCAGTTGCGATGGTGGTATATCCAGTCATATTCCTTATCGCATTCCTATGAATCTGATGAATCATAAAAAAGCCTTTCATTATACTTGCATTGATGTGAATCTGATGAATCCTCTTCAATTCATATTTCATATATCAAGAATACGCAAACATATGAGCATATTGTCCTCTTTGTCTACTATGCAGCTGAATGATAATCACGATCTTCATATTGTCCTGCATTTGATTTAAAAAACAACAGTAATACATATTTCTGGCATCTCATTTCGATGATTGATGTTTCAGCTAAACACCTCTTACAATTAGATTTTTTTTTGACTAATTAACTTTTCTTCATATAATGCCGCTTGATTAATTAGCTATACCTATTTATTGTATTACCTAAATTTTATGTTTAAATTTTTTACCGAGTCTATAAAAGAATTCGAACATGTAGTGTGGCCTACTAAAAATGAAACAAGGAAATATTTTTCAATCGTTGTTTGATTGATCATAAGTCTGACATTGTTCATTTTTGTTATCTGATCTGCATTTTCTGCATGATTGTTTTATGCGAAGAATATAATCAATCCAGCAAAAATCAGCACAACAAGCCAAACTCCAAACACTAGTAAAAGCACTGACAATAATCTGAAGCTTGATGATATAAAGATCAACTCTTGATCAGTTTCAACCGGTTCTGTAAATACAAAATAAGAAAATCTGAGGATTTAAGAAAAATCTTCGTGTTATGCTAATCTAAATTTTAATTTAAAATAATTATGTTTTCAAATTCCTGACAAAGTGGCGCAGAATGGTATGTTATAAGGGTAATCTCATGAACAGAGGAAAACGTCAGACAATCATTATTGCAAAGAAGAGAAGCTTTTTCTCTTGAAGACTACATATTAGAAATATTCGTTCCTACACACGATTCTGTTTCAGTTAGAGCATGATGAGTAAAGGTTAGAAAAAAGAAGAATATCTTTCCATGATATATTCTGGTTAAGATGGTCGTAACAAATGAAAGTTGGTATATAGTTAGAAATACACCGAATGTTACTGGTTTCCTTTGAGCTTGAACTGTTCCGGTTCCTGTAAGATGAGAAGAATTGGAGCAGCTTAAATGAGTTCTGTCTGAAAAAAGCGAAGAATATAAGGTTAACATAAAACTTTGAGAATATGTAATAATAGCATCAGGTCCTTTTGAATGAAGCGAATGAAAGGTTATTGAAGTAAATGAGGAGAAATGATTGGTTAAAGTTAATGTGAATCTGCTTTGAAGAGACACTCCGGTTGAACTTGATTTTGCGAATGTAAAGACAAAGAAATAGTAATTAAATTCAATTTCATGCGAATCGTATCATATTTTGTTTCATTTATTGCATTAACGTTATTCTTAAATATTATTATTTCCTTTGCTTCTCCAAGCTATAAAAGTTTTCTTAAAGATACGAAAGGTAGATTCTTTAAAATTGAAGAAATACGATCAGTTGATCTTAAACCAAAAACCGATTACAATGAAAAGATAATAGAATCTATTGAGAAGCTGAATGAGAATATAAGCAAGATAGATATTAATAATAACAAAAAAGAAATAATAGAAGAAAGCGGGATGACCAATATAGGGGCATTAGCGGATACATGAACAGTTGCGATTGATGAACTTGAAAAAATCCCAGCATCGATAAGGATTAAGCTTGAAAAAATAAGCCTGAAAAAGATTGAAAACCGATGAATTTATGATATAAACAAGTTGGATAAGGACGTATATTATACTTCTTACTATGACGAAACAAACAAGATATTGGTATATGTGTTTGAATCCAATTATGGGATAATGATGGATCACTTCAGGACCGATAAGACATATAAGATCAATGAGGCAAATAATTTCTTCTGATATTGATTCTATCTTAATCCAATCAAAAAGGATGACAAGGTAAGATTCGTGATACAGATAGAATGAAAGAGTATCTGATTTGAGGTAAATAAGGGTAACTACGAATTGCTTAAAAAAATATTATTAAAATAATTAATTTATAATCATAAAATTATGTCTAAAAAAGTATTACTTACAAAAGAATGACTTGCTGAATTGCAAGATGAATTGAAAGTCTTAAAGGAAGTTAAGAGAGTTGAAATTGCTGAAAAGCTTAAAGAAGCTATCTCATATTGAGATCTATCAGAAAATTCCGAATATGAAGACGCTAGAAATGATCAAGCTCAACTTGAGTTAAGGATCCAAGAATTAGAGGAAATCCTAAAGAATTATGAATTGGTAAGCTCAATATCAGATGCTAAAAAATGATGAAAGGTGAATATCTGAAGCACTGTTACTATCATGAATAAATGAGAGCATCATAAATGAGAGAAGGAGGTCTTAAAGATAGTCTGAACTACTGAATCAGATATATATGAGAACAAAATTTCAAATGAGTCACCTATCTGAAAAGTCATACTATGAAAATCTGTCTGAGACATTATAAAATGAAAATCTCCGTCTTGAGAATTCGAATATGAAATCACCGATATAAAATAATTTAAAGAAATATGAACATATTTTGGAATAACATAATATTGGTTCCCGTTTTTACTTGGATTATTTCTGTTGTGATCAAGTGAATCTACCTGAAAAGCATAAATAATTTTTCATGGAATAGGTCTCTTGGATCATGATGAATGCCAAGTGTCCATTCTGCATTAGTTACAAGCATAACAACTGCAGTCTGAATAAAATTCTGAATCTCCAGTGATCTTTTTGCAGCATGTCTGGTGTTCTCAATGATAATAATATATGATGCTATAAATGTAAGATTTGAAGCTTGACTTCATGCAAAAACATTGAACCAGCTTACATGAAAGCAATATAATTTCAACGAATCCATATGACATCTTCCTAAAGAAGCTTTCGTATGAAGCATAATATGAATTTTAAGCGCATTCTTGTTGATGCAGATATAAAATTCGATAACTACTAATTTAGTAGTTATTTTTTTGTGATTTTTGCCTTTTTTTCTTTTATATGATAGAATTCAAAAAATAATATTTACTTTGAACTATGGAAATTACAGATCTGTTTTTATCTAAGGCATATGCAAAAGTAGCCTGAATATGATGATCTTGAATGATAAATAAAACGATACAGAACCAGAATAGCTGAGATGACTTCTTTAACACGATATCAGGTTGGTTCTGGACTTGAGTAGATATTTTTTGGTTCGTAATAATCTTTTTCATAATCTTGAAGATTATAAGATTATTATACGAAATATATACTACAAAAAGATTGGTTTATGTAAAAGTGACACTACCTAGGGCAGATAGTAAATTAGACAAAGAAAAAGAAACAAAGAAGGATTTCAAAGAAAAGATCTGAATAATGTCAATTTTTTATAAGGCTGTGCATAAGATAGATGAGCTTAGTTTTGTAGATGCGATATTAAACCTTGTCTTCAATCATGCCAAGATATCATTGGAAATCGCATATCAGGAATGACAAGTACATTTTTATGTTGTTGCATATAAGGAATGTATAACACTTATAACACAACAGATAACTTCAAATTATCCTGATGCAGAAGTGAAGATAATCAATCAAGACGAATATATAGATATTAAGCCTACATGATATACTTTAAAGGCGGTCAGCTCTTGAAAGGTCAATTCAGATATTTTCCCTATTAAGACCTACAAATATTTTGAGGATGATCCATTATCAAGCATCACAAATGCATTTTGAACCCTAAAGAAAACAGATAAGGCAGTTTTTCAGATTGTGATCAAGCCGCTTTGAGAAAAATGGAATAAGAAAGCGAAAAAAGGTGCTTCCCTTGTAGCGAAATGACAATACAAGAAATGAATCAAATCTAGCCTTTGAATGGATTTCATACAGAAACTCCTTGATCCATTATATTGGATACTTAACAGATTCATAAATAATGAAGAGACCTGATGAAGCTGAGCGCCTGGGGCGAGTTCATGAGATTCATACAAGATATTCAACCAAGCAGAACAGGAATCTCATAAGGCTGTTTGAGAATCTGCAGGTCAGCAATGATTTCAAGCATCGATAAGATTTTTAGCATCTTCAGATACAAAAGAAAGTGCAACAGAATGATTGCATAATCTTCTATCAACCACTTGAATCTATTCTGATGAATATAACAATAAGCTTGATGACCCTAGGGTAACTGAGGATCTTTTCAGCTTTATACTTACGCCCATAAGATACATCGCATTCAAGTATAAACTCGTATGATTATTCCAGAATAAGAGTGTTTTCAGTATAGATGAGCTTTCTACATTATATCACTTCCCAGATATTAACTATAATAAGTCACCAGTAATAAAATGGCTTGATTACAAGATGCTTACACCGCCTTCAAATCTGAAGACATTGAAAGAGCCTTTGATATTGTCTGACTATAAGAGAGATGTTAATTGAAATATAATCACAAAGGATTGAACATTGCTTAAGGTTGATAAGAACAAGAATCTGAAAAGGGATGAGAACAAGAATTTCATTTCTGTAGATTGAGAAACCATAGAGATATATAAGGAATGAGAGCAGAAATGAAAAACGGTCCTTGAATGAAAGATGCCTATACAAGAGGAAAAACAACGATATCTATGATGATTCCCTCTTTTCAAGGATTGAGTTCTGTTGTGATGGAATGAATATAGGAATATCAAATCCCCTATTTACTTTTCAAGAAAAGATAGATGAAGGCATCATTATATAATCTGAAAATCATGAGGTTGAAAATCCGTATTCATCGGTTATCTTGCACGTCAAGACCTATGGGCATGAGATTGATTATGTGTAATCGATCCGCATTGAGACCTTGTTGAGGATATAATAAGCTTCACACCTAAAGAAAGAGCAAAAGATGTTATCATTTTCGATCCATCTGATTATGACAGGCCTATGTGACTGAATCTTTTGGAAATAATAGCAACCGATCCGAATCTTAGGGCTGTTGAAAAAGACAGGGCTGCACTTGATGCAACATCAATATTCATAAAGATATTCAATGAAGAGGTCTTCGGTCCTAGGATCCAGCATTATTTCAGAAATTGATGTCTTACATTGATGGATGATGAAGATGAAGGATGAACCCTTATCGATGTTCCGCGTCTTTTCGTGGATGATGCTTTCTGCAAGTACAAAGTTTCAAAAGTTAAAAACCCTGTTGTAAAATCGTTTTGGGATTATGAATATGCGAATACTTGAGACAGGGAAAAACAGGAGATGATACCTTATTTCTCTTCAAAATTCTGACCTTTCATCACCAATACTACAATAAGGAATATCATAGGTCAGCCAAAATCGGCCTTCAATATAAGAAGAGTTATGGATGATCAGAAAGTGCTCATGGTAAACCTTTCAAAATGATTGATCTGAGATCTAAATGCTCAGTTGCTATGATTGATATTCGTATCGAAAATCAATATGGCAGCTATGAGCCGTGCAGATACTCCTGAAGATGAGAGAAAAGATTTCTTCTTATATGTCGATGAGTTCCAGAATTTCGCAACCGATACATTCTGAGAGATATTATCCGAGGCTCGTAAATATCATCTAGCTCTTATAATGGCTCATCAGTTCATCGCACAGATATGATGAAACAAAAGCAAGGATTGAAAGCCTTCCATTAAAGATGCAGTGTTCTGAAATGCCTGAACGATAATGAGTTTCAAGGTCTGAGCTGAAGATGCAGAATATCTTGAAAAGGAATATGCACCGCTTTTATCTCAGCAGGATATAATTTGAATTGCAAATTTTACAACATATTGTAAACTGAATATAGATAATGCTACGACTCGTCCTTTTGATATGAAGACTTTTTGGGACAACACATATAAGAATCCTGAAGTATCTAAGATTATAAAGGAATATTCAAGGAAAATGTATTGAAGGAAAAAAGAATATGTAGACATGGAAATCGAGGCACGTCTCGGTATTATAAAGAATGATGATAATTAACTATAGGAAACACTAATAAAAAATTAGAATATAACATCTAGATCTATGAAAAAAATATCGAAATTAATGCTTTTAATATTAATGTTTTTTGCATTGACTTGAATTTCTTTTGCTGATAGTTCTACAACAGATCAAGATAAGGACTGAGTGATGGATAACGTCGATAAATGTCCTAATACTCCATGATCGCAAATCGCATACGAAAGCTGAGAATGGATATGATGTAGCCATGAACAGCAAACAATAGTTACAGACAGGGGCTGAACTTCTTCTGATTTGGATAACGATTGACTGGGTAATGATGAAGAGATTAACTGATATACCTGAACATATCTTTGAACAGATATGTTCATAGTAACGAATACTTTATCAAAAGATTCCGATTGAGATTGATTGAGTGATAAGACAGAAAAGACCGGTTTTACAAACCCTATTGATCCAGATACAGATTCGGACTGAATTATAGACTGAACTGATACAGAGCCACTGACCCCAAAAGATAAGACACAATTTGTCAATTCATCATGAGAATGTGATGCTACTTGTATTAGTGATTACACCAAATGGAGTGATGACCAGGATGTTGATAATATAACAGATAATACAGAGAAGGTTTGGTGTCTTAACACAGTAAAATGAAACCAAGTATATACCGATTCTGGAGATTACAAATGATGTAGCAGTGAGCAAAAAAATCTGAAAATCGACTATGAAAAGATTAAAACAACCCTGTTAAGTCAGATGACAATAACTGCAACCGCAATTTCAAGCTGAAATTGAAAGGAATTGGAAACTCAGAATTTTATCGATAAGCATGATGATTATTTCCGTTTCATAAACAAGATAAAAAGTCCTAATCCTGATTTTTATGAATATATAATTTCAGATAGTTCACTTAATCCAGATATATTGAAGCAATTCATAGATGATAATCATATCATACTAAATTGAGTCTGAAGAGAGGTTACATTGGATGTAAAGGTATGAGATTCTAACTGATGAAGCAACAGATGAAGTTTTTTGGATGGATATAAACAAGGATGACATTTCTGATGAAACCTGACATGAGAAAAATGAACTCAGAATTTTCTGATAAACATAGCAAAAGACATGAAAAATCTCTTTATAGCAATTGCAGTGATATATTTATTTATGCTGACATTCAGGTTATTTTTCGGATGATGATGAGAGGATGATTTGAAGAAATGGAGAAATTGAATATTGTGGACTTCACTTTGAATCATGACAATGCAGATGTCATATGTAGTAATCACTTCAATGTATGATAAATCTATATCTCAGGTAACAGCAGCCGAATTCTCGAATAATGTTGTCTGGCCATTGATAAACCTGCTTTATGTAGTGGCTTCATTTATATTCATATCAATGGCGATATTTGCATTCTACAAGATAATCACCTGAGGTTGAAATGAAGATTGATATAAAAAATGAGTTCAGACTATCACAAGTGCGATCATATGATTCATACTTGTAAAGATATCTTCAAGCCTTGTTTTCAGCGTATACGGACAGGTTAAATGTGAAAAGACATGATTCATAACAACTTGTAATTGAGATGCTTTATGAGATCCAAATCTAAGCGATACTATAAAGATTGCAAGGAACCTTATCCAATATTTTACATGATTCTTGTGAATATTCGTCATACTTATGATTATCTATGCCTGATTCTTAATCCTTACAAGCTGAGGTAATGAGGATAAGGTAAAAAAAGCAAAGGCAATGATAAAATACATTGTAATCTGAATGATATTGATCGTTATAAGTGTGATACTATTCGAATTCCTATGATGATCTGATATCAAATCAACATTTGGGTGATTCTAATTTTATACAAAAAAACTCCTGAACAATGCTGTTCAGGAGTTTTTTTTTGTTATTGGACGTAAACTCAAGATGATTCAGGAGGATTGAATTCATCTATGTTATCGGATCATGAATTTTCGACTGATGTCGTTCATGTGTCAACTACAATGGTTCAAGTCTCTGTTATCTGCGTTGCCGGTGTCTCATCATTAGCTACGGATCATGAAACAGTGTTGTTACCTTGGGTTTTCATATTATCTGATGTTGCATTTTGATTTTCATTGCTGGCCGAACAAGATGCAAGAACAATTGCTAATATCATTGATATCCCTAATTTTTTCATTTTCAGGTTTTTATTAAATAAACATATTAATTATATTTTTTTATTGCAGATAACAAGAAAAATACCATTGACAATAAGATTATATTAAAGATTTTTCATGAATTCCCTCAATTTATATTTAAGGAAGAATAATCAAAACATGATTTTCTTATTTATGAAAATCTGAGAATCGGGCCATTTTGTTGTTTTTTCGCTGAATTTTCATTTGAAATCAGTTACTCATATCAGGCTTGATCTTTTTGATTCAGGTCATGCCACTCATAGAAAATCGTAGAACACACATCATTTGGATTTTGCTTCTTGAATCACCTTCCATTGTATGAGATATGAGGCCATATATTTACGTTTGTTGTTATCGCTTGTGGATGCTCAGTAATAATAGTAACAGGTGTTTTTCAACATGATGAATATTCAAGCTGCCACTATCTCTTCATCCTTTTTTGCAAAATAAAGTCATCATATGTCATTTTCATATATATAATCGAGAAACGTCTTGAAATAAGATAACGAGTTTATGTTAAATGAATCCCTTTTGGTAGTCAAAGAAAGCAGATCATAGAAAAGCTTCAGGTTTTTTTCTGTATTTTCAGACTTTTCAACCGAAACAGAATTCTTTTCGGCCACCTTGATATTATATCTTCACTTCGGCTTCATGGCTGAAAGCAATTCTTCCTCTGTTTTTCTTAAATCAAGATTTATGGTATAGGGTTCTATGAATCTCTTTAAATTCATGGCCTTGAATCTTTTTAATTTACATTCCACTAATGGTTCAATTTGAATATAAACAGCTTTCTCATCTTTCGACAATCTTATCATCTCTGTTTCAAGAAGATCAAGGTATTTTTCATTTATAGGTCATCAGATTACAAAAAATGCATAGCTTCATAATCAGATGCTTCTTTTTTCTATAATCACGAAATTTTCCAGATTCTCATCATCATAAATTCAAATGAAAAAACCTTTATCGATATATCATGATTTTTTCAGCATCTCGTTCCATTCTATCGTTTGCCAAATAGGCTCATAGGAGATGTCTGAAAAGATTTTTCCTATATCATTTCTTATTTTATCTTTAAATCCAGGATTTTCATCTAAACACGAATTTATAATTTTCATTGATTTATCATTTAATTTTTATATACTGGGCATAACTTGTTTTAGTTTATGTGTTATGGTTTTTTTTTCAATAAAATTTGCAATAATATAAGAAATATATTAAAATGAACTTAAGAAATATTTTATTTTCTATTTAAAACTATGAATACTCCCATTGAAATAAAGAAGAAGGTTATCTCATGAATCGATATTTTTGAATTTGTTGGTGAACTTGATGAAACAAATGCAGATAAGACTTTTACAGCTATTTATAACGCTATTTGAGACTTCACTTGAAAAAAACTTATTTTCAACATGTCTGGATTGAGATATCTTAATTCAAAATCGATCTGATATATCGCTGATATTTTTTCAAACATTGAAGATTGAAACGGTCAGATGTTTTTGACTAATATGACAGATGAGGTTAAGGATACTTTGGAATTGGTTTGAATAACAACAATCATCACTTCTCTAAATAAAGAAGAGGAAGCTTTGGCAGAACTATGAATCACTCAAGTTCCACCAGAACAAAACAATACCACTCAACTTCTTTCAGATCAGAAATAATCAATTTGGTTAAAATTTTAAAAAGCGTCATAAATGACGCTTTTTTTGATTTATCTTAAATATTATGATAAGATTTAGGAAATATATCCTAATAAGCACATATGGCAAGGAAATCAGCACAGATAGAAACAGTGAATCAGCAGACAGAGAAATCTATAGAAGAAAAATTAAAGGAGATCAAATCCCAACTTTCTTCATGAGAAAGTCTGAAGCTGAATAAAACAATTGAAAATTTGAATGTTTCAAGGAAAAAATTGGAATTACTGAAAAAAGCCTCTCCTAAATCTCAAGAGATAAAAAGGCTTGAAGATGAGGTTTTTAAGTTAGAAAGAGAAGAGATGAGAGTATCTCATTTCCTTAATCTGAAATACAAATGAAATGAAAAACACAAAGCAATCATCTGAAAAAACGAATCTTCAGATAATCTGAAGGCATCTGATATCCTGTTTCTGAAGAAAACATGAGCGGATCTGTCCAAATTCCTTCTCGTAAGGGATTGAAACGCCACATGAAAAGTATCAGAAAAAGATATCAAAGAAAACGATAAGTTCATTGTGAATTTCTGAGAGAATCAGAACATGAATAATATAATATGAGCTTGAGATATTCTTCCTTATGAAGTGAATTCCATCAAGATAAATTGAGTTGAATGAATAAGAAGGAATATGCCAAGACCATGATATTATGAGGCTCTACCTAATTGAAAATTCAGATATCTGAGAATATTCGATTGAGATAAGATAGAAATCATAAAAATGAAAAAAATCAATGATTCTGAAATAAAGGAATTTCAAAATTCGGATGAAAAGAGATTTGAGAAATTAAGGATAGAAGATACGATACATAACAATTGAAATGCTATTACCGATCTTCAGGAAGATAAGGACCTGATTGAAAAAGCCAAAAAAGTAAAGGAAGAGGAAGAAAAAAGAATGGATAGGATCAAGGATATCTATAAGATAGACTGAAAGGATTGATTTGAAGGAACTGTAAAGAAGCTTAAGGACCTGAATTTTGATGAGTCAAAGACTCTCTTGATATCAATATTCTGAGAATGACCTGCAACCAGATTGCTGATCAAAATAGACTGATGATCTACTTTCGCCATAA
This sequence comes from Candidatus Altimarinota bacterium, assembly GCA_028685185.1. Lineage (GTDB taxonomy): Bacteria > Patescibacteriota > Gracilibacteria > BD1-5 > UBA2023 > JAQUEK01. Next base: position 241,062 of record JAQUEK010000001.1, read on the forward strand.
AAAGAATGATAGCTCTAGCCAAGCATGAATGATGATTCAAATTCTGAAGAAGAAATCCTGATCCTGCAAGTGGATTCAATATATGAACATTCCAGATTTGATGAAGTTGAAGCAATGAATCTGACTCCTTGAAGAAATTCAACAATTGTCTTGATATATGAGTGAAAATGGCAGAAGAGAACAAGATTGATGTTGACTTCGCTTCTTTGGATAATGCACAGAAGGATCTTCTTGCGCATCTGTGATACATTCAAGAATACAGATGATGAAAAGATAAATGAACATTTGAAAAACTCAAAGATCCGAACCTGAGCGACTCTGAAGTGATAAAACTGATGTCTAGAGAAATCCAATGATGAATACCTGCAATCTGAAAATCAGTTGTTTCTCAGCTAGAAAATGCTTCAGTCAAAATATGATAAAAATATGAAAAATATAGAGACGCGATTAATTGCGTCTCTATATTTTTTTAAAACAGACTTACCTGTCATTCGCTCACTTTTTCCCTTATTCATGTTCAGTCTATATATCACCAGATTCTCTTGATATCCTCTTTCAGATCAAATCCTGAAATCAACACATCGCTTTCCAACAATCTCTTGAGGAAATCCTTGATATAGACTTTTTTTGTATTAACTTGATATATTTCATTGTCTCAGATATATAGAGTGATGAAATCAAGTTCGAATTGCTTCTCTCAAATTGTTGAGATTCATATCTTTTTGGTATTTCTGATCTTATCTTCTAGATTTTTCAATTCATTTTCGGACTGTATATCTATAATCTTCTTTCAAAGCTTTTCGAAATTCTTTATCTCATCCTGAAGGTGAACAGGCACAAGAGATTTAAATTCGAATCTCTTGAATAATTCAACTGTTTTATCCGTAAGAAGAACCTTATTTTTGAATTCGAAATTCCCTATTTCAAAATTTTCAAGTTCTACATTAGTGTCTATCGATGCCAATCTCTTACTAAGAAAAGCTTGTTCCTTAAATTCGATCAAGGTATCTTTGGTTTTTCAGCTTATATCCTCTATGTTCTCATAGATATCTTCCAAACTTCAATACTTACCTATCAGTTCCTGAGCTTTTTTCGGTCAGAATCATGGGATTCCTGGAATATTATCTGAAGTGTCTCCGCAGATGGAAAGCCAATCTACGACATGCTTCGCATCTACTCCGAATTTTTCCACCACTTCTTTGTCATGCGAGATTTTTCTTTTCATGGTATCATATACAGCGACATTTCAATCTATGAACTGATAAAGGTCCTTATCTCATGAGAGTATATAGATATCATTTTCCGGGTCTGTCCTAAGCTTTTGTACCAAAGTTCAGATTATATCATCAGCCTCGAATCAGATTTTAGACAACGGTGAAATATTGAAACTATCAAGCAGTTCGCCTATCAGTCATTCCTGAAGCTTAAGATCACTCGGCATCCTATCTCGGGTCGCTTTGTATTCAGGATAGATATCATGCCTATAATTATCTCATTTCGAATCAAGAACGAATATCAGCTTATCAGGCTTATCTTGTTCATACCAGGAAATGACAACTTTCGCCAATCAAAAGACCGTGTTTATAGGTGTTCAATCTCTCAACGAAAATGGAGGAACAGCATAAAACAGCCTATAGATAAAATTATGTCAGTCAATTATGTAGATTTTTTGCTTCATAATATTTGCTTTTTAAATTATTTTTTATATACTATTTAGGTATTACCACGAAAGAGAAACCGAACGGTGCAGGTGCCTAAGGACAGCTCTTTCTATACAGATAGGTTACAAAAAGTGTTGGTGCTTTAGTAACCTATTTTTTCTTATATTCAATCTTATTCTTAATGTGATCCAAGCTTAAATTATTTCTATATTTGGTATCTATTTGCTTATAAAGGGATGAATATTTATTATTTGGAAATAATATCTTTTTAAAAAGATTCTTTTCGATCAGATATTTTACGGGTTTTATATAATCTCAATCTCAGGAAATCAATATTATCTTATCAAAATTCTTTTCTTCTATGATTCTTTTCATTATCTCAAATACTATATCAACATCGACATTTCATTTCTTTTTTCATTTCATCTCTGAAGAATGTTCCCTAAATACAAGAATATATCAGGATTTTTGCAATCTCGTGTATAAATCCTGTTCATCTTCAGATAAAAATCATAAAAAGAAATAGATCTCTCTTATATTATACTTATCCTTAAGATATATCCTGAATTTATTGAAATCCACCTTCCAATTTTCGCTCGATGTCCCCAGATGAAGATTCTGTCAATCGATGAAGGCTATATTATATTCTTTGGCCATAAAGAAAAATTATTTCTCCCATTATACTGAAATCCCAAAAAAATAAACCTGAAATTCAGGTTTATTTTCATCTGATCGATTTTCTGGAATTTTTGTTTTGAAATAATCATTAAATTATTATATTGAATCAATAATTAAATTAACTTTATGTGGTCACAGCTTAAACATATTTTAGAGAAGGCAGAAGCATGAATATCAGACAGGAAAGTTGCTTGTATGGTCGTTTTGCAGAATTGAGACGTGCTATCAGGATATAACATAGAAAAGACAATGGAAAATATCATCCATGCTGAAGAATCAATTATACCTTCAATAGATTCAAGTTCAGTAATAAAGGAAATCCATATGATGGCCTGATGAAAAGCTATGAATATCAAATATTCCATGCCTTGTGAAAAATGTTCAAATCTGCTTTTGCCTTTTACAGATGAGGACACAAAGATATTCTTTTATTTTAATCAGAAAGACACAAGATTCGAGCTGAATTTTCATGAAATCTCAAAATCATACAAACCGTTTGAAAATATAATTATAAGAAACAATGAAAGCATTGATTACTTTCTGGATTCAAATACAAAATTAAATAGTATAGATAAACTCCTATTGACCTGATTTTGTGAAAAATTAATATCCATCATTGGTGATGATTCGATAGAAATATACATAACATGATCTTCTTGTTGAACCTGATGACCGAAATCCTTATTAAGTGAAATTATCACAGGGTCATCTTACTGGGATATAGACTTAATACTTATTTTTCCTGAAAATACACCTGAAAATTTGGAATCATCAATTAAAAACTCATATATAGCATGACTTAAAAAAGCTTGATATTCTTATGATTCTATTTTGGTTGAAGATAAACCATCATATAGATTGGAAGAAAATGAAAAAAATTTGGAAAAGTTTTTGTTCAGAAAAGTTTACTATGATGTTAACATGAAACTAGAAAAAGATGAAAATGATCATATTAAGGACAAGGATATCCCATCAACCATGGATATAAGTGTATGAAAAGATTTATCCTCAACCATAACGGATAAATATATAAAAAGGAACTGGTACATGAGATTATATTAAAAATAAAAAACTCTTTTTTCGAGTTTTTTATTTCTTCTTATATGTAATGAAATCGAATTCCTCGAATTCTTCCCTATTTACTTCTTTGAATTTATCCTCAAATTCTGGAAAATAAGTATCTCATTCAAAATCTCATTTGATCAATGTAAGATCCAGGATATCCGCCAAAACCAAGGATTGCCTATATATTTCTCATCCTCAGATGATAAAGATTTCCTTATCGTATTTTTTTACTCAGTCGATAGCTTCTTCCAGTGAATTATAGACCTCACATCATTCCTTAGTACAAAGATTATCCCTTGTTATTATAACATTTATCCTGTTCGGAAGCGGTCTTCATATAGATTCGAAAGTCTTTCTTCACATGATTATGATATTTCAGGTCGTCAATTCCTTGAAATGCTTTAAGTCTTCCTTGAAATTCCAAGGAAGACTATTTTTTATTCAAATTACTCTTTTTTCTCAAGCCATCGCGGCTATTATATGGATCATTAAGCCTTTTTATCAAATTTTATGGTTCTGTCTTTTTCATCAAAACCTCCAGCAACCGTCATTTCTCATTTTAAAATTGGGTGTGGATCATATCATTCCAATGTGAAATATTCTGCCTTTATATCATCAAGGCTTTGTAATCTATCATCAATAATTAATTTTGGGAAAGGTCTTGGTTCTCTTGAAATCTGTTCTTTTGCTTGTTCCATGTGATTTTCATATATATGTGCATCTCAGAATGAATGTATGAAATCTCAAACCTCAAGTCCTGCCAATTTTGCAACAATCTGAAGCAAAAGAGCATAACTTGCGATATTAAACGGAACTCATAAAAACATATCTGCACTTCTCTGATATAATTGAAGAGACAGCTTTCCGTTTGCTACATTGAAATGCATCAATATATGACAAAGCGGATAAGGTAGAGCTTTACCAGGAGCAGCCATTCAATATAGGAATTCAGGATTCCAAACAGAAAGAACAGCATGTTTCCTATCTGGGAAATTCTTAACAGTATCAACAATCCAAGCAAGTTGATCAACTTTTCTTCCATCACTTGCAGGCCATGCTCTCCATTGCTGCCCATAGATCATAGGAAGCTCTCACCACTCTCGAGCAAAATCCTCACTGTTTTTTATATTTTCAATAAATTCTGCCTTTTCCATGCAATCCTTTCATTCTGACTCCATCTTCTTCTTGTATGTCTTATAAGGATAATCGTCCCAAATATGGACATTATTATCGACAAGATATTTCACGTTTGTCTGACCTGTGGCGAACCATACCAATTCATGTAAGATTCAGTGCCAATATGTCTTTTTCGTAGTAAGTAGAGGGAATCACTTAGATAAATCAAATCTGATTTGTCTTCAAAAAACGCTTTTAAGACCATTTCAAGTATTATGATCCTTCTTGTCTGCTCAGTTTTCCATTATATCTTCCAATAAATCAAGATATTGGTATTCAGGATGCTTTGCCATAAATATAGATTGTTAAGAAATTAAATTATTTTTTATATATTAATCAACCTTTTTCTCGATGAATCAAGTCCAGTTATTTTCATGATATCTTCCTACCTTGTCATATGTTTTTGAAGAAGGAGAGGAAAGCTTTGAGAATGTTATCTGCGCTATTTCCATTTTCGGCCTTAATATTATCGGAACATTATTAAGATTACTTAATTCGAAAGCTATATTAAGAAAGTGTCATGGATTAATCAATCCTGCAGTATTATGAACAACGAGTCAGATACGTGCTAAGCTTGATTTTCATGATAATTGGACCAGATAATGGTTCGAACCGAAATAATCCCAGCTGAATCATAGTAGACTAACCCCAGGATGAAGTACGAATTCCTCACCGTCAGCGATATGTATTTCCCTTGTCTTAGGCAGGATTTTCTTAACAGGATCGATAATTGGAGTCAGATATGAATCGGTTATAAGGAATTTATTTCATAGCAAAATATCATAAGAAGCTGCCTGAAGCCTCTTTTCATCGAATCATTCGATGATTATATCTCACGACTCCACAGATTTTTTTATATCGATATCAGATAAGAACATTTTAATTATAATTATAAAGTAAAAGTATTGTTTGTACCGTAATAATCTCTCCAATTTTCATTATAATATGCGAACATCTTTTCAAGCTTTCATTGATCCAATTCTTCAAATCCAAGCTTTACAATGAGATCCCTAAGGTATTTCTTGGTCTCATCTGCTTTCGAATTGTCTTCTATTATACTTTCGAATTCAGCTAGATAACCGTATCCGGCATTTTTATCAAGACAGACCGTACAACCTAAAAATGAATATTCTTCACGCTCCCTTGACCATTTTGCCTGATATGGGAATTCTGCGCTTATTAGGACATTGTCCAGTTCATCTATACCCATTCACTCAAAAGTGACCTCAGATTCTGTTCTTGCGGTTCAATTCGAGCTTGTGGTATCGTCAATCGATGCCTTTATCACTAAGATGGAATTACTGTTCATATACCTTGTCCTTACGGAATGTTTCTTTCCCTCGTTTATTATGTGTTCCAGTTTCGTGTAATCTGATTCCTTTATCATAGGTTTTAGCTTCTTAAGTAAAGCTGAGAAGTCTCAATTCAGGAAATAATGGTTCAGCTGAGAGCTCTTATCTTTCAATTCAGTATTCGGGTCCATGTTCTTCATGTTCTCAAGAAGTCTTTTTGCTTCTTTTTCCTCTCATAAAAGCACTTTTATCTCTATTTCAATTCCATTCATAAAATTAATTTATCGCTTAAAGAATAATGAATTCATTTTAAAAAAAAGTATTCTTTTTACAAATGATTTTTGAAATAAAAAACCTGTTTGACAAGCAATGAAAACTTATTATATTAAACTTAGATTAAATTAATAAATATTAAATTGTCAATAGATGAATTTTAGCTGAATATTCACAAGATTATTCGATAAATGAGAAATAAGATGAACTGAAAAATGTTTATCTGTTATCGATATGCAGACATTCTTTCTGAGCAAGCGTCCGGAATTCATAAAGATGTGTGTAAAAAAACTGACTGTAAATATCATAGGCGAAATAGAGTTCTATAAGGATATGTGATATGATATCATGCTTGTTGAATATGATGATCATTGAGATACCCTTCCTGAAATCAAGAGCGCATTATGAAAATATCGTTACAAGCTATTAAAAAAAGACTGCAGCTGACTGATGAGTTCAAGAAAACATGAAAAAAGAAACAATGAGGCTGCTTCGATAATCAAGTCTGCTTGATCTTTGGTTGAATTATCCTGAGTTAACGCTACCTGATGTGTAGCATCAACAGCACATTGATTCACTCATATACAGATCAAGACATTATTGAAACTAAAGAACACTTTGAGCGTATGCGATTATGATGAGTTTGAATTCATGGAATACAATGAAATCGGGTGCCTTATAAGATGCCTTTGATGAGATTTGAACAATCTTTGAGAATGAGCTTTGAATCGATGATGAAAAGTTATCCTTAAATGAAGCTACAGCGACATAGATATCACATGATATGACCCTGCTAAACATAAATATGCCTCAGATCTATAAATTATTTTTTCATATCAATTTGGCAAGATTTTGCTTTTTAAAACTTTTTTTTGCTTTTTTTTATAATTTTAATATACTTTCTTCGCTTATTTTTATAGGCAAATTTTTTGACTTATTTGAGATGATTTAACTATGGCGAACGTAGTTCAGTTGGTTAGAATGCCAGACTGTGAATCTGGATGTCATGGGTTCGATCCCCATCGTTCGCCCCATATTTTTTTTAATACTTAACCGATTTTTTATATGACTAACTTAAAAGATTTTTGAGTAGTGTTTAAGGAAATGAATCCTATAATCACTCCGAAGATTTGAGATATCGTAACATGAATAGTGTTACATGCTAACAGCAAAATGATCCTGGTTGATCTTAATGGTCAATTCACTTGAATCATTACTTGAGCTGATTTAAATTCAAGTATAGATGATGTTTCTAAGATTTGAATCTGAGACATGGTTGAATCCATGGTTATATGAGATGATGCTGATTCAGGGCTTGTTATCCTTTCATTGAAGAAAGCTAGCCAAATTAAATTGATTGCGAGACTACATTCGAATTTTGACACAAAAGAAATCATCACAGTTGTTCCAAATGAAGCAAACAAAGGTTGACTTCTTATTGATCTTGACGGTATAAAATGATTTATCCCGGTTTCTCAACTTACTCCTATGAATTATCCTAGGGTTGAATGAGCAAATCCTGAAAGAATCCTTGAACACCTTAACAGATTGGTAGGTAAGCCATTTAAAGTAAGAGTTATAAATGTTGATACTGACGGTAAGAAAATCATCTTCTCAGAAAAGGCTGCAATAGAAGAAGAAAGATGAGTAGCATTACAAGGATTGAAGATAGGAGATATCGTAGAATGAACTGTAAGCTGAATATTGACTTACTGATTATTCGTTACATTCAATTGACTTGAATGACTTGTCCACGTTTCTGAAATAGATTGGGGACATGTATCTGATCCATCAAAATTCGCTAAGGTATCTGATAAAATAAAAGTTCAGGTAATCTGAATAGATTCTGATAAGATAAGCCTTTCAATGAAAAGATTGAAATCAAATCCTTGGGATGAGCTTGCTAAGAAATATAAGGTTTGAGATATCATCGAAGCACCAGTTACACGTATTTCAAATTTCTGAATCTTCCTAGCTCTATCTGGAGGAATAAGCGGACTTATCCACTTATCTGAAATATCTAACGCTATGGTTAAGAATATAGAGGATTACGTAAAGGTTGGATGAACTGTTAAGGCAAAGATAATAACTTTCGATTCAACTGACAAGAGAATCGGACTTTCTATCAAGGCTTTAGAGGAATGATACGAAGAAAGTAAAGAAGAAGCTAAGAAAGCTGCTCCTAAGAAAGAAACTAAGGTTGAAGAGCCTAAGAAAGAAATCGTAGAAGAAGCTAAAGTTGAAGAAGTTAAGACTGAAGAAACAAAAAAAGCTGCTCCTAAGAAAGAAAAGGAAGTTAAAACAGCAGAGCCAAAAGAAGAGACAAAGAAAGCTCCTGCAAAAAAAGCTGCTCCTAAGAAAGAAAAGGAAGTTAAATAATTTCTGAATCAAAAATACAAAAAGTCCATTGAATAATTCAATGGACTTTTTGTATTTAAATTAAATATATGTTACTATTTAAGAAATATAAATAAAAACTTAGGACAAATGGATAATAATCAAATAAAAACAAATGCTGTCATCTCATATATGTTTTTGGGTTGGATATTCCTTCTTGCAAAATCAAACCCGAATTTTGAACATGAGTTCATAAGGAAACATGCCAAAAAAGCGACTAAGATACATCTGATATTCCTGATGATATTTATAGTTTATAACCTATTTTTTTCCAAATATCTCTACTACTCGATTCCGCTTGTTCTCATAAGCGTAGATAAAATCATTAACCTTATTATATTTGCAATCCTTACAGTCTCTATATTGAAATGATGCTACAAAGCTCATAAATGACTTGATCCGAGCAATGTTTCGCTTAGAAAGGCATATATAGATAATTCTGTAAACTATGATCTGAAAGACATATCAGAGAATGAGAAGATGTTATATCTTTCATCTTTATTGCCATTCCTATGAATAATATCCTCAAAGAACCATGAAAACGAATTCACAAAGAATTGAGTGAAAGTATGATTCATCCTTACTTTTCTTATAGTGTTGTATTATATATTGAATTGATTCGATTCAATCTTCCTGATAAGCCTTTTCGCTTATATATTTGTGATTGTATATTACTGAGTGAATGTTTTCATAAATAATAAGTTCAGTTTTCCTGCATTTATAGAAAATATACCGAACCTGAAGATTTCCTACCTGTTCATAAAGACATGATTTCTATATTCCATTGATTTCATTAAGCTTATCTTCTGAAAAAATAAGGTTCTGGATTTCAGATCCAAAGCCATCATGATAAATAAGGAAGATCATGAATATGATGACCTTCTTAGAAACTATTACACAAATGATAAATTGATACTATCAAAAAAACTGATATTCTTTCCTATCATAAATCTGCTTTTCATTCCTTTGATATTGAAAGATGGCAAAAACAGATATTTCCTTGCCATAATACAATGAATCATCATGTCAGCTATAATCATTTTCCTATGAATATCATACTGATTTAAGTCAAATCTTGAGATATTGGTACTATTTCCTGTATTCTTATGAGTCGCAAATATCGATTCCAACCCATTTTATAGGATTCCTTTTATATATGAGATATACAAGATATTCAATCTTATCAGCTTCTGATTTTTTTCAAAAATAAGATTGATAAAAGAGAAAAATAAGGAAATGAAAGAGGTCAGATTAAAAGTTTAATTTAAACAAAAGGCTACATCTGTTAAAAAATAAAAAACTTTACTTTTACGATTTATACATATAATAAATACAAGTTTTTACAAAACCGAAGCATAGCCTCGGTTTATTTTTACTATCTTTATAAATTAATTTTTTTATCGTGTCATATAGAAATATTGCGATTATTGCCCATGTAGATCATGGAAAAACTACTTTAGTTGATGCTCTTTTAAAGCAATCTTGAACTTTTTCAGAACATGAAGAGGTTGCAACTTGTGTTATGGATTCAAACGATCAGGAACGTGAAAGATGAATCACCATATATGCAAAGAATACTGCTGTAAACTATAAATGAGATAAGATAAACATTGTAGATACTCCAGGACATGCTGATTTCGGATCTGAAGTAGAACGTGTGCTTAGAATGGTTGATTCAGTTGTATTGGTTGTTGATGCTTATGAAGGACCTATGCCTCAGACAAAATTCGTATTGAAGAAGTCACTTGAATTAGGACTAAGGCCAACTGTAGTTATCAACAAGATAGATAAGCCGACTGCAAGACCAAATGAAGTTGTAGATATGATATTTGATCTTTTCGTACAGCTTTGAGCAACTGATGAGCAATTGGATTTTCCGATTGTTTACGCTATAGCAAAACAATGAATAGCATTAAGGAATCTTAATGATCCACATGTAGACATATCACCTCTTTTCGATTCTATAATCGAGAATGTTGCAGAATCTGCAAATGATACGACAAAACCTTTCAGAATGCAGATTGCAAATCTTGGTTATGATAATTTCATGGGTAGGCTTTGAATCTGAAGAGTATACGAATGAAAGGTTAAAACCGGACAACAGGTAACGATCGTTTGAAATGATTGAACTCAAAGAACTTGAAAGATATCAAAAGTATTCACTACATTATGACTGCAGAAAATAGCTGTAGATGAGGCTGAAGCTTGAGATATAGTTACAATCGCATGAATCCCTGACATATATGTTTGAGAGACAATCTGAATCGACAGTAATATCGTTGCAATGCCAGCCATTACTATCGATGAACCTACTTTAAGGATGGAATTCTTGGTAAATGATTCTCCATTTGCAGGTAAGGAATGAAAGATGGTTACATCAAGGAATATAAGAGAAAGGCTTGAAAAGGAATTAGAGATGAATGTTTGATTGAAGGTTGACTTCGATTCAATCGATAACGGTTTCGTGGTTTCAGGAAGATGAGAGCTTCATCTATGAGTTCTTATAGAGACTATGAGAAGAGAATGATATGAGCTTCAGGTAGGTTGTCCTCAAGTAATCTTCAAGGAAGAGAAAGGTAAGAAGATGGAACCTATGGAAAGTGTTATCGTGATTGTTCCTGAGGAATTCAGCTGAGTTGCTATAGAGAAACTTGGAAAAAGAAAATGAATAATGAAAGATCTGAAAACTGAAAATGGTATCACTTCTATGGAATTTGATGTTCCTACAAGATGACTTCTTTGATTCAGATCAATCTTCACCATTGATACGAAATGAGAATGAATAATGTATTCTTCTTTCTCTCATTATGAAGAATTCAAATGAAATATCGAAAAGAGAGATATCTGATCTATGATTTCTGGATTTCCAGGTAAAGCAATGGCTTATTCTCTTTGGAAGCTTGAAGAAAGAGGGCCTATCCTTATCGAGCCGACCACAGAGGTTTACGAATGAATGATTATATGAGAGCATCTTAAATGATGAGATCTTACGGTTAATCCTACAAAAAACAAACAGCTTACAAATATCCGTGCATCAGGTACTGATGAGGCAATCAAGCTTACTCCAATAAGAAAGATGACATTAGAAGATGCTCTGGATTATATTAAAGAAGATGAATATGTTGAAGTTACTCCTTTAAGCGTCAGATTAAGAAAGAAGTGGTTGACCGAGAATGACAGAAAAAGAAATGGAAGCAGATAAAAAATTTGACTATCTGACTAATTTTAATACAATAATCGCACTTTATTTACTTATATAGGAGATTCTAATGATAATTTACGCTTTTAAAAACAAATCTGAATCCAATGAAAAACTTGTTTTGAGATATAAAAAAATGTTTTTCCAAACAAGAATTGCAAACAAACTTAGAGGTGAAAGATATGCAGTAAAAGACATGACACCGAGAAAAGTCAGAGAGAAAGCTATAATTAGACAGAAATATAGAGAACTTAATAAAAAGTAAAACTTATTTCTACAACAAAAAATACCCCTTGCAAGGGGTATTTTTTGACGTTAAAAAAAATGTATGATAGTATTTACGTGCAATATAAAAATAAATACAAAATTAAAATGGATTTACAAAAAACAAATGATATTTTTTCATCTTTAAAAGAAGAATATAACGAAGATACTGAATTTTCAGATCTTATTTCAGACCTTGAAAAAAATCTGCAGGAAATTCAATTCAGTGATATGAAAGAAGAGATATCTGAAGATCTTGTCGAAGAGATCGTGAAAATAAACACAGAGAGAAAATATGGATGATTCAGATTATTGATGAATAAAATCAAGCTATGACAGAAATTCAAATTCCTTGCATATTATGTTTTTGTTTCCACAATGGTATTTTTTATTTTGCTTTGAGCTACGAATTACAGCGCTTATTCAAAAATCCTGTACAGCTATATAAATCCTCAATATCTTAAAGATTCTTCAAAAGATATCCTCGATACCATAGACGATTGAAAGATAAAGGTATATGCATCAGATGAATCTGATGACAAGAGCATGGAAGAAAAACTTTCGAAAAAAATGGAAGAAGATGACAATACTGTGAAGCAAAGCAATTTTTCTCCTAAGAAGCTTGTTCCGCTTGATGGTGATGTAAGTCTTGACCTTGAAATAACACCATACGAAAATAGGATAATCATACCTAAGATCTGAAAAAACGTACCTTTAGTTGATGTTGACCCGAGAAGATGACTTACATTCGAGAATCTGCAAGATGTATTCATGAAGGAACTTGAGAAATGAGTGGTGAGATATCCTTGAACTTCAATGCCTTGAGAAAATTGAAATGCTTTCATTTTCTGACATAGTTCGAATTACCCATGGATAAAATGAAATTATAATGATATATTCGTATTATTGGATGATCTGTCTTTTTGAGATGAGATAATAGTATTTTATAACCAGAAGAAATTCACATACATAATAAAAGAGAAGAAAATCATAAAACCAGGTGATGTGAAGGTATTAAATAGAGAAGAAGGAAAGAAAGAATTGAGCCTTATGACTTGCTGGCCAATATGAACTGCCATAAACAGGCTTATAGTTTTTGCAGAGCTAAAGGAGACTAAATAATATTTGATCAAAAAAAGAGTTATGAATATTACAAACTACATTTTTTCATATGATTCATCTCGTATTATTATGTCGAAAATAAATATTTTTTCATGAGATCCGTCGAATTTCAAATTGCTTATATCATGAGTTATCATACTTGTATTATATCTTTTGTTTTATATAAGCATCCCTTACATCTACTGATTTTTGGAAGTAAGCAAAGAAGAGAATCTGAAAACTAAAAATAAAGGTAGGATCAAGGAACTTATTCTTATGAAAGAAATTCAGAATGAGCTTGAAAAAGAGATGGAACAATCGCTTTTGAATGCTTCATTGAATATCCAAACTAACCAAAATCAATGATAATATCGGATTCCAAGAACTCGAATCAGATCTTACCATAATTGAAAAATATGCTCCTTGAAAGTTTCAGGGGGCTTATTTTTTCATCTTTTATTATCTGTTTCAGAAATTCTATCTCATCATCATTTCAATTCATCCTGACAGTTGATATCAGAGATGAATTTATGCCGCTTTTAAGTGTCTTCTGATGTCTCGGCTCACGAGGAGGTGGAATGAAGAAAATCTTTTCCTTATGTGTATTATAATCTTTGAAACTGTAAATTATACTATTGATGTTTGTTCATATTGTCACAGGTGCATTTTCAAGGTCAACTTCAAACCTGTTCAAGTCAGCATTGAAATATCCCAAGTCAATATATAGATCCCTTATTGTATGCACTTCTTCTTGTAGGCTTATATCTGAAATATGGATTTTCTTATTGTTTCTGATATTTTCCTCTATCAGATCTGAAAATATCTCAAACTCATTTTTTGGTGAATATACCTCACTCCATAATTTTAAATCCTTGCTATAATCAAGGTTTCCATTCTTGCGGTCAAGCAATAATTTTGACATGTCATAATCGAAGCTTGCGCACGGAGATATCGCTATCTTAAAGAGAAATCTATTATCAAAAAGATCATTATCTATGTTTATTATCTTGTCTTCAAAAATTTGCTTCATTTTAATGATGGTATCAGGTATTTTTCTTAATGCTGTCTATCCTATATATCTGTTCTAAAATCATCAGCAATGCTAAAGAATGAGGAAAAGTCATCTTGCTCAATGAAATCTTCATGTCGATGATGTTACCCATTGCATTGAGATCGATTCAATATGCTCATCAGATGATTATATTGATCTTTGAATTGTTCTGATAGGTTTTTTCTATCAGATCATGGAACCTGTTCGTATCCAACGATTCTCACAAGACATCAAGATAAATGGTATATCATTTGTTTTTTTCAATATATCCCTTTATCTTTCAGGTTTCTTTCTTGACTATATTCTTGACATCAGTGCTATTTTCAGGTTTTATCTTAAATATCTCTATATCCTTAAGCCTTTTTTCATATTCCAGAATGGCATCCTTGAAATGAGAAAACGAGTCAGAAACAATAATCAATCTTATCATATACAAATATATTGGATAATATAATATTTAATATTCATCCATTGTATTAAAAAATGAGAAAATGAAAGTTTAAATTTTAAAAAATCTTTTGACAAAGTTCAACTATTTTATAAAATGCAGAGGCAATTTTTACTTTAATTGTGATTTTTTTAAGCCACTTTAGCTCAGCTGGTAGAGCGCCCGCCTTGTAAGCGGATGGTCGTCGGTTCAATTCCGACAAGTGGCTCCATTTTTTTAAGGGTCGATTCCAGAGCGGTCAAATGGGGCGGACTGTAAATCCGTTGACTTCGTCTTCGAAAGTTCGAATCTTTCTCGGCCCACCATTAAAGTTTTTAAGCCTAAAAAGGTAGATTGAAATTATACATATACAATTATGCCGGGATGGTGAAATTGGTAGACACTCTGGTCTTAGAAGCCAGTACCGCAAGGTGTGAGAGTTCGAGTCTCTCTTCCGGCACCATAATTTAATCTGAGAATCTAAAATCTAATCATAATAATATGAAAAAAGGTATTCACCCACAATTTTTTGAAGATACAACTGTTGTTTGTTCTTGTGGAAATAAATTTACAACAGGAAGTACAATAAAATGAGAGATCCGTGTTGAAAGCTGCAATAAATGTCATCCTTTCTTTACTGGAGAGAAGAGACTTCTTAAAACAAGTACTCTTGATAAGTTCCATGCAAGAAAAGCTAAGACTGATGAATTAAAAAAATAATTATTTATTAGACGTTTTCAAAAAAAAAAAAATCCTTCTTTTTAGAAGGATTTTTTATTGTTTATGATCATGTAATATGCCAATATGGCAACCATCGCTGCGTTATCCTGAGAATATATTCATTTTTTAGGATGTATGAACGAATATCAATATTCCTGCGCTTTTTTTGATATCTCATTCTTAAGCTTATCATTGGCACTGACTCATCAGGCCAAAACAAGAGATCTTATGCCATATCTTTCAGCCGCTTTGAATATCTTATATTTCAATATCTCGATGACTGTCGTTTCAAATTCGAAGGATATCTCTATCCTATCTTCATCCGATAGACTTCATTTTTCGATTATCCTTCTGTCTATTTCCCTTTTTACCGCACTCTTCAATCATGAGAATGAGAAATCCAGACTATTCTTCTCAAGAAGGACAGTTGGGAATATAGATCTGAATTCTCAATCATACTGCTTTGCAAGCTTTGATATTATAGGTCAGCCAGGATATTCCATTCACATCATTTTAGACACCTTGTCGAACGATTCTCATGCCGAATCATCCAATGTTTCTCATACAAGCTCCAATTCAAAAAGGCTTTTCCATAGATATATCTCATTATGTCATCATGAAACCGTCAGACATATAGAAGGAAAAACCAGTTCAGTCAAATCCCTTTCAAGCAGATTAGCAAAAATATGAGCCTTTATATGATCGATCAATATAAAAGGCTTATTGAGTGTTTTTGCCAATGTCTTAGCAACAGTAAGTCAAACAAGCAAAGATGGAAGAAGTCATGGTTTTTCCGTGCATACTATGTAATCCATTTCCTCAATCTTAAGCGAAGCCATATCCAATACATTTTCAAGCACAAAGAAGATATTATTCGCATGCAACCTTGCGGCAACTTCAGGAACAACTCATTTGGTGACATTATGTTCTTTTATCTGAGACTTAGTATCAAGCGCAATCAGATTTCAATCTTTGAAGATTGCTATAGATGTATCATCACAAGATGTCTCGAAAGCTAAAATATACATAAGGCCCTGGTATTTTTCTTAAAAATTATTTCTGTATTATGAAATCTATGTTATCTGGATTATTTGAGATTCTTGTAAGCCAGAACGGTGAAAATTCGATCTTAACGTTAGCGATATTAGGATCATTCAAAAGTATTGAAGTAGCTTCTTTTACGGTGCTGCTTGCTATGAGATTTTTCAGTTTCTTTGTAAGATTATTGGACACATCCTCAAAATTATAGGAAATAGTCGAATCCAATTCTGTTGTCGCCTTCATATAAAAAGGCTCTTGCGTCTTATTTAATATGTTTATGATTTTTATCGAATCGTCATTTGTATTTATAAGCTTTTCAGTTCATAGCAGAATGCTGTCGTTCAGTATATTCTTAAGATAGAATATAAGTTCGTTCTTGTTATAGAAATATGTTGTTATATCTATGCTTCATTTCAATGTTATCTCCTCTATCTTATCACCGATTTTTGCATTGTTCAAAGCGGTTATCTCTCATGTCTTATAGAATATGATATCGTTTATCGGCAAAATCTGGTAATTCTCATGATTCTCAAGATTTGAATTCTTTATCTTTTCCTTAAGAGCATCCAGAGATTTGGATTTCAGCTTCTCTTCCAATATCTTTTGGAACTTATCAAGCTCTTCTTGCGTAAGGATGTGTATTTTCGGATCCAATCATCATGTAAATTCTTGTTTTGATTTCGCGTATATCTTATCCCTATTGAATTTCAATCATGGAATCGTAAGTATAACTCAGGATCATATGTTTCATCTTTTTCAGGTAAGATTTCCTTTTATATCATACATGTCGGCACTCACTATAACATCAACCTTTCATGATCATGGAACTTTTATCCATTCAGTGGATCTGAATACGAATCAGTCGTCGGTTACGAATCTGGTATTAGGCTTGAACACCTGCTCCTGATTCAGCTCATTATTAAGTTCTATCGTTCAATATGCCCTTTTGGCGCTTTCGGTATCGATCGTTGAAACGTTGAATGTATATTCCAGATTTGAAGATAATCAAACTTTCTTGACCTGAACATAATTCTTTATATCAAAAACATTTGAATTATCCTTTTCGGAAAATATCATATTCCTTGAAACCGTTTTTATTCATAGTTCTGGTGTAATATAGACATAGGTCTTTGAAACCGCAAAATAGAATATGAATGATAGCAATGATAAGGAAATAACCAATCAGACTACAAGAAGAAAGAAATTTGAATCATCTACAACCTTTTTATTGTTATATTTCTTGGTTCTTTTCTTGAATATGAAAAGCAATTTGAAAAGATTCCTCTTCAGCTCATATACAAGATATTCAAAAAACGTGAAATTATATTTAAGCATATTTGTCTTTGCGAAAGTTTCCTCGAACTCCAAATCTGCGCTCTTATAGAAAAACTTTATTCAGAGTTTTTCTCAAAGAAGCTTAAGATCCTTGTCTGCGGTTATGATATGGAATTTCTTGGAGTTAAATTTGAAAAGCAGAAGCTTCAGATTGAAGAAATTCTTAAGATTCTCATTATTCTCAACTTCCAAATAAACAAGGTTCAATCCCTTGAATTCCTTTTCTATCTTCGAAACGATATCTAAAATATTATCAGTATCATTTATTTTGATTTTTTTGTTTGGTGTATTATTCATATTTATAAAGTACATATCTTAAAATTCTTGCTATTGGGTCTTTTTTTATGCTGATTATCTCTTTTCAGGCTTTTGCTATAGATGCAATCGTAACGTCGGTCGGATTGGATATTTCAGCAAGACTCTCATCTTCGATGAATTTATCGATAACCAGAATGTTTTTTCATAGGTTTTTCTGCTCGAAATATTCCTTCAGCTTATCCTTAAGCACATTGCTGACCATTCATCATGAGATGAAGATATTCTTGAGGAACATATTTTTCTCGATGTCGTTTGCTGCCACTATCACAGAATCAAAAATTATATCCAAAAAGCTGTCTATTATATTTTTCTGTTCTGCATAGTTATTATCGATCTCTTTGATTATATTCTCGATATCTATGTAATTAAGGCTCAGATGCTTCTTCATTTCCTCTTCAAGGATTTGGGTTCAGTAATTTATAATATTGAATCATAATATCTCTGAATTATTCTCAAGAATCACCGTGGTTTTAGAATATCAGAAATCAATGAAAAGATTGTAATCGAAGCTATAATTCGTGTCTTCTACAAGCTTAGGTATACTTATTCAGTTAGGTATCACAGATATCAGATTCTTATCAAGATCCCTTAATATATTCTTTATAACATTATATTTGGAACAAGGCGAGAAAACATTTATAAGATTCAATTTCACATTCTTCCCAGAAAATCATATCGGATTTGAAACCCTTTGTCAGTCGATATATATGGATATGATCGATGTTGTTATGAGCTTCATTTCAGAATCGATTATTCAAAGCCTTGATTCTATCTTTGTCTTGACCTTTTCCAATGATTTGTATTCTATGTTCTTGATCATATCGTCGACTTCCTTCATAGAAATCGGTTGTTCTTTAGATTGTCTGACATAATTTGTCGAAATATGGTCATAAAGCAGATGACTGGAATTAAATCCTACTATCACATCATTAGGGATGCTATCAAGATTTTGGCATGCCTTATGTATGGCTTTGGATATTGATTTCGATACGGATCAAAGATCTGCGATCTCTCATGATATGAAATCCTTTTTATTCTGTCGCAGATATGATTTTCAGATAATCTTAAGTTCTCATGATTCTATTTTGCAAATCAGGACCTTTATTTTAAAAGATCAGATATCCAAGGCTATAAAGCTATCATAATCCATTACATTACTTATTTTGAAAGACATCTTTATGAAAAAATTATTAAAACAAGGCAATTATATAAAAAAAGCGATAAAAACAATATTAAATTAATTTTTTGGACAGGCTTGTGATATAGGCAATGGCAAGAGCATCGGCAGCATCATCGGGAGTCGGTATCGAATCAAGCTTATAGATTATTTTAAGCGCATTCTGAACCTGTCTTTTAAGAGCATTTCAGTTTCCGCATATTCACATCTTGACCTGAAGCGGGGTATATTCAACTATCGGTATTCATGCTTTTGCAAGAAGATATATCATGGTTCATCGAGACTGGGCAACATCAATTCATGTTTTCAGGTTCTTCAGAAAAAAAAGCTTTTCTATTCCACAAATATCCGGATTATACTCAGAGATGATATCCTTAATATCGTCTCAGATATCGCAAAGCTTATTCTCGATGCATTCCTTAGGAGTTGTCTCTATGATTCAATAGTTCAATATTATGACATTTCTGCCTTGTTTTTCTATCACTGCAAATCAGGTTGTTGTCGTACCTGGATCTATACCTAAAATAATTGACATATTATTAATTTTATGTTTAAATAATTTAAATATTAAAGTTAATTACGAATTTATGATTATTGAAAATATATGTGAGAACGACATAATTACAAAAATTAAAACTTCAATCCTAATTGACCAGGATCAGAAACAGGATTTCATCAACCTGATATCATATTTCACTCCAAATGAAATAGAAGAATTGAGAATGCTCATCTAATTCAAATGATATCATTCCGAGTGCATTGAAAAAGAATGCCTAAATCAGGTTATCGGGCTCCAATATAGTCGAAATGATATTTTTGTTTTTTCTAATACAGAACCGATTGAGATTCCAACAATAGATATAGTATGGATTTCTTATCCTGGAAATCTCATGTCATCAATTGTCTTGTTGATTTTGTTTCCTTGAAATCTATCCTTCATGAATGTCTTTTTCATCAGAATACATCACTCTCTATGACTTCAGCGAAAATACTGAAGAATTCATCGCTAAGCAATATATCCTTAAGCTCCCTGTATTTATCAAGATATTCAGCGAAAGTCTCTCAATATGGATGTAGCTTTTCATCGTTTTTTATGGCTTTCAGAAGTCAATAAAGCCTTCAGATGGATAGTATGTATTTTTTATTGATTACCATGTGCAAAGCTTTTTCCATGGGATCATTGACCCTTAGTATTGTCTTTCATTTCTTCACTGCATATTTTCTGAAATTATTCACTATGAAATGCTCTATGAATGCATCGAGTATCTTATTATAGGAACTGATGACTGAAAATCAGTCGAGATTCTGGGTTTTCTGCATATTATAGAAATTTATCTCTGAATTAACAAGATATTCCAATGTATTGTTCGGTGAATTCAGAAGCAGTATATCTCAGAAAAATCATTGTATCCTTGAGGCTATTATCTGTTCCTGGTTTTCCTTCAGAAAATCTTCCTTTCAATTTTCTGTCATCTTCGTAACTTTTCTTATGGCAATCTTGTGGATCTGGTCCTCGATTTCCCTCTTCATCCATTTTATGCAAAAATCAAGCTTTTTCTTCAGAGCTTCGTTTTCAGCCTGCAAATCTTTTATTTGTTGTCCTGACATCAATATGAGAAGTTAGATATTAAAATACATGTTCATCATCCTTATTATCCCTTGTTACAACCTTGTCGGTGAATAGTATTCAATCAAGGTGATCCACCTCATGCTGAACTATTCTTGCCGCTATTCATTTCAAAAAGAGGATATTCTCTTTTCATTTTGAGTCAAGGTAGCTTAGCTTCAATTCTGTAAATCTTTCAACCTCTCAGAATTCTTTAGGTACACTTAAACATCATTCCTTATCAAAATCGGTTGTTGTAGAATGCTCAAGTATTCTTGGGTTTATCATGAAAATGGTCTTGAAGCTCTCATCATCATAGCTTCTCAAGAGGCTAACACATATAAGTCTCTTGGAAATTCAAACCTGAGGCGCAGCAAGTCAAACTCATCAGTTATTTGAATCCTTTATGAATTTAACCATCTCTTCTCATATCTTGGAATATTTCCTGATCTCGTTTGTAGTGATTTCTTCGCTTACTGTTCTGAGAATTTGGTTATTTTTTCATGTCTGTACTAATATCTTCATTTTTATTATTTTAATATGTTATTGATTTTATCGATAATCTCATTAAAATCAACCTTAATAACAAGCTTTTAACAAACAATACGCTATGATGAACTCCTCACCAATCCTTTTTCTGAAGAAATTCATATCATTGAATAGTCCCATAAGGATATTATACCATTTCATGAGATGAGTTCTGGCTAATCTTATGTATTGAAATCCTTCAAAAGATATGGTTGTCATATGAATAACCTGAACGAAATGAAAAACCACAACTACGAACATAGTAGCCAGATGACTTAAACAATCCTGAAAAAAGGTATTCATGTTTTCAACGGTGAATTATATGATCTGAGATGATTTTTTCGATAATAATAGCAAGATGACTTCACCTTCCCCTTTTATGCTTCAGAAACTATTGAAGAAGGCTAAAAATGCAGGATGTGAATATGCTGTAATAGAAACGAGCAGCCATTCCATATACTATAACAGGAACTATTGAATAGATTTCGATGTCGTTGCATTTACAAACCTGAGCCAGGATCATCTTGATATACATAAAAGCATGGATGAATATGCGAAAGTCAAATACAGGCTTTTCGAGAATCTGGTCAAATACAAAAGGAAACCATGAGTGAAGAAAGTCTCAATAGTGAATCTTGATGACGCATACTGAGAACTTTTCCTGCAAGCTATTGCGGATAACATATATACCTTCTGATTATGAAACAATGCACATATAAAAGCATTGAACATCGCTTATTGAAAGGATTTCACAACTTTTGACATAAAGATGCCTTCAAATACACTTTCTGTCAAAACAAGGCTTAAATGAGAATTCAATGTATATAATATCCTAGCCGCTGTTTGTGTACTTATATCCCAAAGGATTCCTGTTGAATGAATAGTAGAGACAATTGAACAGATAACCTGAATCCCTTGAAGATTGGAGGAAGTTGAGAACAGCTCATGATTCAAGATTTTTGTAGATTATGCACATACAGAACAATCATTGAAATCAGTTCTTGAAACAATCAGGAAAATGGAAGGGATATGAAGGATAATAACTGTTTTCTGAGCGACTTGAGACAGGGATAAGACAAAAAGACCAAAGATGTGAAAGACTGTTGATGAACTATCTGATGTGATAATAGTTACTGATGACGACACATATACCGAGGATTCCCTATCTATAATAAATCAGGTAGCAAAGGGTATAACAAGAAAGGAATGAGAGGATTTCTGGATAGTTCCTGATAGGGCTGATGCAATAAGGACATGACTTATCATGGCAAAGGAAAATGATGTGATTCTCATATCATGAAAATGAGCTGAGACAGTGCAGGTTACAAATTCCTGATCTATTCCATGGAGCGATGTTGGGGTAACTAAAGCAATACTTTCTGAAATAAGGGACAACGAGCTTGTTATATAGTATCGTTCAGATTATCTACGCCTTAATATCATCTTAAGGAAATCTACACTGGATATATCTACTTTTGTTCTATTATATTGATCCAGCTTATCAGAGCATTCACTGATCAATGTTCTTTTTTCTTCTTCGGAAAGTTTTGAGATAATACTGTTCACCATTCTCAGCATCTTAAGTCGCCTGTCAATCTTACTAAGATTTTCTCTTACAGAAATCTTATTTAATACTTTAACCATATTTACAGAACAACCTGTTCTGTCAAAAGGATCAAATCAACAAACCTTATGGACCAGATAGTGTCTGAATGCAGTTATATGATTCTTATCAAAACCATATCATCAGGAGATATTTTCCATTATGGAATCGATATATCTGTTTCTTAATCCTGCAGGAGATATTTTTCAGATGGAGCTATCATGCGTTCAAAAATGTCATAGATATTTTCCTGATTCAGTATGTTTAAGGACTTTTCATATAAGGGAACCGAAATACTTTTTACATTTCACTGATTTTGAACATCTGGATCACCACAAAAGGCATGATTTATCATCATTATCAAGATCATCTTCCCAAGCCTTTATTTCTCCTATCTGTTGTTCAGTAAATTTTGCAACCATATGTAATAAGAAAATTGATTTTTATTTATCATAATGATGAATTATTATTTGTCAAAGCAATCTTATCTTTCAGTCATAAATAAGACTCTATTTTTTGCCATTATTTCATTAATATGATAATATCAAGCTAATTATAAATAATAAGCTGCAAATAGAAAATGATAACCTACCATATAAACAGATTCATCCATTCCATAATCAGAGAAAATAAGCTGGTCTATATAATGGAACTGCTTCTTTCTGAATGAAAAAAGGAGGACATATTGTTTTCTGATTTTATAAGGCATCTTAAGATTTTCCTACAGAAGGAAAATGATCAGATTTTCGATGATACCAGACTTAAATACATGCTTTTCATCGAGGATTTCAAAAATAATGTCGAAAATATGAAGGATCTGAAAGAGAAAGATAATATAGAAACTAATTCACTGCTGTTTAAAATATATGAACTTCCAAAAAAAAGGAATAACCTATTATTGGTTTTTCTTGTATATTTTTATATAAAAAATAAGAATAAGCTTTGGTGAGATGAGATATTCAAGATAATATATGTGTATTTCATGATCATAGTTTATAGGAACAGGATGCCGAAAGGATCAAGGGAAAAACTCATAGATATAGATAATAGGGATTTCAAAACCATAAGAGAAGTCCTAAGCGACAAGTTCAGATTTCTGACAAGAAGGTATGTTTTCATTAAATCAAGGAATTTCAAGCTCTCATTATCTTTTATTATGATAACCTCACTTTCTATATTGTGATATCTCAATCTGTCTTGAAATCTTCTTAAAGCAGATATAATCTGAGCTTCCAATAATGCAGCATTCTGAAAGGTTGCCTTTGATTCTATAATGATATGAAGGGTTAGTGATCCTATTATATCAAGCATACAGAATTTCTGACTACAGAATATCCTTTTGCTTGTTGCTTTTGCTTTGCTGATACAATCTTTCAAAACCAGCCTTTCGACCGTATTCTTCAACTCTGTTCTGACAAAGATATTCCAATTCCTATGGATAATAGTGAAATATATTTCAAGGATCATCTTCTTTGTCTATGATTACATAACATATAAAATCGAAACAAAATATATATTCTCATTCATAAATCTATTCATAGATAAAAAGATCATTCCAGGAAATCTCATATTGTCTTCATTCATAATGATATATTCCTCCATATACTTCTTAGTGGTTTGCTTATATATGTATTTCTTTATGTGGCTTTTCAATATCCCTGTGGATACAATCTATATAATACCAGCATGAGTATCGGTCTCTTTTCTTGTTATGTACTTGAATTTCCATAATGACCTGAATAATTTCAAAATGTTCCTTATAGAGATAGAATCCATAGTCAAAGAGCTGTATGACAAGTCTAAGAAAGATAAAAAAGAAGAATTGAAAATCAAAACGGCTTAAGTCAATGATTATCTTCTTATATATTATGATTTAACAGATATTTTTTTCATTATCATAAACCAGATTCAGAAAAAAGAAATTGACATATATTTTTTTCATATATAATATCCTTGCTTTTTATTAAGCAAGTCGCAGACAGTAGGTGAAGAAATACTTCATAAACCCTACCTAGACAAGAAACTAAACAATTATCACATCATGTGTAATGTTTATTCTTATTCGCGGCAATCGCGAATTTTTTTGTTTTTAGTGATTAGCTAAAAATCTAAATATTAACTACTATTAATTATGGCGGTAAGTAAATCAAAAAAAATTGAAATACTTTCAGTTCTTGAAAATGAATTGAAAAATGCTAGTTCTGTTGCATTCACATCTAATACAAAATTAACTGTTTTAGATATAACAAACATAAGAAAGGATTTGATAAAGGTTGATGCTAAGCTAATGTTAGCAAAGAAGACTTTGGTTAAGATCGCTTTCAAGAACGTTTATAATGTTGAATTGAATGATGACCTTTTACCAGGACAAGTTGCTGTTCTGATCTCAAAATGAGATAAGATTGCTGGTCTTTCAATTATAAACAAATACGCTTTCGAATTCAGGAAGGAAGAAAAAATCAAATTCGTTTGAGCTTATTTCGATTGAGCAATCCTTGATGCTGCTGAAGCAACAAAAATCGCAAATCTTCCATCTCGTGAAGTATTGCTTGCAAAACTTCTTGGATCTATGAAATCTCCTATCTCTGGACTTGCAAGATTCTTCGATTGAGCTAAGAAAGAACTTGAAGCTAAAAAGCTTCTTAAGGTTTGAGATCTTCTATCTTTCGTAGAAACAAAACCTGAACCAAAACAAGAAGAAGTGAAGGTTGCAGAAGTTGCTGTTGAAACAAAGGAGGAAGCTATAGCTGAAGAAGCTGCTCCAGAAGTTGTTGAAGCTGTTGCTGAAACTGCAGTTGCTGCTCCAGAAGCTACTGAGACTCCTGCAGAATAATTAAAATCTGACAAGAGGGATATCTTAATGGTATTTCTCTGCTAGACTTTAAAAACCTAGGCCAAAAAAATTATTAATTTTTAAACTATTTATTATGTCTGATGTTAAATTAAGTGCTAACGCACAAAAAATCATGGATCTTACTGAAGGTCTTACAATTCTTGAACTAGCTGATCTAGTATCTGCAATGGAAGAAAAATTCTGAGTTAGTGCTGCTGCACCTGTTGCTGCTGCTTGAGCTTGAGCTGTTGCTGATGAAGCTGAAGAGAAATCAACATACAATGTTGTTCTAACTTCTGCTGGAGCTGCAAAAATCTGAGTTATCAAGGTTCTAAGAGACTTAACTGGTCTTGGACTTGCTGAAGCTAAGGCTATAGCTGATAACGGAGGTAATGTAAAGGAAAATGTTTCAAAAGCTGATGCTGATAGCATGAAAAAAGCTTTGGAAGAAGCTGGAGCTAGTGTTGAATTGAAATAATTATATTGATATTAAAACAAAAAACCCGCTATAGCGGGTTTTTTGTTTTAATGGGATATTAACGGTTTACCAGACTTTTTAGGAAATCATAATCGAATTCGGTTTTCTTTGCTTCATCTTTAAATCTGATGAAATATTCCGAAATATCATTATGTTTTATTAAAAATATGACAGCTTCACAACCTTTTATAGAAAAGAGTATCTCATTGGTTATCATATCCAATATACCTTCGGATTCTTCATATTTTTCAAGCAGATTCAAATCAATGACTCATCAAAGAATCTTTCATCAGCTGTATTTTCCTACGCATTTCAATATCTCTCCTGTAATCTTCATCCTTGGAAAGCTTTTCTTTGTCTTTTCAAGCACGATAATATCATGAGGAACTCAGATATCTATAAGTCTTCCTGCTATATTCATAGCATTGCAGCAAGTATTGGAATTCTTGAAGCTGCTTGTATGATCATATACCAATGAAAATATCTCTGAAGCTGTCTCTTTGTCGATTTGATTATTTGTTATAAAATCATATAATCAGCATAAATCCTTATTTTTAAGGTAATCCTTTGCCTTATTAATTATTGTCATATTTCTGTTGTAAATAATACACTCCATACTACTTAAATTTTAAAAATGTCAAAGAAAAAGTGAGTCGGGCAATTTGTAGCCCAAGATAAATATTTTCTGGAAGCCAAGAGACTCTGATACCGAGCAAGAAGTGCTTTCAAGCTTCTTGAAGTGCAGGATAAGTTTTCATTGATAAAGCCGAATTATAATGTTCTAGACATATGAGCCGCACCCGGAAGCTTTTTGCAGGCCATAAGGAAAATCGTATGAGAAAAACCGAAAATCGTATGAATAGATATACAGAAAATTGAAAAACTTCCATTTGATAATATATTTCTTCTTCAAGAAAGTATATTTGAAAAAAATAAGATAACTGAATTCATAAATTCCATATGAATAAAGGAATTTGATGTGATAACTTCTGATATAGCACCATCCACAACCGGTCAGACTTGAGTTGACCAATATAGAAGCGTAGAGCTGAATCTTGCTATCTTGGACGTTGCTGATATTTTCCTGAAAAAATGATGAAATCTTCTTCTTAAGGTATTTGTTTGAGAAGATATAAATGACCTTGTATTCCCCATAAAAAAAAGATATGAGAAGTTCTCAAGATTCAAGCCTAAGGCATGTCGAGACAGAAGCTTTGAAGAATATTTCATCTGCCTGGGAAAGAAATAATTTTCTAAAAAAAATAAAGAACGGATAAACCGTTCTTTATTTTTTTTATTTACTATTATTTCAATAGCTCTTCGATTTTAGCTTCGAATTCACTTGCAGGATATGCTCATGCTATAAGCATATATTTTCATGTTTCATTGTTTATGATTACATTTCCTGGAGTTCACTGTACTCATAATTTCTTTCATTCAGCAGTGTCAGCATCGAATTTTTCGATGTTTTTCTTTGAATCAAGACAGGCTTGGAATTTTGCACCATCAAGTCAAGCTTCTTTTGCAAGAGGAACAAGGTTATCTTTGCTGAATCCAGTTCCATTTCATCCATTTGATCTAGAGAAGATTTGCTTGTAGTAGAACGAATAAGCTTTAAGTCATCCTAAATCTCAAGCACAAAGTGCAGCATTAGCTTCAGCTTCGGAATTTTCATGAGGAACTCATCTGAAATTCTTAAAGATGTTATTTACTTTACCTGCATATTTCTCTATTGTTTTTTCAACATTTCATTCTTTGAATTGCCTTATACAGAAAGGACACTCTAAATCTGAATATTCTACTATAGTGATTTTTGCTTCAGGATTACCTTCTATATATGCTCATTTCTTAATTGCAGCAAGCTCATCTTTAGATAAAGTCTTGATAGCATCTGCCGTAGGCTGTGGAGCATTATCTTTATTCGCAGCTGCTGGCTTATCTCATTGTTGCTTATATTGCTGAACATAATTCTTTATCTGTTCAAGCTGCATCTTGTTTATTATATCGTAGTTTTCCTTTCATCCTACCTTAGTGTATTCCACATTCATTATTACCTTATTGACCTCTTGAGGAACAATATAGTAAAGTGAAGCGATGACAGCTATAGTGGATAGGATTATGAAGAATATGATTGATCCTAAAGAGCTTGATTGCTTGCAGCAAGAATCATTTCCTGCCTCATTTTCAAAATTCTTCTGAGTATTTGTTTTAGTCATAAAAAAAATTTTAATTTATAAAATACCGGGAAAGGATATCTTAAAAAAAATATAATTCAAGTAAAAACTCGTTGACAATTAATCAATACATTGAATTAATATTTCTTCATAGATCACATCTTTCAGATCGATCGACATGTTTTTCATGTTTATGTATTTTATGTCATCAGGATTTGCTGGATCAACATTTTCCTTGAATTCCCTCTCAATCATATCAAGGGATATATTCTTGGGAATTCCGTCATAAATGACATCAGCTTCTATCTTTTCAAACAGAGCCATTATTCAATCATCTAAAGTTATAAGCTTCATCTTAAGATACAAAGGTCAGATAAACTCAAGGTCTTCATAGAATCATGGCAAGATATCACCTTTAAATTCCAATTCCTGTGAATCTCATGAAAAGCTGGATAATAAATCTCAAATTGATATTTCAAACATAATTTAATTTTAATGGAAAAATCTAATCTTATCTGCGGCTGGATGATTTCTTAATCTTTCTAATGTTTTAGCCTCTATCTGTCTTACACGTTCTCTTGTTACTCAAAATTCCTTTCAGACTTCTTCCAACGTATGAACATCTCAACCATCCAGTCAGAATCTCATTATGATAATCTTTCTTTCACGTGGAGTCAGGAAATCTAACATTTCATAAAGATTCTCTTTCAGAAGGGTCAGATTTGCCGATTTATCTGGAGTCAAATATTTGTCATCTTCGACGAAATCTCAAAGAGTGGTATCTTCCTCTCATCAGACCGGGGAATCAAGAGAAAGGATATCTTGGGATATTCTCATTATCTGCCTTACTTTCCTTATATCCATATCAAGCTCAACCGCCAATTCTTCCATAAGAGGTTCTCTTGCAAGTTCCTGTGTCAATCTTCTGAATGTATGAGTAAACCTGTTTATGGTCTCAACCATATGGACAGGGACTCTTATTGTCCTTGCTTGATCTGCAATAGCTCTAGTAACTCATTGTCTTATCCACCAAGTTGCATAAGTTGAGAATTTGAATCATTTTTCTGGATCGAATTTATCAACTGCTCTAAATAATCAAACGTTTCATTCCTGAATAAGATCAAGAAGTCATAGTCATCTTCCCATATATTTCTTCGCGATTGAGACAACAAGCCTAAGATTTGCTTCCGCAAGACGTTTTCTTGATTCTTGGTCTCATTTCTTGATAAGCCTTCATAATCTGACTTCCTCGTCAGCATCAATCAAAGGGAATCTTCAGATTTCATTAAGATACATCCTAATCGAATCATCGCTGATCTCTGATAGTTCAATCTCCTTATCTTTTCATTCAGCTCATTTGAATATCTCATCCTTATCGAATGAATCAACAACCTCAACTCAAAGCTTCAAAAGCCTTGTATATATGTCATCTAACTTATCCAGATCATCTTCCGCATTGGGCATTGCAGCCATTAGCTCATCATGAGTAAGCTTTCATTCGGCCTTTCATTTCTTAATAAGAAGCTGTAGCCTATCATCAAGTCATTCAAGGAATTCTGCAGGAACTGTATAATCTATGAACTTCTGAAGTCATTTTCAAAGCCTTCTCTTATCAAGATTCCTGTCTATCGGTATTTTTTTAAGTCATTTTTCCTTTTTTCAAGTTCATGCTTCTTCTGGTCAATCCAAGAAATCGTCCTCATCCAAGAAATCATCGAAATCATCGAAATCATCTGAATCTTCTTCTTCTTCTTTGAAATCAGCCTTGTCCTCATCATCTGCAAAATCGCTTATGGCATCAAAATCAGGCTTTATCTTTTCCTTCTTTTCAGTCTTCTTTTCTAATTTCTCCTCTTTCTTAAACGGTTCCTTCTTTTCTGTTTCAATCGGAAAAATTGCCAGATCTCCTAGCTCCAATAAATCTTCCTCGCTGAAATCCAGGTTATTAAGATCCACTTCTTCTATATTGTTTTTCTCTTCTTTCTTTTTTGCCATGAAATTTGTAAAATTAAAATATATTATACACCAGTGCTAAAATCAGAGAATATTAACATTAGTATAAAATTTTATATTATGGAGTATTTCTTTGCTTCAACAATAAGTTTGCTGTATTCTTGGAACAACTCATTATTAGAAGGATCCTCTTTCATCCTTAAATCCAATAATGCCTTTTTCTTCTCATAAATGCTCTTGTTCAAGATGTTCACAAGATCTTTAAAATTCTTCTTGATCTTATCCTTATTTCACTCGATATTTTCCTCTTCAATAAAAAGCTCTATTGATTTAATGAAATCAATATCTATAGACTCATCTTCTAAATATGTGTTCTTGGCTTGAAGCAGCCTAACTAGGGTATTTGAAAAATCCCCTCCTTCTATTTCATCTACATTATAATGAAAATTTTCGAAAAACAAATCGAAATAACCGTAAAGAGTCATATATCAGCAGATCTGTTCGAATATTCAGAATCATTTTTTTTCAATTTTTGAAACCCTGGAAAAATTTACATCCCTAGTTTGATTAAGTTCTTTGTAAAGTGTATCAACTCAAATATCTAAAAGCTTTGAAATTTCATTTATATGAAAATCTCGCTCTAAATCGTGAGAAATTTTTTTAATTTTTTTCATTAAATCTTTTATAAGAGAGACTTTTCATTGAACTCCAGTAATATCATATTTTTTTTCACCTTGTTTTATATAAAATTGAACTAACGACATAGAATTTTTTACATAGTCATTAAAATCTTGTCAGGATTTAACAATTTCATCAGGATCTTTATTTTTTCATAAATCAATGATTTTAATGTTTACTTCTTGATTTATAGTATTTTCAATACTTGAAAATGTCGCATTGATTCAGGCATTATCATTATCAAAACAGAAAAAAATATTCTTTGTAAGTCTTTTTAGGATTTTTATCTGTTCATCGGTCAGTGCTGTTCAGCTAATCGCAACCGTGTTATCGAATCCAGCCTGATGAAGTGAAACTGTATCCATCTGTCATTCAACTATAATTACGAAATCCTTTTTTCAGATTTCGGTCTTCGCAAGGTTCAATCAGAAAAGGATCGAGCTCTTATCGAATATCTTGGTTGCCGGAGAATTAAGGTATTTCGGAAGGCTATTATCAAGGACTCTGCCCGTGAAAGCAACTACATTCCCTCAATAATTGGCTATTGGAAAAACTATTCTGGAGTAGAATTTATCTTTGCTGCTTGAGAGGAATATTCCAGATTCCAAAATATCTTTTTCTTTGAATCAGCTTTCTGTGAGCTTATAGAAAAGTCATCTAGGATCTCAGGAATATCAAAGCTTGAATTTTTTTATGGTCTCGTCGGATAATCATCTTTTGTACAGATATTCCAGTTTATCGCTGTTTTCACTTTTATAAAGATCAGCATGATAAAATTCCGTGACAACCTTATAGATATCGAAAATATCGCCTGAACTATCCCTTCTTTCCTTATAGAAATCGGTTTTCAGCTCTATTCATGCTTCTTTCGCAAGCTTATGAACAGCTTCAGAAAATGGGATCTTTTCAATCTCTGACAGAAATTTTACAGGTCATCATCAATTATGGCAAGAAAAGCAATAAGCTATATTCTTTGCTGGGCTTACGACGAAAGATGGTGTTTTTTCACTATGAAAAGGGCATGAGGCCTTATAATTCACTCATGCTTTTTTTAAAGAAAGATATCTAGAAACAAGATCGACAATATTAATCTTTTCATCTATTTCCCTTGAAATTGACAAGCCTAAGTTTAATTAACAAAATAATTGCATTGATATTACTTAAAATCAGAGAAAAAGCAACTTAAATATATCCCGCGAAAGCATAAAAACATTTTACAAACCATTCAAACTTCATAAACTGTCATCATTGAATTCCTATGCCTGTTTTAGAGGTATATAAAACTAACATTACAGAATGATAATAGAGGTTATACCGTTTGACATATCGATTGATGATAACTGATTAAGCTATTTCGTGAAAGATGAGCTGAGAAGCCAGATAAGCATCTGATCAATTGTTGAAATACCGTTCAGAAATATAATATTATCATGAGTTGTATCGAAATTGGATATCACTAGTGAAGAATGAGATATGAAATCGATCGTTTCTGTGATATGCAGCACGCCAATAATATCTGAATATCAGATAGATGTGATCTATACGCTGTCTGAAAAATATTTCATACATGTACACAAGGTTCTTGCGGTTTTTCTTCCTAAATTCATCTATTCCAGCTTAGAGAAGAAATCATTTGTTGACCTAAGTAGAACGGTCTCAAATAAAAGACCTATCTCCGATAGTGAAAAAATTCTATATTACTGCAGCAAGACAGATGTTTTCAAAAAAATATCAGAGCTTACAGATGAGAAAAAATGAACTGTAATAGTATTTCCTGATGATTTCATGCTAGATGAATTTCTGGAAAAGAATAATGCCATAAAATCAAAATCGATAATATATAAGAATGGTTTCAGCTACAGCAAGAAGTATAAAATATTTATCGAAGCCTATAATAAGACAAAAAATATTATAATTTGAACTAGGAAAATTCTTGCATATAATCTCGAAGCATATGAGAAAATAGTGTATGTTGAAGATATATTTGTGAAATATCTCTATAGCTACACCCACAAATACAAGAATCTGGACATACTTGAAAATATCGGAGATAAAGGGAATTTCGAGATAAACATATTATGAAAGATACCTTCGCTGGAACTTATGTATAAAGCTTGAAAAAACGAATACAAACTTGTAAATACTTAGAATGAACAATAAAATAGAAAAAATACTTAAAAAGGATTTGCCGTACCATCTTAATATCCTGCTGAAGAAAATAGAGCATTTCGACAGACAGAAGGTGGTTTTTTATTCGTTCGCATTCTTTTCTTTCATTATAATATCAACTGCCTTCAAATATAGCGTCACAGATTATGAATACTATAAGAACCTGGCCGATAGGCAGCAGACAACAATAATAAAGAATCCGGTATCCCGCTGAACAATATATTCCAACAATGACCCTGTATGAGTCCTTTCGACAAGCACTGATCTTTCAGACCTTGCAATAGACCCGCAAGAGATCTGATCAAAGGAAAAACTGATAACATTTCTGACTGACACGGCTTATGATGAACTTTGCCAAACAGAACAAAGTGAAAATTGCTTATGAAATCTATTGAACTTCGTAAAGAAAACTGAGCTAGAGGATTTTTCATATGATGCTACATACATAAAAAATAAGATACGTGATGAAGTTAAATCAAGGGTTGAGAAAAAATATGTCGATTCGGTTTCAATAAAATCAAACCTTACTCAGGATGAAATGAACAAACTGACCGATCTATGATTCGACTGACTTTTTTTCGTGATAAACAATCTTTATGCGGACCCTACAAAAATAATGGACGAGGATAAATTCTCGAAAGAGGTTTCAAAGATCACATGAATCGATGAACAGACAATAAAGAATATCATCAAAAAAAGACAGGTCAGATATACGAGAATCCTTTCGAAATTAAGCCTAAGTGTAAAAGATAAGATAGATACAAGGATAGCAAATGAAAAAAATGCCATTTCAAAATGATTGTTAAGCGATGAGAATTCAATCTATAAATACATAATCCTTGAACCGCGTCCAACAAGATTCTACCCTGAGAAAAATCTGGCCAGTCAGATAATATGATTTGTGAACAATACTTGAGAATGAAGATATTGAATAGAATGATATTTCAATGAAGAACTAAAATGAAAGGATTGACTGAAAATAAGCAAAAAGGATATTTCAGGAAGAGCCATAGGTCTTGACGAGATGTCTGAGCAGAAAATTATAAACTGAGCTGATATAAAGCTTACAATCGATAGGAACATACAAAAAGAGGTATCCAAGATATTATGAGAATGAATAAAGGAATTTCGTGCGAACAGATGAAGCGTTGTGATTATGGACCCTAAGACTTGAGCCATAATATCAATGGTGAATTATCCTGATTTTGACCCAAATGACTTCTGAAGCGTTTTCGAACTTGAAAAGGTAAGCTATTGAAAATATCCGAATCCTTGATTTGATCTTCTATGAATGCCGATTTTCGTTGAGGATTCAATAAATTGAACTGATTTCGTATTCAACAACAAGAAAATAAAACTAAGGACAGCAACTGAAAATGAATCTTTCAATTCTGCGATCCCTAAATACAAATACAAGAATAATTTCTGACCATGAGTCTATGCGAATGATGCAGTATGATCGTTATATGAGCCATGATCAGTTTTCAAAGCAATTACGACAGCTATCTGAATCGACACATGAGATATAAAACCTTCGGATCTTTATACTGACAGATGATTCGTAGAAATAGATAATTTCAAGATAAGCAATGTCTGAAAGGAATGTATATGAACACATACTTATTCTCATGCGCTTGACTGGAGTTGTAATGTATGAATGATCGATATAGTGAAAAAGATATGATCAGCATTGTTCTATAAATATGTTCTCGATTTCGGTTACGGGCAAAAAACCAATATAACTCTGGAATGAGAGGTTTTCGGTAAGATACAGCCTTATGAAAAATGGTCCAAAGCCAAACTTTTCACTCAATCATTCTGACAATGAATAACTTCAACGGTGCTACAGATGGCGACAGCATATTCTGTTCTAGCAAACGGATGAGTATATATGCAGCCATATATAGTAGATTCAATAACATTGCCGAATTGACAGATCATAAACAATGCTCCGACTCCAATAAGAAGAGTCATAAAGGAAGAGACTTCAAAACAGATAATAGCGATGCTTACGGAATGAGCCAATATATGATTCGCGAAGAAATGATGAGTAGAATGATATGATATGGCAGGTAAGACTTGAACTTCACAGATAGCATCGAAATGAAAATATGAGGTTTGAACAGCCTGACATACTATAACTTCCTATGGATGATTCTGACCTTCATCAAATCCTAAATTCGTAATGATAGTAAAGATAGATAGGCCAAGGTCTGCAGTATATGCAGAAACAACGTCATCAGCGTTATATTCAAGGATCGCCAAATATCTGCTGAATTATTATTCAATCCCTAAAGGTAATTAATCATGAGTCCAGAAAAAAAAGCCGTGATCACAGCGAGCCTGACAGCAATTTTTTTGATAATATTGAAGACTTTCGCATGACTTATCACATGAAGCATGGCGATTTTAACTTCTGCGATAGATTCCACGCTTGACTTCTTCGTATCATTGATGAATCTTTTTGCCATAAGGAAATCCGAGCAGCCTCATGATGAAGATCATAATTACTGACACTGAAAGATAGAGTGATTCTGAGCCATATTCGAATGACTTATAATATTCATATCCTGATTATCTGTAATATATTTTTCCGTTGAGAAGATATTGAAGAATGAGATCCTTAAGAAAACAGATGAATCCATATATGTCATGGTAATAGCCGTGGTCGTAACATTCTTTCTTGTCAGGTATCTTTCAAAGATTGCAAAAGATACATGAAGTCTTGTCATAAAGTCAGATGCCCTCCATTATAAGACTGACCTTTATACCAACTTCTGAATCATATTGTCGCTTATCATGATAAAGCTGTTCAACCTTCCCATGATAGACCCTGTAATATCCATTCTAATCGCATTTTACATAATGTATTGAAGTATAGGTGTAATAAAGGAATGATACAATATGCTTATGGATAAGAGTATTGAAAAGGAATATGTTGATTTTGTGAAGAAAATAGTCCTTGATCATCCTGAAATCGATAGTTTCCATTTCCTTAAGACTAGAAAATCAGGAAAAAATAACTTTGTCGAATTTCATATAGTATTCAAGGATATAAACATATCACTTAAAGATGCTCATGATATAAGCGATGGAATAGAAACCGACATCATCTGTGAGATACCGAATTCAACAGTAACGATACATTTGGATTATTTCGATGACAGCAACAGTAAAATAAATCCAAAAAATAAAAAAGATGTCTTATGTGATTAAGACATCTTTTTAGATTCATTATCAATATTACATCCTGACATCGCATTTATCGACAAATTTTTCAGCTGCTCTTTTCATATTCAGGAGTTCGGATGCTATGAAACTTTCAGCTATGAAATCCTCATTAAGTTTGATTTCAGGCCTATAGTTCTGGAGGAAATATCTTTTTGCTCATGATATCAGCTTTGCCATTTCCTCTATGTCTGTTTCCGTATGGACTCATTTTGCTACAGTTGACCTGAATTCATAATCAATCCTTCATTCAAGTAATAAGCTTATAGTCTCTAAAATATCTTTTTTGTTGAAATCCACATTTATGATTTCATTGTATTTCTCTATTGGATTCTTTATATCCATAGCAACATAATCTATGATTCAATCATCGATCATCTTTCTAATCAATTTCGGATCTCGTCAATTGGTATCAATCTTCACAAGAAATCAAAGATCTTTGATTTTCTTGGAGAAATCATAAAGATCTCCTTGTAATGTTGGTTCTCAACCGGATATGACAACTCAATCCAAAAGTCCTTCCCTTGATTTCAGGAAGTTGAAAAATGCCTCTTCGGTGATCAGATCATTTGCGACAACCTTAGTGTGTTCTGGAAGAACAAACTGAAAATTATGGCAATAGTGGCATCTGAAATTACATCCGAGGGTGAAGATAATAGTGGCAACTTTTCCAGGATAATCCAATAAAGTTGTCTTTTGTATTCAAGATATCTGCATTATTTTTGTATTAATTTATAGTTGCGATTCAAGGGATTTTTACAATCTGATCCTTTGTGATTCCTATAACCCTTCTGCATAGTATTCTTCCTTGCTCTCAGACTAAAGTGGAGTTGCCTAAAACCAAAAGCAATCTCTCATTTGAAGATTTGAGGGTAACCGGAACTCCAAATCAATTATTGAAAGCACAGGAAATAGTCTCTTCTACACCGAATCGTCAATCAACCTCAACTTCACCGATTCAGTCCACTGTGATTTCTCGTGGATTATTTCATATTCAAGCTCCAACCATTTTTCAAAAAAATTAAAAAATAAGATTTGAAAAAGCCAGACGTTGAAACGTCTGGCTTTGGATTATCCATGAATAACTCAAGGTAAGCAAGATATGCAAACATGTTTCTGTTCTCAATCTTTCTCTATCTGTACCAATACCTTATCAAACGAAGTATTTTCACAGATAAGGCATTTGTTTACTAATTCTCTATCTATTAACATGCTGAAGCGAATTCTTCGATAAACTTAGAATTGCAGGTTTTTCATTCTATGAAATAAGTACGAGAATAGTATTCTGATTTTTTTCCGATATTGAATTGGCTAACTGGTCTGTGGTAACCCATAACACGAGTATAAATCTCACATTTTTGTCTCTTTGGCATAATTATAAAGGTTAATGTAAATAAAAAAATTAATTGTTCTGTAGACGTAAAGCGTCTAGTTTTTCCGGATTATCGGTATACATTTCACGAAGATTGATATCAAACCTATCTCATTTATATCCAAGCTCTTCGTCACACTTAGGACAATAATCATATTCTCATGCTATATATCAATGTTTCGGACATATTGAGAATGTCGGAGAAATTGTGATATAAGGCAATTGATAATTTTCTATGACTTTCTTTACCAGATTCTTACATGCTTTCGCATTTGAGATTCTTTCACCCATATACAAGTGGAGAACAGTTCAACCTGTATATTTGCATTGTAGGTCATTCTGATACTCCAGAGCCTCAAAAACATCATCTGTGAATCAAACTGGAAGCTGTGAAGAGTTTGTATAATACGGAGCTTCCGGAGTTCATGCTTGGATTATATCAGGCATCTGCTTCTTATCTTCTTTTGCGAATCTGTAAGTTGTTCATTCTGCTGGTGTAGCTTCCAGATTATACAGGTTTCCTGATTCTTCCTGATATGCTTTCAATTTTTCTCTCATATATTCCATGATTTCAATAGAGAATTCCAATCATGCTTTTGTTGATACATCATCTTTTCAATCAGTGAAATTCAAGATAGCCTCATTCATTCAATTAAGTCAGATTGTTGAGAAATGATTTCTGAATGATTTAAGATATCTGTTTGTATAAGGATAAAATCCTCTTTCCAACCATTTTGAGATTTCTTCCCTTTTAAGCTCAAGTGAAATTTTTGCAAGATCCATAAGATGTCCGACTTGCTTTTTGAATCACTCCATATCTCATTTTGAATGATATCAGATTCTTGCCATGTTTATAGTGACAACTCCGATCGATCATGTCATTTCTGCAGAACCGAAAAGTCAGTTTCATCTTTTCAATAATTCTTTAAGATCAAGCTGTAATCTGCAGCACATTGATCTGACAGCTCATGGAGTATATGCATCTGCGTTTGTTACCTTATCAACCTTTCAATCAGCTCTTTTGACTTTCTTGAATTGAGATCAAACGAAATTCTGGAAATATGGAAGTCCGTATTTCGCTGTCATTTCGAAAAGCAAATCTGTATTAGGATGATCCCAATCGAAATCTTCAGTTATATTATATGTTGGTATCGGGAAAGTGAAAACCCTTCATTTCCAATCTCAAGCTATATAAACCTCTATCAGAACCTTATTGATAAGATCCATCTGTTTTCTCAGCTCTCAGTATGTCTTCTTGTAAGGGGCTTTATCATATCATCCAAGATACAATGCTTTATCCCTAAGATCATCTGGACAAACCCAATCAAGCGTTATATTCGTGAAAGGGGTTTGAGTTCACCATCTAGAAGGAACATTTAGTCCGAATACGAAGTTCTGAAGATTCTGCAATACATATTTATATGTCTTATCGTCTATATATTTCTGTTTCTGTTCAGCTGAATCGAATTTCATTTCATATTTTTCAACATCATTCTCCAATTCCTCTTCGAATTTATGCACGAACGGAGCTAGGTAAGTATCAAATGATGAGAAAGCCTGTGCTCATGCCCATTCATTCTGAAGTGTTCAGAAGAAGTTGATCATTTGGTTTACTGCTGCCTGAAGATTTTTAGGTGGTGATGATTCTATTCTGTTCGGAGCACCGTTGAATCATTCTTCAAGAAGTTGCCTAAGACTCCAACCTGCACAATATCAGCAGAACATATCAAGGTCATGTATATGGTAATCTCAATTCCTGTGTGCATTTCATACATCGGCCGGATATACATGGGATAGCCAATAATTTGCTGTTACCTTTCATGAAACATTAAGTATAAGTCATCCTAGGGAATATCCTGAATTAGCGTTTGCATTAACTCTCCAATCGGTCTGATCAAGATATTCATCCATTGTCTTTCCTACTTCAACTACGACATTCCTATCAGCTCTTGCTTCAGATCTCTTTTGCCTGTAAATTATGTAATTCTTTGCTACAGTATCGTGTCAATGCTTGATAAGTATCTCTTCGACCTTATCCTGCATAAGTTCTATGTCAGGGATATTTTTCCCGCTGACAGTTTCTGCTCTTTCGATTATCTCATCTACCAACATTGAAACTTCAGAGAAATCAGATCATCCAGAAGCTTCTATTGCTTTCTTTAAAGCGTTTTCGATTTTTGACCTATCGAACGTTACTATCGAACCATTTCTTTTCTTAACCTTGTAAATTGCCATAAATCAGGGATTTTGTTAACAAATAAACATTTTTGTATATCTATATATGGACATAATCATTTATGTCGTACCACTATATATAGTGTTTTTTATGAGGATTGCAAATCATTTTTCAAAAAACTTTTTTTTGAATTCCTGCCTTATTCTACGACCGGAAATCCTATATTAAAATGACCGAATTATATTTTGACAATAGGTAAAAAACCAATATAAATGGATGAATTAACAATAAATATTAAAAGAGGCATGGAAAATATTCCAATGTATAATACAGTTGCAAATGCGGAATCTAAAGTGACTAATCTCTTAATAAGATCAAAGATTTTTCAAAGATATTATATTCCTTTGTTAAAATCTTTAAATGTTTTTCAATATAAAGAATCATGTATTGAACTCTGATGCTGACAATGACATAAACTTGAAGTCCTAAAAAATTCATTCTCTAATATAGATTTTTCCTGATTGGAAAAATCTCCTTTAATGTTATCAAAAGCAAGAGAAAGATTACCAAATACTAGACTTTTAGAATGAGATATAACTGATATGAAGAATATTCCAAATGAATCAAAAGATATTGTATGCCTATTTCAAGTTCTTCATCATCTTTCTGAAGAAAACAGAAATAAATCATATAATGAGGTTATGCGCATATTAAGCCCTAATTGAAAAGTTGTTGTAATTGGTAGCTTTCGGCCTGAAGAATGAAAAATCAATCAAGTATTATGGGATTATGCATACAGGTTTTATGCAGTATTATCGATGCATCCATCTGAATCTCTTATAATAAAAACAAGTCATGCGGCAATGAGCATCATTTCGCCATATTATTATAATGCGGAAAAATTCTGATATTATCCTTTATCACACAGCACGGTTTTTTGAAAAGAATATCCATGATTAAAATTGTTAAACACAATAACTCCAAAGGTATTATGAGATACTATTCCATGCATATCTGATATACTGATAT
This sequence comes from Candidatus Altimarinota bacterium, assembly GCA_028685185.1. Lineage (GTDB taxonomy): Bacteria > Patescibacteriota > Gracilibacteria > BD1-5 > UBA2023 > JAQUEK01. Next base: position 282,064 of record JAQUEK010000001.1, read on the forward strand.
TCCAGAAGATATAATTTTTTATTTTCGTCTTGAAAAAACATATATTTTTTTTAAACTCAATTCATACCTTAAAAATAAATTGGATCTTATGGAAATCAAAACCCCTTACATATGGAAAAATTGAAAGCTGATAGCTTGGGATGATGCTGTTGATCATCATCTTTCACATTCGCTTCATTACGGTTGATGAGTTTTCGAATGAATAAGATTTTATGATACCGACAAATGACCTAAGATATTCAGATTGAAGGATCATATTGATAGGCTTTTTTATTCTGCAAGCGTCGTATGATTGGAAATTCCTTTCACAAAGGATTATATAATGAATGAAACCATAAAATTGCTTGAGAATAATCAGGAAAAAACCTGATATATAAGACATATAGTATATAGCTGATATTGAAAGATGTGACTTAATCCATATGGTGCAAAAACCGAAACGGTAATCTCAGTCTGGAAATGGTGAAAATATTTGAGTGAAAACCCTATAAGGGTAAAGATAGCTAAGATCAGAAGGGTTCATCCGTCTACAACAGACATGAACGCCAAGATAAGCTGAAATTATGCTAACAGCATACTTGTGAGCCAAGAGATAAAGAAGGCTGGTTTTGATGAATGATTACTTCTTGATACTGAATGATTCATAGCCGAATGACCTGGAGAGAATATATTTTTCGTGAAGTGAAATGAAGTTGTGACTCCTAGACTTGGGACAATCCTGCCTTGAATAACAAGAAATTCAATCATACATCTGTTTAAAGATGAATTTGGCATAAATGTAACCGAGAGAAAAATAAGCCCTGAGGAGCTTGGGGATTTCAATGAAGCTTTCTTCACATGAACAGCTGCTGAAGTCACTTTGATATGAAGCATCACAGATGAGAACTGAAAAGAATTCTCATTCTGATCATGAGATGAAAACTCAATTTCACAAAAGATCAGAAAACTATTCCTTGAAGTCACATCATGAAAGGTCGATAAATATAATGATTGGCTTTTCTAATAAGAAATTTTTTACAATTAAAAAAAATCTGTACATTTTGAGGCTATTGCTAATTTTCAAACAGGCCTATGTACAGATTTTTTATGGGATTCCAACAAACAAGCTACAATTGTTGGGAAGTTCTACTACATTTTGGCATTTTTTGAGAGAATTGCCAGCTCTTTCCATGAGTCTGTAATCAAAGACGTTACAGAGCCATAATTTTTATTTTTTTGTTTCACGTTTTTATTTTTGTTTTGACGTGTGATGTTTTGTACGGCTAGTAGCTTAACCTTATTAAGTAGTAGATGAATATATTAAAACATATAAACAATTTTATGTCAAATATTTGAAATACTTTTTTAGATAAAGTTTTATTCTGCCATATATAACCAATTATAAGAGATACTGATATTATTTTTCACTAAATTCCCATATAGGGTCATTTTCTTCTGAAGGGTTTTTTATGAACGTTTCGCATCTTCTGAAAAAGACATCTGAAACATTATCTCAAAGAACCTTAAGCTTTAGGAAGATATCTTTTGCTTTAATGAATTCCTTCTGAAAATACATATCCAATCATAGCTCGAATTTTCTTATAAGGTCAAGCATTTCTGAAGATACCTCATTCCTATATCAGACAAGTTCATATATCATCAGGGATTTTTTCTTTCACTTTACCTTTATTATATCAAGCTTCCTGAAAATAAAATCTGCATTATCTCAATTCAAAACCAATTCCTTAAGCTGATTCACTATGGATTCTGACACGCATATCTTTGTTCAATAATGCTTATTTATAGACTCCAGCCTTGATGCAATATTAACATTGTCTCAGATGGCCGTATATTCTATCTTATTCCCAAGGCTTCATATGTTTCAGACGATCGCCTCACCTTTATTTATTCACATCCTTACAGATAGCTCAAATCAGTATTTTTCCATAAGCTCATCCTTCATGCTCTCTATTATCTTTTGCTGTTCCAATGCTGCCTTACATGTATTGTAGACTTGATATTTCTCATTCGAAAATGTTCACCAAAGCGCCATTACAGCATCTCATTCATATTTGTTTATGAATCATTTGTTGTTTATGATGACATCGCTAACTTCCTTTAAATATCTCTTGAGGAAATCCATGAGCTCATGCGGTTCCAGATTTTCTGAAAGAGATGTGAACCCTGCAATATCAGAAAAGAAAATAGTTATATCTTTTTTATCTCAATTAAGATCGATCTTCTTATAATCATTCAAAACAGTATCTACCAGGTCCTTTGCCAAATATTGGCTCAATGCATCCTTAAGTATCCTTTTTCACTTATCTTCATAGATATATCGGTAAAGGCTTACGAATATGAATGAGAGAAATATAGAGATGAAGAAATAAACCGGTGATGAGAAAATCGTATTATATGTGATGAATATGAAATTATATACTTTAAAATAAACCACGATCAGGAAGAAAAGGGAAATTATGAAGTAGAATTTATGTAGCTTTCAGAATATATCATGCACTCACAGAAGAGTTATAAGGAATATGAAAAGCACAAGTACAAGAAGCTCCTTTTGGAAATCTATGAAAAATATGACTTTTTTGTTTAGGATTGTGTTTATCGCATTTGCATGGGTATATACTCATGGCATTATTCAAAACGGCGTATTGAACTCATCATGAAGTCAAAGTGCAGTCGATCATATGAGGATGATCTTATCCTTTATCATATCCTTATCATAATCTCAATTGTATATGTCGAGAAAAGATACCCTGTTGAAAAAATTATTGTTGGCCGAATAGTTTATGAAAAGCTCCCTGTTATTTTTCAGATAAGGGATATTTACTCCATAGAAATTTACGAAATCGCTTTTGAGGTCATCTTCGGTTATATTTTTCTTCTCTCAATATATTTCCCTATAATATCTATCCAAAATCATTATTGAAAATGACTTTATGATATCACCTTTGAAGTTGAAAAAAGGCTTTATGGAGTATACCATATTATTATATCTGTTCACTGTAGGAAGGACATCTCAGATTCAGCTAGAGCTTTCTGTGAATGTCTCAATCGGATAAAGCTTTGATATTGCTTGAGATGCTAATATCACATTTCCCGCTTTTTCAAAAGAATCCTTTAATATCGCATCATTCTTGGGATCCTGTTTTTCAGAGAATAGGATGTCGGCTCATATCACTATTGCTCAATCCTGCTTTAGCCTATCTATGACTTTTGCATAATATTCCCTTTTGAAATCCTGCCACCTTCAAAGTCATCATTTATCCGAATCTTCAAGCGTCCTATCATCTATTTCGATAACCGTAATGATTGGTTTCTGATTTTTTTTATATGCAACTCTCTCAGTGTAAAGCTCGTTCTGCAAAGTCAGATTGACTCTGGTAAATATATCTCAGAATAATCAGGCCTTCAAAAAAAGAATAACAACTATGACAGAAACCGAAATGAATATCGATATGAAAAACTTATTGTTCAGATTCAGCTTTCTGTTCAGGAAATCATTAGTTTTGCTCATTTTTATTTGAAAATATTTATAATTATCTCTTTTGCATTATCGACTTTCTCATTGATTGCATCCTTTGTTTTCTCAACCTTATCGTTTATGGCTTTGATATTTTCCATCGGACTGTTATGTAATGCGCTATCCTGAATCTCTTTTATGATATCCTTGACCGGTCAGTTTATCTTATCGAAAATCGTGTTTATCTTTTTCAGGCTATCTTCATCAAAATTCTTCAGAAGGCTTCTTATATATTCCTTATCTAGGGTTCTTTCAGTATAGGAATTGATATAACCCTTTAATTTCTGTTCGCTTGAACTGAAATTATTGTTTACCGAATCTATGTAATCATACATGTTCAGCCTTAGGAAATCCTTTATATATTCTTGCTTATCCTCTTCTTTGGCAGAATCTATTATCTCATTCCTAAGATTGGCCTTAAGCATTATAGTTGAGGAATCATTTGGCATGCTATTGACATTCTGATACAGATTAACAAAGAACCTGTTCAATTCCTGTTTGTTTTCAGAGTTGAAGGAATTATTCAGTATACCCTTAACTTCTTTCAAATTATCAGTTTTTCAATCAAGAAGATCATCTATCGATTGCTTTAATTTGATATCTGAGATTGAAGAGCCTATCTTTTTTCTCCAATCCGTAATAAGCTTATTCACATAAATAAAGTCTTCTTTCCTGTTCCAATTAACCCAGGCATTCTCAAGCGATTTATCAGTTAAGAAATCAAGTCATCATAACCCTTTCCTTATCTTTCATTCAGGGATCTCATAATCCTTATTGTTCGAATTATCCTTTATCACTATGGAATGATCTACGGCATGGACATAATTCCTGTCTATATTTATCTCAAATACAGTTCATCTTACTGTAGCAGCAAGTCTTTCATTATCATATGTCTCGGTGAATGAGGATTTGCTGTCGAGATATCTAACTATGTTGGACCATGATTTTCATCATTCGATATCAAATTTTATATTGGAAGTGCTCGTCTCTTTTTTGAAATGCAGATCGGTTATGTTTATAGATGTTTTCTCTCAAAGCCTCGTAATGCTTCAATCAGACCAGAAAATCGTAGCAGTTGACTTCGTAAGCGTCCTTATCTTATCTCATTTGAAAATATCCTCCTTGTTTCATTTCGTTATCTTTATTATCTTATCCCTTTTTATTATGGCATTTCAATCTGTAATGAGGATATAGGGATTAACCTTATCATAATCGACTACCGAAGCATTGAGATTATTTTTGTTCACGTCTCAGAATATTATAAAGAACAATGAAGCTATCAGTATCAATATAAGAATCACGATCTTATATTTAAGTAAAAATGAGGTTAATTTATTCATATTAAATAAAAAAGATTAGAAAAATTAATATTTTTCATTATTCTACTACAAAAGCTGAGAAAATAAAATTTATTTAAATCTGAAATGAGAAAAAGATACCAATACATACTTTCGATATTGATCATCGTCATAATATATGAGCTTTACCTCATATTCTCTTTCAAGTACATAGATATACAAAAAGATTCAATCATCACATCAACAGAGGATAGAATAGTGAAAAGCAAAGAAAAATTGGAAGAAAAGAAAAAATATTTCGATTATATAAATTCATCGGCATATAAGGATAAGATTGCAAAATCATCACAGAATAAAAAGAACCCTTGAGAGGATGTGACCTTCATAGTAACAAAAGAGGAGATAGATCAATACAAGAAGATAGATGTAAATACCCAGATGTTCCAAGTGCAGGAACAAAAAGGTCCGACATACTGAATGTCGAACCCTCAAAAGTGGATCTATTATATATTTAAGTTTGATATAAGGGATTAATTCCTGTATTAATCGAAAATGAATCAGGATATGTCTATATCCTTGAGCAACGAGCTCTTTCAATGTCATGGATAAATGATCGTTTCCGGATTCAAATTACCTAATCTGCTAAGGCTTTCCTTTATGAGACCGGGATCTCAGGTAGGAAGATCTGTTCTTCAATAAGTGTTTTCAAACAGAACATCTCATGTGAAGCAAATGCCATGCTCTTCAATCAAAAATGATGAACATCCTATTGTGTGCCCGGGAGTATATATTGATCTTATTCAATCCATGATTTCAGAGTCCTTGAATTTATGGATATTTTTAATATGTTCATCTGAAACTCTGAAATCAGCATTAAAGTATCATGATAGGCTATAATCGCTGTTTATCAGAAAATCGAACGCATTTTCATGTATATGACAATTCAGATTCGGAAATCTTTCCATAAGAACATCTATTCATGCTATGTGATCAAAATGTCAGTGAGTAATGAAAAGATTATCAAGTCTTCAGAATTTCTCTTGGATCACATCCACCACTTCGCTATTATCAGAAAATCAGGCATCGATAAGATTTACCTTACCTTTATATTCAAACAGATAAAGATTGGTCTTCATCGGAGGATCTGTCCTTAAGTTCAATACTTCAAGTTCCTTGTAATGCATTATTTGGAATAATATTTAAGTTGTTAAAATTAGAATAAAAAAATCTCTCCTTCCGGAGAGATTTTTTTATTGGTTATTCATCTATCTCCAGACCGACCTGGACTTCGTTTCACTCGGTTGTTATTCAGTCCTCATCTCATTCTCATGCTTTCATTACTGTTGCGCTTATAAGGACATCCGCCTTTCATTTTATCTTTGTAAGTATAACTCATTGTGTTACACGTGATGTGACTCTTATTCATTTAAGTGTAAGTCTGATGGTTTGTCATGATTTGGATATAAGAAGAACCTCTCATGCGTCCTTATCCTCATCTGTAAGAAGACTTACTCAGACAATATCTCAAGTTTTGGCAGTCATAGCAGAAACCTTCACTCAGCTTCATCATCTTCATTGTTCTCTGTAATCCTCAATATCGGTTATCTTACCTAGTCAGTTTTCAGTAACGGTGAATACATATCGATCTCAATCGCAAACTACATCAGCCTCTATGACCTTATCATCTTTTCAGATTTTCATTCATCTTACTCAAGCTGCAGCTCTTCACATAACCCTGACATCCTCTTCATTGAATTGGATTGCCTTTCATTTTTTTGAAACGATAAGAACATTGTCAGTTCAATTTGTTACTTTTACCCAACCTAGCTCATCTCAATCTCTTGGCTTCATAACGATAAGACCTGAATTCCTTATATTTTGGACATCTTCGATATCAAGCCTTTTCACTATTGCATTCTTAGTGATAAGAACAAGATGTTTTCAGTTTATCTGGTTCATATCTAGGATAGTGGTGATCTCCTCATCCTTCTGAAGCGACAATAGGTTAATAATAGGCTGTCACTTTGCAGTCCTTTGTGTTTCTGGTATTTCATATGCAGGCATTCTGAATACACGTCATGTATTAGTGAAGAAAAGCAGATCATTATGATTTTTCGTGGAAATTATTATCCTTACTTCATCTTCATCCTTAACAGCGACAGTGACTCATCTTCATCATCTTCTCTGAGTTCTGAAAGCATTTGCTTTTATCCTTTTTATATATGAGTTTTTAGACAAGGTGATGACGATTTCCTCATTAGGTATAGTATCGCGAGGATTGAATTCTCATATTGCTCATTCGTTCACTTGAGTCTTTCTCTCATCTCAGAATTTTTCTCTTATTTCAAGCAATTCAGTACCAATTATAGTACTCACTCTTTCAGGATTTGCCAAGATATCTTTCAGATCAGCTATTAAAGCCAATTTTTCAGCTAACTCATCCTCGATCTTCTGTCTTTCAAGACCTGATAGTCTCTGTAATTGCATTTCAAGGATTGCCTGAGATTGTTTTTCTGATAGAGAGAATCTTTCCATTAGGTTTGCATGAGCTTCTTCTCTTGACTTTGAAGCCTTTATGGTAGCTATGACCTCATCTATATGATCCAAGGCTATCTTGAGTCACTCTAGGATATGTGCTCTGGCTTCAGCAACCTTAAGCTCATATATGGTTCTTCTTGTTATGACATCCCTTCTATGTTCTATGAATTCTTCAAGGATTTCCAGAAGATTGAATAATTTTGGCTGCAGTCCTCATTCATGCAACGCGATCATATTGAATGAAAAGCTAGTCTGAAGCGGTGTCAGCTTATAAAGCTGATTCAGAATCTTCTTAGGAAAAGCGTCTTTTTTTAACTCTATAACTATTCTTACATCTTCTTTATTCGATTCATCTCTGATATCATGTATTCAGACTATTATCTTGTCTCTTACAAGATCAGCGATCTTTATGATGAAGTTTGATTTGTTAAGCTGATATGGAACTTCTGTTATTATTATTGCTTGTCTTCAGTTTTTCGCTTCATCGATTATAGCCTTTCATCTTAGTACTACACTTCATCTTCATGTTGCATATGCATTCAGTATATCTTTTTTATTGTAGATTATTCATCAAGTTGGAAAATCAGGTCACTTGATGAAATTCATAAGATCCTCTATGGTGATTTCAGATTTGTTCGGGTGATTCAATATATACATCAAAGCATCCAATAGTTCAGTAAGATTATGAGGAGGTATGTTTGTCGCCATTCAGACAGCTATTCACATAGCTCAGTTCAAAAGCAGGTTAGGTATTCTTGTAGGCAATACAGAAGGTTCTGTAGTACTAGCATCATAGTTATCTCTCCAATTTACAGTATCCTTATCAATATCAGCTAACAGATATTCTGTTATTTTCGCCATCTTAGCCTCAGTATACCTCATTGCTGCAGCTCAATCTCAATCCATTGATCAGAAATTTCACTGTCAGTCTACAAGCATATATCTCATGCTGAAATATTGTGCCATCCTTACCATAGCCTCGTATATAGATGAATCACCATGTGGATGATACTTACTCATTACATCTCAGACTACCCTTGCAGATTTCCTATGCTTTCAGCTTGATCTCAATCAACCTTCATGCATAGCATAAAGGATCCTTCTATGAACTGGTTTCAATCAATCTCGGATATCAGGCAATGCACGTGAAACGATTACGCTCATGGCATATTCAAGATAACATGTTTCCATCTCCTCGACTATTGATCTTCATTGATCTCCAGAATAAACAAGACCTGTAGGTATGTCCAATTGTGTTTCTGTTATTACATCATTTTGACTCTCTGGCTCAGCTTCTTGCGGAAACAATTCCTCGTTTTCTAAACTATTATTTTCAGGCATAAAAAATAAGCATATTAAGGCTAAATATCGAGCTAAAATATACTTATTTTTGTGTTATTTGCAAATGATTTTTGGTCTTTTTTTTCTCTTAAAATACAAGAAAATGCAATGATTTTTATCTGAAATCAGATAATTCCAAAGTGATATCTCAAAACGTTATGATATTTTTTGGTTTTTCAGTATAAGACATGCTATTTCTTCATCTTTTTTCCTTAACCAAGACCTCAGAACGCCTATCGATCGTATATGGCGGATAAGCAACTCAATTATAGAAGATATTTACAGTGTCTCAAAAATATTCGATATCCACATTTCTGATATTTCAATTGAAATTCAAAGTACAGCTATATGAATTCTCTCACGTCTTTGTGATCTTAGATCAAGATGAAATTCCTATAAGTTCTTTTTTTTCATCAGTATGCCATGTTTTAGGCTTAAATAATTTTCAATCAGCAACCCTTGATACTTTTAATAAGGATCATCCTGTTATCCTAAATGGCACTTCATTGCTCATTGTCTCTTTTTTCGAAAGCTCACTTAGCTGGAATTGTAATACCCTTATCTTAGAGTTTATGATTGAGATCTTTGTCGATGCGAATTCTGAATCATCTCATTCGTATCTGTCAAGCTCTTTTTCAAGATTTGTGATCTCATTAAGGATATCTTCCGGGGATTTCTGCACTTCAGGCGTTATTTTATTCTCCCTATAATTATCAGTATGTTCTGAAGTGCTTTTGTTAAAGCTTATTTTCAATCATCACATGATCTTTAGATTAAAAAATAAAATTTTCCGCTTTTGCGTTCAATATTCAGGCCTTGAGCTCAGCCAATGCCCGTTTCTCGATTCAATTCAACTCTGAGAACCTATCGGCAAGATATATTTCAATCTCTTCGAATTCCTCACGGCTCATCTCAAACACTTTAGCTATCAGTCACTCCTTTTTTATATTGACCTCTCAGAAAATCAGTTTTAGCTTATCGACATCCAGTATATCCGAAGATTGCTTCACTATATTGAGTTCAAGATTCGCTTGAACGAAAAGATCGCAATATATAGTTATATCCTGCTTGAATATCTCTATTTCAGGCAATGGAACGTAATCCTGCTCCTCTTCGTCATTTGGATGTATTTTTGCCATGAAGTACTGTAAAAGGATTAATTTAAACCAATGATAGCATATTAGAAAATTTTTTGCAAATTCGAGCATTGTATATAAAAGAATGAAAACATCAATTAAAATATCATTGACGAAAAATAAAAAACCATCTTATGAAAGATGGTTTTTTATTTTTAAAGTCTTTATAGATTTGAAAAATCACTTGGCAGTCAACCGTTAGCATCAGTTCAGCTTGGACTTAGATTTATGTCATTTTTTGATCAGAAGAACTTTACGGACAAATCTTGAATTGTAGAGAAAATTACATTTGGCGAAACATATTTAGATACATTTAGACCTAGCATATCTCAAAGCTTTGGTGTGACAAAAACTGAAAGTATTATAACTATAAGTCATATGACAGAATATCTTATGCTGTTTGTAGCTGGTTTAACCTTATCTTCCTTTCAACCAGACAATATAAGCATAACTCCTCACCAGATAATAAAGAAAACCGCCAACATTCAAGAAAAAAGGATTATCAATGCTATGGCAACTCTGATTATATCATCTAATTCATATACATTGCTTGCGCTAATTCAAGAGGATTGAGCAAAAGCGGTATCTATAAATAGAAATTTTAATACATCTATCATAATAGGTGTTAAGTTAGTTAATTAATGAGAATATATTCAAGTAAATCCAAAAGTAAAAAGATTTTTAAAAAAGAACTATAGTTATAGTATAGTTCTTTTTTGGAAATATCAATTTATTGGATGATTATTCAACAACTTTTAAGTTTAATCTTGAATTAGTCTTTGATCCATATACTCTTAATACAGTTCTAATTGCGTTTATTGTTTTACCATCCTTTCAGATAATAGTACCAATATCTTCTTTATTAACCTTTAAAGTTAATAATGTTCATAGATCGTCTTCTTTTTGTTCAATCTCAACATCTGTTGCGTTTTTAACTAAAGATGTAATTATAAATTTTAGGAATTCTACAGCTGTCATTATTAGGAAATTATAAATATAAAATATAAATTAAAACTATTTGTTTTTTTCTATAATCTTTTTCAGACTATCAGAATATTGAGCTCAAGTTGCAATATATTTATTAGCTTCTTCAAGGTCAATCTTGAATTCTTTTGAAATAGGATTATAAAATCCCAATACCTTTTGGTATCAATGTTTTGGTGCTTTTTTTGCTTCAGTCAAAACAACTCTGTAAAAAGGTAAATTCTTTCTTCAAGCTCTGGATAATCTTATTTTTAACATGATTAAGAAATTTAAATTAATAAATGTATAAATATGGTGCCCGGGGCGGGAATCGAACCCGCACTCCCGAAGGAACAGGATTTTAAGTCCTGCGTGTCTACCAATTTCACCACCCGGGCAAATTGGTAGGAAACAATAAATTATTTCCTACAAAAAATAGTTATTATAGAACTCAATTCTTCTTTAAAGTTCTGATTGCATTAGCGCTAAGCCTAATTCTCATAATAAGACCTGTTGCAGGATCTTTGATATTCTTCCAAAAAAGATTCGGGATGAATTTTCTTTTTGTTCTTCTTACTGAATGAGAAACATTGTTTCAAGTGGAAGTTTTTTTTCAGGTCAACTGACAAACTCTAGACATACTCTATTATTAAAAGTTAAAAGTTACGTTTTTTATACAATTTTTATATCAACACCTACTCAAGAAGGAATATTGATTCCTTGTAGCAATTCTAATGTCTTAGAAGTTGGTTCCTTGATATCTATAATTCTTTTGTGTCTTCTTATCTCAAATTGTTCTCTTGCATCTTTATTGACAAAAGTTGATCTGTTTACAGTTATTTTTTCTAGCTTTGTTGGCATAGGAATAGGTCAAACAACAATTGCTCATGAATCTTTTGCAGTAATAACGATTTTCTTTACAGCTTCATCGATTAATTTGTGCTCGAATGCTCTAACAACTATTCTAATATTTCCAGTTTTTTTTGCAGACATTTGTAAAAATTATAAATTATAAATTTAATTATTATAAATTCATTTCCTATATTGTAGATATGTAGCGCGCTATATATCTACAATATAGATTTATGAATCTACAATTATGAGATTACCTTAGCAACAACTCATGATCCAACAGTTCTTCCTCATTCTCTTATAGCGAATCTTAATCATTGATCCATAGCTATTGGAGATCCTAGTTCGATTGAAACCTTAATGTTATCTCATGGCATAACCATTTCAACTCCAGCTGGTAACTCGATTGCTCAAGTAACATCAGTAGTCCTGAAATAAAATTGTGGCTTATATCATTTGAAGAAAGGAGTATGTCTTCCTCATTCATCTTTTGTAAGTACGTAAACCTCAGCTTCGAATTTTGTATGTGGTTTGATTGATCCTGGCTTAGCAAGAACTTGTCCTCTTTCAACATCTTCTCTTTCAATACCTCTTAGAAGTAGTCAAGCGTTATCTCAAGCTTCACCTCTATCTAATTGTTTGTGGAACATTTCAACTCAAGTAACAGTAGTTTTCTTAGTATCTCTGATACCTACAACTTCGATTTCATCTCAGATTTTGATTACTCATTGTTCTATTTTACCAGTAACAACAGTTCCTCTACCTTTTATTGAGAATACATCCTCAACTGGCATCAAAAATGGTTTATCAAGATCTCTTTGTGGAATTGGTACGAATTTTTCGATTTCGTCGAATAATTCCATGATTGCTCCAGCACCGTATTTCTTGTCGAAATCAGTAGGATTTTCCAAAGCAACTAAACCAGAACCTCTAATAACTGGAGTGTCATCACCTGGGAAGTTATATTTAGAAAGAAGCTCTCTAATTTCCATTTCAACCAAGTCTAACATTTCTTCATCATCAACCATATCACATTTGTTCATGAAAACAACGATGTATGGAACTCATACTTGTCTTGCCAATAGGATATGTTCTCTAGTTTGAGACATAGGTCCGTCAGTAGCAGCAACAACTAGGATAGCAGCATCCATTTGTGCAGCTCAAGTGATCATGTTCTTAACGTAATCAGCATGTCAAGGACAGTCAACGTGAGCATAATGTCTTCCAGCTGTTTCATATTCAACATGTGAAGTATTGATAGTAATACCTCTTGCTTTTTCTTCAGGTGCGTTATCGATTTGAGAATAATCTTTTACTTCTCATGTACCGAATTTCTTGTTTAAAACATAAGTAATAGCAGCAGTCGTAGTAGTTTTACCATGATCTACATGTCATATAGTACCTATATTTAAATGTGGCTTTGAACGATCAAAAGTTGCCATAATAATAAAAAAATTAATAAATAAATAATTATAAATTTAAGTGTATCAATCATATGAAAAAAACTATAAAAATCAAAAGATTATTTATTTATTTTTCTCATTTTCTTGGTAATTCTTCAAGTCGCTCTCTTTAGTTTCTTGTGAGCTTTTGTTGTTAATCTTGGCATTCTTATATTTTATTAATATTAATAGAATATTTCTTAAATTTAGCGAGTACAAATACTTTTGCGTTTTGTAACCATTTTGTAGCTCATTCAATTTCTTCCCTTCTTAAAATAGCCTTATAATGAGCGATACAATTTTCAATCTTTTTTCAAGATTTTGCTCATTTCTTAGTTACGGCATAGTTAAGAGCTCGGGGTCTTTTATTACTTAATCACATAAATGGGTAGAGTTAAAAGTACAAAGTATATAGAAAATTTTTTAAGACTTTCCATTTTTTCTTTATTTTTGGTGGAGAATAGGAGACTCGAACTCCTGACCCTCTGCGTGCAAGGCAGATGCTCTAGCCAACTGAGCTAATTCCCCAAAAATAATTTTATAAAAATATATTTGATTTTTGGAATAAAATATTTGTTCAAAAAATCAAAATGCAAAACAAATTGGCGGAGCCAACGAGATTCGAACTCGCGACCTCCTGCGTGACAGGCAGGCGCTCTAACCAGCTGAGCTATGGCTCCAATAGGAAATGCGGGATGCAGTATATATTTTTTTGATAAATATGCAAATTTTTTTACAAAATTAATGGAATATTTAATCAAAACCGGATATTAGATTTTCTCTGAAGACATGTTTATGAATTTCCTCGATGAAATAAATCAGCTTAACGCTCATATGAATATCATCAGGAAAAATTCTGTCACAAAATTATTGAAATTCGAATACAGGAACATACTGACAAATTTTGGAAAATCCTCTATCAGATAGAAATTCACAGTCTTTATGAGATAAATGAAAATAGTGATGCTGAAGAATGAGGAAAGGAAGGTATATATTATTCATTGTATGGTGAAAGGTCAATAGATAAAGACATTATCTCATCATACCAGCTTGGTTATCTTAATCTCATCCCTATAGAAGAATATGAAATTTCATATAGTGTTGTATATGATTATGAATACTGAGAATACAAAGAATCATATGACAGAGAAAACTCAGAATTGTATTGAATTCAATACCTTTATTACAGAATTTATCCTATCATATTGGTTTTTATAATCTCATATGACTTTCTTGGATCTCTGCTCATCATAGACTATGATATTCCTATATTTGCTTATCACCTTATCCAATCACTCGTATTCACCCAATCATATGTTTTTAATGACTATCGAAGAAGGTAGCGGATTATCTTTTTCGGTCTCAACAACTTTTGCCAATTCAGGATCCCTATTCCTAAGAATTCCAAATGCCTCTTCAGCTGAAACATATTCAGTTCCAAGAGATTTGTCGAATGCTTTTATATTTGATATAAGCTCAATTACTTCAGAATTTTCATTTGTATATCAGGTTTTCAGATTCAATGAGATCGTAAGCCTTGAGTTGATGTTGTTTATAAGATATCCTGTAGTGTAATTGACCAGAAGAAGGATGTTTATGAAAAAGATGATAAGTGATAGCACCAATATAGAAGAAAGCGATAAAAAAGCATTTCTCTTCGTATTTTTCAGAGCGTATTTAAGTATTCTCATTTTTAATTTATTAAAACCTTAATAGTCACATTGTATAGAAAAATAATATATGGCAAGTTTTTGACATAAAAACCAACGATCCAATAAATTTAGAAAAACAAAAAAAGATAAATTTAATGATTTATCTTTTTTGAATTTATGTTTATTTCAATTATTTAACGTTCACGTAGATATCTTTATATACACTTCCATCAAATCTAACTCTTCTTTTCTGTTCGAAACTAACTTTTCCTTCTATGGTAGAAAAAATTGTAAAATCCTTACCGGTTTGAGTATTCTCTCAAGCCCAGTATTTATTTCATTTCTGGCGAATTATAATACCTCCAGCTTTTACTGGTTGTCATCCAAAAACTTTAACTCAAAGTCTTTGAGATTGGGAATCACGTCCGTTATTGGTCGTTCATTGAGCTTTCTTATGAGCCATATTTCTTTAATTACAAATTTAAAATTGTTTTTAATATTATCTGTTGTTTGCGAATCTAGCAAATGCCTTATTAGCTTCAGCCATCTTGTAAACATCTAATTTCTTCTTGAATGCATTTCCTGTTTCCTCTGATGCTTCGATAAGCTCTTGGCTTAAGAATCTGTGGAAATCACCTCATTTCTTAGCTCTAGCAGAAGCTAGAATCCATCTTGCAGCAAGTGCTAATTGTCTTTTTGGTTTAACTTCTTGTGGAACTTGGTAGATTGAACCTCAAACGCGCTTAGGTCTTACTTCAATTCTTGGCATGATATTAATAAGAGCCTTTTCGAAAACTTCCTCAGGATTCTTATGTCCTTTCTTTTTCATTTCTTCGAAAGCATTACTCATTATTTTTAATGCTAAAGATTTTTTTCATTCCTTCATCACATAGTTTGTGAATTTCATCAATCTATCGTTTTTTGTGATGTTTATATCGATTTTACCTTTTGTACTCATAGGTGAATTAAGTTATATATTTAGATTCTAGGATGTTCTGACCGAACGTAGTTTCATATTATTTTTTTGCTTTTGGTTTCTTTGCTCCGTATAGACTTCTAGATTGTCCTCTCTTATCAACTCATTGAGTATCAAGAACTCATCTTAGGATGTGATATCTTACTCAAGGCAAATCTTTTACTCTTCATCCTCTGATCATTACAACGGAATGCTCTTGAAGATTATGACCGACTCCAGGAATATATGCGATAACTTCATGACCATTAGTAAGTCTTACTTTTGCAACTTTTCTAAGCGCAGAATTCGGTTTTTTTGGAGTAGTAGTATATACCTTAGTACATACTCATCTTTTTTGAGGACAAGCAAGTTCACTAGTTGTTCTTCTGATAGTATTTTTAATAACCATCAAAGCTGGAGATTTGCTTTTTTTCGTTTTATCTTGTCTGTTTTTTCTTACTAATTGGTTGATAGTAGGCATAATAGGAATTTATTATAAATATTTAAAATAAAATTTTTAGAATTAACGTTTTGACCATTGAGTAGCTTTACGTGCCTTATGTAATCCTGGTTTCTTTCTTTCAACTTTTCTTGCGTCTCTTGTTAGCATTCAAGACATCTTAAGAGATTTCTTAGAAGCTAGATCCAAAGACGCTAGAGCTCTAGATATTGCTAATTTTATTGCTTGTACCTGTGCACTTTCACCTGATCAAACAACCTTAACTATGAAATGATATTTATCTTGAGCGCTTATTAGCTTAAGAGGTGATAGAAGAACACTGTATAAATCAGGTCTTGTAACATATTCCTGATATTTCATACCGTTAATCATAGATTCACCTGCTCATTCAAACAATTGAAGCTGTGCTATTGCAGTTTTTCTTTTACCAAGTGCGTATGTATATTTTTTAGCTGCCATATATTAGAGTTTTTAAAAATATTAGTTTTAAATTATAATTCGATCTTAACTGGTTGTTGCGCCTCATATTTATGAGTAGGCTTCAACTCTAGTTTCAATCTTCCAAGCATTGCATCATGAAGCTTTGTCTTTGGAAGCATTCAGCTGATAGCTAATTTCAAAGCTTCTGCTGGTTTCTTCTTGTTCATAGTGCTAAGGTTTGTTTCTTTAAGCGAACCCATGTGTCATGAATGCGTTCTATATACCTTGTCGTTTTCCTTGTTTCAAGTAGTAGCGAATTTTGAAGCATTTAAAACAACAACATAATCTCAGTTATCAACATATGGTGCAAAATTGACTTTATTCTTTCATCTTAAAAGAGTAGCGATCCTTGTAGCAAGCCTACCTAAAGTTTGACCTTCTGCATCGATAACATACCATTTTCTTTCGGTATTTTGTAATTGTGTTGGATTAAGGGTTTTCATATTATTATAAACAATAAATTAATTAAACTAATTCGATTTTTACAAGCTTTGCGCAGTCTCCATCTCTATATTTAATAGGAGTGATTCTTGTAATTCCGCATTTTTTATCAGTATATTTTGGGGCAACATTATTGAAAAGCTCCAATGAAGATTCTTTTGTAAATAGAAATCTTCCAGTTTCTCTTATTGCATTCATCTTATCTTTTGAATTTACAACATTAACTAATTTATCAACCATTACAGATAAGGCTTTTGCTCTCTTTAAAGTTGTTACCATAGCTTTATGCATGAAGAAGCTAGTTAGCAAATTTCTTAGAACTGCTTGTCTGTGATCAGTATCCTTATGATTGAATCTGAATGTTTTTTGAACTCTATGTCTCATAATATTTTAATTAAGTTAATTATTGTTTTGTAGTTTTATTAATCGTCTCATAATAATTTCAATCCTCTTTCCCTTAATGCATCTCTAACTTCTGTCATAGCTTTCTTTCAGAAACCTTTTATAGAAGATAATTTTGCTTCAGTACATTTTGTAAGCTGCTCTATAGAAAGTATATCTCAGTTAACCAAAGCGTTCAATGTTCTTGGAGAAAGTCACATTATCTCGATAGGAGTGTATGTTTCTTTTTCAAGTTCAGTCTTGATTTCAGCTTTTTCCTTTTCTATAAGCTTCTTTATATCTCAGATGAATTCTCATTCGATCTGAAGACCTTCTTCATTGAACAATCCAAAGTAAGATTTAAGCATATCAGCAGAGAATCTCAATACATCTTCAGGAGATATGATTCAGTTTGTCTTGATTGTCATTTCTAGAGAATCAAGATTTGTGATGTCTCCGAAACGTAGAGGAAGGATTTCATACTTTACATTCAATACTGGAGAGAAATTCGCGTCCAAAAGCAGAACATTTACATCTTCTTCTCTTTTCTTCAATTCTTCTATACTCATATAACCTGCATCTTTTTCTATTCTGAAGTCAATACTTAATTCAAGTCAGTCCTTATCTATTTCAGTTATATACAAATCTGGATTTAAAATCTTTATATTTGATGGTAGTTTTATATCTCATGCAGTCACAACTCAAGCCTTATTCTTTTTCAATGAGATCCATTCGATTGAAGTATCGCTTTTATCAATAACAAGATTCTTTATATTAAGCATGATATCCAAAACGCTGTCTTTCACTCATGGAATAGTAGAGTATTCATGACTTATTCACTTTACCTTGATTCAAGTAACCCTAGCTCATGGTATGGAAGAAAGCATTATTCTTCTTAATGAATTACCAATAGTAACTCAAAATCCACTTGGCAAAGGAGCTATTATGAATTTAGACTCAAACTCACTTACTGCTTCATGAGTGATTTTCGGTACTCATATAATATTATGAATAATGTGCATAATTTATTAAGTTAAGATTTTTATTACTATTTAGAGTAGAACTCTATAATTTTTTGTACATCTATAGTTTGATCGAAATCATCTTTTTCTGGAACCCTTATAAGTTTGATAGTCAGTTTATCAGGATTAACTTCAAGCCATTTTGCATTAGTGATTGATCAGCTTTTGTTAGTCTTCATGAATTCCTTAAATTCTTCAACAAGTGATTTATATATAGGTGATTCTTTCAATTTTTCTCTTAACTCGATTACATCTCAAACTTTCAATGAGTAAGATGCGATATTAACTTTTTCTCAGTTTACAAGGAAATGTGCATGACCAACGAATTGTCTAGCTTGCATTATTGTTCTAGCGAAATTTGATTTGAAAACAACATTATCAAATCTTAGTTCGATTAACCTAAGCATGTTCTCTCATAATATTCAGTTTAGCTTCAAAGCTTTCTTATAGTATGCAGAAAATTGTTTTTCAGTTACACCATACATTCTTTTTGCAGCTTGCTTCTTTCTTAATTGTAGGCTGAAATCAGACATCTTACCGAAACCTCATTTACCCATAGGTTTTCTGTGGTTTTTTGAAAGATCGTATTTTTCAGTTCAAAAAAGATTTATTCATTCTCTTCTGCAAAGTTTCATTTTTGGTCAAGTATACCTCATATATTTTTTAAAAGTTAATACTAATTTTTTAAATTTAAGTTTTTTGTTTTACAATTTTCTTACTTTCTTCTTCCTGCATCCGTTGTGTGGAACTGGAGTGATATCAAAAATTCAGATCAGATCTATTCAAGAGTTTATAACTCATCTTATAGCCTGCTCTCTTCATGCTCAGATTCATTTAACCAATACTTTCGCTTTTTCCATTGAATGCATTGTCTTTGCTTTTGAACAAGCGCTTTCAGATGTTATTTGAGCAGCATATGGTGTAGCTTCTCTAGCTCATTTGAATCAAGCACTTCATCATGTAGCCCAAGTCAATACCTTTCACTCGGTATCACAAACTACCACGTGAGTATTATTAAAAGAAGCGTTTATTGAAATTACTCATTCAATAACATTCCTTCTAGTCTTTTTTGATCTTTTAAGAGTTGCTTTTGCCATATTAGTATGATTAATTAAATTGAATTAAATTTATTTTTTCTTGTTTGCAATTGAAACTGCTTTTCATTTTCTAGTTCTAGCATTCGTTTTAGTTCTCTGTCATCTTACTGGAAGATGTTTTTTATGCCTGAATCATCTGTAAGAATTTACCTCTTGTAATCTTTTGATATTCTGAGCGACTTCTCTTCT
This sequence comes from Candidatus Altimarinota bacterium, assembly GCA_028685185.1. GTDB lineage: Bacteria > Patescibacteriota > Gracilibacteria > BD1-5 > UBA2023 > JAQUEK01. The sequence goes on from JAQUEK010000001.1 coordinate 301,825, forward strand.
TAAATCTCACTCAATCAAGTGATTCTTCAATTCGTCACGAATCTTATCCAATTGATCCTCAGAAAGAGTCTCTATTTTTAAAGTCTTTTCGATTCAAACCTTATCTAAAACTTTATTAGACATTGATCTTCATACTCAATAAACGTATGTAAGAGCAATCTCTACATGTTTTCCATTTGGAAGTGATACTCAAGCAATTCTAGCCATAGAATAATTAAAAATTATTTAAATATAATAAAAGGTTACCCTTGTCTTTGTTTATGTTTTGGGTTTTCGCAAATCACACGAACTATTCTGTTTCTTCTTATAATCATGCATTTATCACACATTTTTTTTACAGATGGTCTTACTTTCATTTTTTGATGTAACTTAATGGTAAATTATTTTTTTCTAAAAATTATCCTTCATCTTGATAAATCATACGGAGTAAGCTCTACAAGAACAGTATCTCATTCGATTAGATTTATAAAGTTTTTTCTCATTTTTCATGAAATATATGCTCTAATGATAATTCAGCCTCACCCGAAATCATCAGGTAATTTAACTTCAAAAAGCGCTCAAGGAAGGGTCTTTACAATAACACCCTCTACTTCGATTTTATCTTCTTTTGACATTTAGTAGCTGTTTAGAACAATAAATCATGTATATAGAATTAGCTCGCACATTGTATGAAAAAAAATACCGATTGCAAATTTATTTTTTACTTTTTTCTTATACTATATGGATAAAACTCGTATATTCTCTTTATTTAGAGAATATGTTGTACAAATTTTTGTCTCAAAAATTAAAAATTACCGTTTTTTTGTCTTCTTTCCTCTATTATTTTCAATATTTTTTCATAAATTTCAGAATATTTTTTAGAAAGATCCAATATCGAGTAATTCATTATAACTATTAGATCAGTATCTTTTGCTGCCTGGACAGATGCCATCCTTTTTTTGGGGATTCCGCCAATAGCTTCAAATATAGCCATCTCTCATACTATATCGCCATTTTCTATGAATCATAAGACCTGCTCTCATTCGCTTCTATCCCTGTATACCTTTAATTTTCATTCCTTTACTATATATAGGGCTGTCGCCTCGTCAGATTCATTGAAGAGCACTTCTCATGATCTTATAAGCCTTTCTTGGCAAAAAAGGGATAACTTATTCTTTTCATTGTTATCTAATGATGAAAAAAGGGGAATCTTATCAAACATAGATATTATTTAAATAATAAAGCTTTCGATTTTTTGTATTTTATACTATTATTTTTGGAAATCAAGATTTATGGCCTTCGCTTTAATAAACCTCCTTATCATAACACTGCTGGCAATATACTATCTTGTTCTCTTCCGGGGCATATGTTGTCCTTATTTCTGTAGAGCATTTAAAGCAAACACTATCATATATCTTTCTTAAATTTCTCATGCTCATCCTATCCATATGTCTAATATCCGGATGTCTTCTAGAGATCGGCAAAGAATGCTTTCTATAGAAATCCAATTCCTTTTTCATTATCCTGAATGGTTTTCAGCTTATCTCACAAAGTATCGCCCAGTTCACTATGTCATCTGGGATATCAATGATATCGTCTGGAAGCTTGTCTGCTGGAATTGTTTTCTCGACTTTCACAATAGGGTTTTCGTAGTCTGACCAGTTGAAGATCGGTTTTCAATCAGTAGCGATGCGATTGATCGAATCACTACTGGATATTGGATAATATTCCATTGCTACTGTCTCGTTGTATCAGAATGGAGAAAGGTTAGCCGGGAAGAATTCTCACCATTCTCAGATTGTTTTCATGTGTTCTATTATCTTTGGGACAAGAATCTCATATTCTTCGCGAGTGTATTGCTTGTTGAGGATGCAGTAGGAAGAATTTTTCATTCAAACACATCAGAAAAGATAAGAAGATCCGTTTACACAATTCATCGAATATATTATATCGTTTATGTTCTCATAGCACATCCAGGAAAAAAGGATCTTGTTCGCAATGTTTCAAATGCTTGTAGATTCATATATGAGGCTGGATTTATTTCACCAGTAAGAATAATCCTTACAATCGACAGAATCATATATGGAATAGGAATCCGTGCAGTTTCTGCTTCATTGAATGTCGAATCAGGAACAGTCATTGGACTCAGATATATTGTTTCAAATGGCATTTTCTGAACCTATATTGTGCAGATCTCTTCATATTACCCCGTCTTTCTTTTCATTATATAGAATCTTTAGGAAATCTCTTTTCTTTTCCGGATCTTTTTTTATATCACAGATCGTTTTTTCATACGATTCCTTTGAAACAGGCTTATTTAGGATATGATATTGCTTTCATCTGAGATTCCAGCATCAAAGGCAGTTTTGGCAATTTTGGCAATCAGTCAAGTATGAAGAATCGCTGCAGTTTTCACATTCTTGGGAATAGAATAATGCGAAAGATCTTTTCACATCCAAACATTCATAGCAATTATCTGCGTAATTCACAAAAGATGAATCCATCGTATCCTTCGAATTCCAGATGCTGTTGGAATACATGGAATCTTCACAATATCATGCTTCAAATATAAGATAGCAGTTCTTATTATATCCTGCCTGATTCGTATATTCGCTATTCTCACTCGGGCTTATCTCTATATGTGCCTTCGGGACTTTCATAAACAGCTCATGGAACTGCTCGAAAAACGGGCGTGAAAAATCAAAATCGGTTCAATGATCAAAGGCACTCCATTTATCTGACCACCATATGTCATAATCGTACACTATATCTTTCTTATCAGGAGAATACATTGAGATAAGAGATTTTCAGGTGAAATCACATTTTCTTCTATACAGGTTTCTTTCCATCCTGAATGCGAGCCTTCTTTGCTGCCTGCAATCCGGACATATGTTCGGGCTTGGAATCTGGTATTTTATTCAATTGAAGATGGGTGAAACCATATCATAGAAAACCTTGTCTTTGCCTGTGATATCGAAAGATGATCAGCATATGCATTTTTTCGTCTCTGATATTTTATCTGTCATTGGTTTCATATTAACTGTTTATATTATACGTATGGATATATATTTTGATCGACAAAAAGATTCAGGTAAAAATAAAACGGTGTATCTAATGCAGATTATACCGTTTTATTTTTTTTTCAAAATTTTTTATCTAAGACAATTCCTTATCATAGCATTGCTCGCAATATATAATCTCAGTCCTGTCTATAGAATATGTTGTATTCATTCATTTGCCGCATTTGTCACAATCTCTACTATATAGTTTCCTTGGATTTCTGAGCTTTATCCTGTCCAGATGACGCTGATCCGGATGTCTTCTTGGGATAGGAAGCGAGTGTTTCCTGTAGAACTCAAGCTCTGGCTTTATTATTCTGAATGGCCTGCCTGTAACTTCACATTCTATCGCCCAATTCAAGATGTCATCAGGGATTTCCCTTATATCTTCAGGTAATTTTGATGCAGGGATTGTCTTTGTCACAACGGGTTTCGGATTTTCATAAGTAGACAGCTTAAAACCGCTTTCAAGAATTTTCTCCTTTGATAAAGGATAATGATCCATTGCTGCAGACTCGTTATATCAGAATGGAGAAATGCTTATAGGGAAGAATTCTCACCACTCGCCTGTCTTTCTCATATGTTCTATTATCTTAGGTACGAGAGTCTCATATTCTTCTTTGGTATATTGTCTGTTAAGGATGCAGTATTTTTTATTGTTCAGGCTTGCACATCCGAATACCTCACTGCAATTATTGAAATAAGACCATTTCATTTATGGATGAAAAGGATGATGATGGTTTATCCTATAATGGTGTTATTTATCCTATCAATATATGTTGAAAAGAGCTGTGAAAATATATAATTGATTTTAACTGAAAAAGTAGGAAACCCCATATGCTTAGTCTTGAAGAAATAAGTTCAATATGTGATTATATTAGTCTTACAATTAGAAACTTATGACACAATGAATATAATATGATCAATAATGAACATCTTCAGAACATGAATAATATCGATGCCTTGACGTGAGCTTTCAATAGACGATTCTTATTCACTGAGATTGAAAAGCTTGTAAGTCTACATAAGAGAAATTCTCAACCGATGAGTGTTCTGATGCTAGATCTTGATCACTTCAAAAATCTGAACGATACATATTGACATGAAATGGGTGATATTGTACTTGAGGAGTTCGTACGACAAGTCACTTATGTTCTAAGAGAATCTGATATATTGGCAAGATACTGATGAGAGGAATTTACTATAATATTACCGGAAACTTGAGAAAAGTGAGCTATTGAGGTTGCAAACAAAATCCTTGAATCAACAAGGACAATGAAAGTTCGTGATAAAATAAAAAATGAAGATATTAAAATAACTGTAAGCATATGAATAAAAAGTCGGATTCCTGGTGGTGAGATGAGTTGAAAAAATATGATAAAAAAAGCTGATGATGCCGTATATGAAGCTAAAGAAAAATGAAGAAACAGATTTTGCATCTATAAAAACAGCGACTAGATAATTGGTTCAGAGAATTCTTCAATTTTCTTTATTACATCTTTTTGCTCTTCTTGAGTTATCTTTTTAGCCTCTTCCAGTGGACGTGAATATTTTGATCTCGATATCTTGTACAGCTCCTCTATGAAAGCTTTATCAACCTTAGGATCCTCCAAATATAAAGCCCTCAAGCTGAATGGATCCTTAACCTGTCATTTCACTATCATCTTAGCATAGAACTCCCTTTGACTCAAATTAGCAAGGTCGTATGTATCTATGAACGGATCGAAATGCTGTTTCATATAAATAGCATCTTCTGAAGAGATCCTGAAGCTCACAAGGGTTCATACGTTTCAAAAAAGGCTCTCTGAAATCTTCGGTGGAATCTGCTTTATGTATTGATGTGCAACAGTAAGTCATAATCAGTATTTTCTTGCTTCTGCAAGTATCTCATTGAAAGTTTCTGTAGCAAAGTTCTGGAACTCGTCAACATATAGGAAAAACGGCCTTCTGTTATTTTTATCTTCACTTTGCCTGGACATTGAAGTCTGAAATATTTTTGTTATAAGCATCGCTCATAGGAATCACATTATCTCCTCCTGTAACTTTCATTTCGGAAGTTTCACAAGAAGGATTTTTCATTCATCCATCATTTGCTTGAAATCAAGCTTATTCTCTTTGGAAATGAAGATATTCTTTATCATATCTATGGAAAGAAGCTGTCAGACCTTGTTTAATATCGGCATTATCGCCTCGGTATTGAATTGCTGTGACCATCATGCGAATTCATTCGTCCAGAAATTCTTAACGACATCATCTTGTATGGCCTCGATCATCTCATATCTGAAATCTTTGTTGGTCAAGGCTCTTATTATATCGAAAATGGTTGAACCAGGCTTATCCAGAAGAGCTAGAAAAATCATACGCAACACATGTTCAAGCTTAGGATTCCAGTTGGCTCAGAAAAATTTCTTGAATATATCTATGAATCATTTCGCAAGAACCTGTTTTGACTCATTTCCTCTTATATCCAAAGGATTCATGCAGAATGGGAATTTTTCATCGGTCGGATCGAATATTATGACATCTTTCTTCCTTGATTCGGGAATATTCATCAATGCTTCTTCGAATAGGTCACCATGAGGATCGATTATTCAGATTCATTTTCATCATTTTATATCGCTTATGAAAAGCGATGCTAGGAACTTTGATTTTCAGACTCATGTCTTTCCTATGACATAGGTATGTCTCAGTCTGTCTTCATCATATATTCAGACAGGAACTCTTATTGATCTATAATCTGAAACTCATATGACATTCATATTCTCCGGTCAATCGATCGGACATATCTCTCAATTTTGAAGTACCTTATAATCGATTGTAGGAACTCATATCGGCAGAGCAAGCTTTCTCGCTGTAACCTTAAGCAGGCTTGTTTCGGATTTTGGATTTTGCGGGAAGTGATAAAAAGAAGTGATTTCTTCGGAAGTTAAAATAAGCTTTTTAAGCGGCGCATTTCAGCTTATGAATGGTTCTAAAGATAAGATGTTGTAATGTATGTTCAATTTGAAATGGTTCAGCGGGTAATTCTTAAAAACCAAAAAATTGTTAAATATCGCCTTTATCCTTGAAATGGCAAATTCTTTAGACGTCGATTCTGCTAAAATATATATTTTTGTTTCAAAAAGCTCCTTGTGGATTTTTTCATTGAAATACTTATATCCTGCAGATTTCCAGTCTTTTTGCGTTTTGAAATTGAAAAGGTATTTGAAGAATGTAAGAGATAGGAATATCTTGAAGAAGAAGAATTGGAATCTTGATTTGAAATAGAATCAGATTCATTCTTCATGTATAGGCTTAGCTTCAATGAAAATTCAAAATCTGTCATTTATCACGTCGAAATTCTCAAAGCTGCGAAATAGGTTGAAAACGAAATCGGTTCATTCGGTTTCATCCACCTTAAAGGGGAAGAACCAGCTATTGTCCAAAATTATCTCTCATACTACAACTTTTTCGGTCTTATAATTGAAGATATCCTTTTCGTCCTTTATGATCTGAAAATCATTGAATGATGTATAGAACTTCGATTCGATAGATGAATATATTTCATCTGCACAGGAAAGAGAATAAAAATACTCTCACTTGAAATAATTCAATCAGAAGATGAATTTGTTTCATTCCAAAGTCTTACCTATTTCATTCAAAAAATTTTTAAATACGCTCTTTCACTTATTGTATCAATGATACATTTTTATGAGATAATTATGCATCTTCTGGTTTTATCTATAAATTATACTATTTCAAGTATACCAAAAAAGTGTGATTTATCAAAATTTTATGGTATTTTTATGCGGATGTAATTAAATGATAGCAACAAAAAAACCTGAAGACCAATATGATTATCAGGTTTTTATAAAAATTACTTTAGATTAATTTAAGCTTTGGCAGGCTATCCTTTTCTCTGAACGACTTTATAGAATTCCAATAGATCTCAGACTTCAACCTTCACTTCTCATTTGAAAGCAATTCAGCATTCGCTTGGAGCCTCAATTTCGTGAACATCCATAACTCATGATTTCAAGCTTACAACCTCTCAGTTTCAGATTTTCTTTCCATTTCTTATGACACGTATCTTTGCCTTATTCTCGATTTTTCAAGAAGTAGCTTCAAGTCATAGGACCAATCTTTCTTTTGAATTGAAGAATATCTGTTTGACTTTTGCTTCTCATAGATCAAGATCTTCGTGTTTTATGTCTATCATTCAAGTTATTATCGATTCGATTTTCTCCAATATATGATAGATTACCTTCTTATTTATCACCTCTATTTTAGAATTATTCAAAGTATGCTTTGCTTGTCAGACATATCATACATTGTATCACACAAGGATTGCCTGACTAGTTCAAGCCATAAGCACATCAGAATCATTTATCTCTCAAACTCAGCTATGTATTATATGGGTTTTTATTTCAGCTGTTCAAAGCTTGAACAAAGCTTCTTTAAGGGCTTCAAGGCTTCAGTTTGATTCAGCCTTAAGAACTATTTTCAATTGTTTAAGGTTTCATGTCTTTATCCTGTTCAATAGAAGCTCAAGTGAAGCTCATTCGAATTTATTTATGCTTCTTGAAGATTTTACAAGCTTATAATCATGTGACTTAGCTCTTGCAGTCTCAACATCAGCAACAACCTGCAATATATCTCATCATTCTACAACTTCATTCAATCAAGATATCAATATAGGAGTGGATGGTCAAGCGCTTTCAATATTCTTTCACTTGAAATCCTTCAGGAATTTTATCCTTCAGAAAGATTGTGCACAAGTGACAACGTCTCATTTTCTCAGTGTTCATGTATTGACAAGAAGCGTAGCTAAAGGTCATAATTTTGCATCCAAATGCGATTCGATGATAGTTGCGATTGCAGATCTTTCTGGATTAGCTTTAAGCTCCTGCATTTCAGAAACAAGAAGTATCATATCAAGCAATGTTTCAATTCAAAGTCCTGTATGGGCTGAAACCGGAACTACGACAGTTGTTCATCCCCAATCCTCTGGCTGAAGTCATTGTTCTGCCAATTGTCATTTTACAAGATCTATATTTGCACCTGGTTTATCCATCTTATTTACAGCAACGATTATAGGAACTCAGGCTTCTTTCGCATGGTTAATACTTTCGATTGTCTGCGGTTTCATTCATTCATCTCAAGCAACAACTATTATAGCTATATCTGTAAGTTTTGCTCATCTTGCCCTCATTATACTGAAAGCTTCATGTCAAGGAGTATCTAAGAATGTTATCTTCTTTCAATCCCTATCAACCTGATATGCTCAAATCTTTTGTGTTATTCATCCGGCTTCTCACGATGCTACTTGTGTTTTTCTTATATAATCAAGAATAGATGTCTTACCGTGATCGACATGTCACATTATGCTTATTATAGGTGATCTTTCGATAGCTTTTGCAGGATCCTCATTCTTTATAAGCTCTGATATGTTTCATTCAAGAAGGCTTGCCATTGAAACGGCCTGTTCCTTATCCTTGATGACTTTTATTCAGAAAGTCTCTGCGATTATGAAACACGTGTCGAAATCAACCTTTGAATTAAGATTGACCATCATTCAGTTCTTCAGGAATTCTCCTATTATTTTCGGTATTACTATTCAGATCTTTTCGCTGAATTCCTTTACTGTAAGGAAATCTGGAATCGCAACATTCAATCATGTCTTATCAACAAGTGTCTGTTTTATGTCTTCAACTGATTTTTCTCTTTTTGAATCGAATGATTTCTTTGATCTTCTGAAAGATCCATCATCTTCATCGGAAAATCATTTCATTTTATATGATTTCTTTCCTCAAAACCTTTTTTCTGAATAATCATTCTGGTGACTAAATCATCATTTTGGCTTATCTTTGCTGAATCATCAGCTAAATCACGTTTTAAGCTCTTTTTTCTGTGATCAGAATTTTGCATGAACAGCATCGCTATCAATGCTTGTTTCCTCTTTTATTATGCTTACTACATTTTTTTCAATTTCTTCAGGTTTTTCTTTTTTTTCTGGTAATTCCACTTTTCTTTCAAATTTCTCTTCTCTATTGAATCTTTCTGTTTTTTCTGATTTGAATTGGTTTGTTTCTATTCTAACTTCTTTGATCACTTCTGCCTTCTTAGGGGCTGCTTCAAATGTGATGGTTGATCCTGGTTTCTTGATTTTAAGTCTTGATAGGTTTTCTTTAGGCTCAACGAAAGATTCCTCCTCTTTTACTGGAGTTTCAATCTGCTCTTCAGCTACCTCTACTTTCTTGGCTTTTATCTTAAGCTTCACTGCAGGCTTTCCTGATTCTTTCTTGTCATCATCGGTATTGGCAGGTATCTGTGAGTAATAGTCATCAATATTTGTGTTCGTTTGAGTCATGAAATTGTGTCAAAATTATTATTAAAAATGTAAAAAGAATCTCTTCTTTTTACTCTGAATTAACCTAAGTTAGATATTAGTATATCCTTTTTACAAAAAAGTCAAATGAGCTCAAAAAAACAAGATTCGGTCACTCGGACCGAATCTTTAATGTTTTTATGAAGAATGATAACAGATTTACAGGATCATGTTATTGTTATTTCAGAGCGTCAGCGACTTCTCATGCTATTTTAATAGATGGTGTCAATGTCTTGTTTCATATTACCCATTTAGCTGGACATGCAGTTCCTGGATTTTCTCTCATAAATTGAAGTGCTTCTATCTTTCTTATCAATTCATTGCTGTTTCTTCCAAGCGGACCTGAAGTTATCTCTATTCATCTGCAAATACCGTCAGGATCTATTATGAATGTTCATCTTGCAGCAATTCAGGTATTGTAATCAAGTATCCCGTATGAATCAGCGATATCTCAATTATGGTCAGCAAGCATCAGATAAGGGAATCATTCCATGAGTTTCTCATTTTTTACCCATGCTCTGTGAGAAAATTGGGTATCTGTCGATGCTGCCAATACAACTACGCCTAAATCATCGAATATCTGCTTTGCATCTGCCATATCCTTAAGTTCAGTCGGGCATACGAAAGTAAAATCAGCAGGATAATAAAACAATACAACCCAATTTCACCTTAAATCTTCGGATGATATAAGCACTTCTGAGTCTTTTATGGGATTATATGCTGGAAGTTCGAATTCAGGAGCCTCTGAATCTATCGAAACGCTTTGCATTCAGTTTTCATATTCACACATGGTTTTTTTAAGTTAAAAAATAACTTGTTAAGTATATTTGAATTAATCCTAAAATCAAATAACTTGAAAAGAGTTTTTTGGCTAAGCATATATTTCCTTTCTAAGCGGCGCACAAAGAATCTTTCATTTCGGATCAATGGCATATTCTATTATTTTCTCAGGAGTAAGGAGTTCATAGAATCTCCTTTTTGTCTCAAAAAACCTTTGCATCAAAACTCATCTGCTGTCTGTCAGCAGATTTCAGATTGAATTTGTTTGATCATTGTTTCAATGATTTACATATGAACAATAGAGAATATTAAATGAAGGATCTATCATCATCTTGAAATGATTATCATAGAACAAGTGCTCGCAATCCATTTCCAAAGAGACTCACTTCATTTTTGCAGCATTTTCCGTATAACCCTTTAGTCTATGTTTTGTCCTGTGCAATAGGATTTCCTTTCCATCCTTTTTTAATATGAAAATACCATTTTGTTCTTTTGATACGATGAAATTGAATTGTTTCTTAAGGGCACTGAGGATCTCTTCAAAATCGATTTGGTTGAAATAAATATGTTCTTCCATCTCTTGCTTATCCTTTGAGGGAAGCGCAGATTTGAAATATATGCTTTGATTTCATAATTTAAAGCTAAGATCGATAAGACTGGCGATGTTTTCTATCTTGAGTATATCATTTGCATTATAAACAGATGAGTATTGATCCAAAGAAATTGAGAAAGACAGATCAAGATCAGGAAACCTTTCTTTTAATTTCAATAATTCAGCTGAATTTGAATCATTTCTCACAACTCCTCATCTTGTCACAAAGCTTATCTTTCTGATTCATTTTTTTGCAAGTTCTTCGATGAATAATGGAAAATTTTTCATATCCATGAGCTCTCATCAGGTAAAGATAACTTCTTTCACATGTTTCAATCTTGATGAATATTTCCTCAATACTATCAAGGACTGTTCAAAATCAAGGTCAGCTCCTAGATTATCATGTCAATGAAGACAATGCAGACACTTATGGAAACAGTTATTTCAAAGGTTTATCTCGACTTTCAATCATTCCTTGTTAAGCAATTCAGCATATTCTGCCTCATTTGAGAAAATTGTTTTTTTAGACATGAGTGATCTTATGTTTTCCAATACATGATCCTGGTATTTTTCAATTCACATCTTAGAGGCAATATCGTAGCCGGCAAATCCATTTATATCTTGGATTAGGTCATTTCTATCTTTAGCTACAGCATTTGAATTCGCAACCACTATATTTTCCTTTTTAAATATTTTTTTGATTATAGAGACTTTTAATAATTTGTCAACATTTGAATTGGTTATATTAAATCTTGAAAAAAACAATTAAAATCCTATAATTTGCGAGATTTATTTTTTATAGTTTGAATATGTGAAAAGAGGTTATCTTGAAAATAGATAATATTGATAAGATCCTTGACAAGAAACAGATCCTGTTTTGAGTTGACCTGGAGATTTATTCTTGAGAGGTCTTCTGATTTCTCTGACCGAATTGAGCATGAAAGACAACGACTATGAAATGCATACTTGACCTTATAAAACCTGATAATTGAGAGATATTCATATTATGAAACAAAGGCCTTTCAAAGGAAACGAAGAATCAGATAGGTTTCATGCCTGAAAACACATATCTATACAAATATCTTACCTGATATGAATTCCTTGAATTCAATGGAAAGTTTTTTGATATGCCAGAGCAGATTCTCAATGAAAAGATATATGAGCTTCTCGAAAAGGTATGATTGAAAGAATCAGCTAATAAGCTTTTGGTGAAATATTCAAAATGAATGCTTCAAAGAATCGGTCTTGCGCAAGCAATAATTAATGACCCGAAAATCGTGTTTCTTGATGAGCCTATGAGCTGACTTGATCCAATATGAAGAAAAATGGTGAAGAACCTGATTCTTGAACTTAAAAAAAATTGAACAACCGTATTTTTCAATACTCATATCCTATCAGACGTTGAATCGATCTGTGATAGGTTTGCCATAATACATAAATGAAAGATTATAGCCGAAGACAAGGTAAAGAATCTTACAGAACCTCTTGAAGATTATTTCATAGGGAAAATTCAGGAAAATTCAGAAGAAAAATATATTGAAGTAAAATAATTATCTTACCTTTCATTATTATCATATTTCCTTTTATTCTTATCTTCTTTAAGATAAATTTTTTCTTTAGTAAAAAATAATATATTATATTTTTTTAAAGTTTGCAAATTCACTTGTGATAATTAAAATAAATAAGCTTTAAAATAACTTAAAAATGAAGAAAAAAAGAGTATTGGTATGACTTTCATGATGAGTGGATTCAGCCGTAACAGCATATCTTCTGCAAAAAGAAGGATATGAGGTCTGCGCATGATTCATGAAGAATTATATCAGCGAAGAGGAAAATTGTCCTACGAAGGAAGATAGGGATGAAGCAATAAAAGTAGCTTCATTTCTTGGCATCAAGACATTCATAATATTTGATTTCAGAGAGGAATATAACAAGAAAGTTGTTGATTATATTTATGATGGATATAAATCATGAATTACCCCAAACCCTGATATACTCTGCAATTCTGAAATAAAATTCAAGCTTTTCCTTGAAAAGGCTATGGAATTATGATTTGATTATATAGCAACAGGACATTATGCAAGGATTGAGGAGACCGGTCTCCAATACAGATTGCTGAAATGAATCGACGAAACAAAGGATCAATCCTATTTCCTATCATGATTGAATCAATTCCAGCTTTCAAAATCACTATTTCCGATTTGATGAATAAAGAAGACAGAAGTCAGGAAAATAGCAGAAGAGATATGACTTCCTAATGCAAAAAGAAAGGATAGCCAATGAATATGTTTCGTATGAAAGGTTGATATGCATAAATTCCTAGAAAAGAAAATCCCTACTGAAATAGGGAATATAGTAGACACAAGTGGACATATACTTGGACAACATAAATGAGCCTGGTATTATACTATAGGTCAGAGGAAATGAATAGAGATATGATGATGACCTGCTCTTTTTGTAATAAAAAAAGATGTTGAAAAAAATGAGATTATCGTTTGAAATGAAAATGAACTAGAATTATATTCAAATTCACTAACCGCATCTAAATGGCATTGGATATGAGATAAACTATCATTTCCTATAGAATGATCAGTAAAGGTGAGATATAGACAATCCGATCAGGAGGTTGAAATGTTTGATTTATGAAATGATAGGATAGAGGCAAAATTCAAAGAAGCACAAAGGGCCATAACTTCAGGGCAGACAATTGCACTATATATCTGAGATATGCTCGTTGGAAGCTGAACTATTGATTAAGCATCTCAACTGCAGCAGTATCATAATCCTTCAGTTCTCTTTTTTCATTTGAAAGAATATTCAAAACGTTCTTGAGAGGCTTTTTTCTTTTTTTGACTAATTCCGGATTTATTACCATGACACACTCCTTCTTAAGATTTTTATTTTTGTGATTTAATTATAATGTATAATGTTAATTAAACCTAAATTTAGGAAATGATTATATCTTAATATATTGTTGTGATTTATTAAACAATTTATGTAAGTTGTCCATATTGTCTATATAATAATCAAAGATTGATAGTTTATAAAACAACGAAAATAAGCTAAATATATAGATATCATTACTATTTAAATAGTAATAAAATTGCTATTGAGATCATAAATGACAAATGCTGTCTTTATGGAATAAAAAATAGGCATTAAAAAAATCTTAGCTTTCACTAAGATTTTTGTTTTTTTTCAAAATATGGTGGGTGATATTGGATTCGAACCAATGACCCTCTGCTTGTAAGGCAGATGCTCTCGCCAACTGAGCTAATCACCCTAATTATCTGATTGTTTTAATGGTGGGTAATACAAGACTCGAACTTGTGACCTCTTGCATGTCGAGCAAGCGCTCTAACCAACTGAGCTAATTACCCGGCACAAATTTAAATATAATTGGTACCCGAGACAGGATTCGAACCTGTGACCTTCAGCTTAGAAGGCTGCTGCTCTATCCAGGCTGAGCTACTCGGGCATGTTTATTTTGCCCCTTGCCATATAAATTTCTTCTTCTACTCATTGTCTTGGCTTTTACCTACTCTTGCAACCACTGAGGGTAACTACCATCGGCACTACGTGGCTTAACTTCTGTGTTCGGAATGAGAACAGGTGTACCTCACGCGTAATAAAAACCAAGACAATA